>NZ_JBEXME010000004.1:0-501342 GCF_040610355.1 Nocardia sp. NPDC004168 | reverse complement strand
ATCACCCACGTGTTACTCACCCGTTCGCCGCTCGTGTACCCCGAAGGGCCTTACCGCTCGACTTGCATGTGTTAAGCACGCCGCCAGCGTTCGTCCTGAGCCAGGATCAAACTCTCCGTTGAAGACTCTCGAAACACCCCGAAAGGTGAATCAGAAATATCTAAACTAGAGTCCGAAAACCCAGCAAAACAATCGCCAGCCGGAAATTAGCTGACTAAAAATGTCCGACCCTCCACACGGGGGGTGAAAAGGCCGGAACCAAAAAATATTTGGCACTGACATTCATCGACACACTATTGAGTTCTCAAAGAACACACGCACACACCATCGCCCGGTTTGAGCCGATTGATCGGTGAAGCAACTTTTCCAGCTTAGCTCAGCCGTGAACCCAGTTGCAAACTGAGGTCTCGTTCGAGCTAGTGTGACCGTCAGGCGCTCCTCGTCCTACCTCGTTTCCCTGGCCTCCCGCTCAGCGTTTCCGCTCAGCTTCTCGGCTCCGGGTCGGTGTCCGTGTCGCTCTGACTTGGAATAAGTTACGTGTCTGCGTGCACCATGTCAAATCGCCTGGTCAGCACGCATTTTCCGGAACGCTTTCGGTAACTCGCCACCGACCCGAACGCCGCGGCACTCAATCCGCGACGCCGACGCGCCTTACATCGCCACCGAGGGCCTGCAGCTGCTCGACGAAATTCGGATATCCGCGATCAATGTGGAAGACGTCGTGCACTTCGGTGGTCCCGTCGGCGACCAAGCCCGCGAGCACCAGACCCGCGCCGGCTCGAATATCCGACGACCACACCGGAGCGCTCGACAACCGCGGAATCCCACGGACCACCGCGTGGTGCCCATCGGTGCGCGCGTCGGCGCCGAGCCGGATCATCTCCTCCACGAACCGGAAGCGCGCCTCGAAGATGTTCTCGGTGATCATCGAGGTCCCGTCCGCGATCGACGCGAGCCCGATGGCCATCGGCTGCAAGTCGGTCGGGAAACCGGGGAACGGCAGGGTCGAGAAATTCACGGCGCGCGGACGCTCCGCCTGGACCACCCGGAAGCCGTCCTGCTCGAACGAAATGCGCGCACCCGCGGACCGCAGCTTGTCCAGCACCAGCGACAGGTGCTTGGGATTCACACCGGTGACGCGGATGTCGCCCAGCGTCATCGACGCGGCGATGCCCCAAGTCGCGGCGACGATGCGGTCCCCGATGACGCGGTGCGTGGTGGGCTCGAGCCGTTCGACCCCCTGGATGGTGAGCACCGACGTGCCCGCGCCGCTGATCCGCGCGCCCATCCGGACGAGCATGTTGCACAGGTCGACGATGTCGGGCTCGCGCGCGGCGTTGTCGATCACCGTCTCGCCCTCGGCGAGCACCGCCGCCATGAGGATGTTCTCGGTCGCGCCGACCGAGGGGAAATCCAGGCGGATGCGCGCACCCTGCAATTCGTCGGCCTTGGCGACCACACAACCGTGCTCGATCTCGCTGGTCGCACCGAGTAGGCGCAGACCGGCCTGGTGCATGTCCAGCGGGCGGGAGCCGATGGCGTCACCGCCGGGCAGCGCCACGACGGCGCGCTTGCACCGCGCCATCAGCGGACCGAGCACGCACACCGACGCGCGGAACTGGGTCACCGCGGGGAAGTCCGCGTGATACTTCGGTTCGGCGGGCGTGGTGATGGCGACCACTCCGCCGTCGATGGTCACGTCGCAGCCGAGACCGCGTAGGACATCACCCATCAGCGGCACGTCGAGGATGTCCGGGCAGTTCGTGATCGTGGTGGTGCCCTCGGCCAGCAGCGCAGCGGCCATCAGTTTGAGGACGCTGTTCTTGGCGCCCCCCACCGTGACCTCACCGACGAGTCGATTTCCGCCGGTAACCAAAAACCGTTCCATGCCGCCTCTCCGCGTATTCGGCGCACTGTTGGTGCAAGGATAGTTGGGGCGGCGCACTCCGGTGCCGCCTCTCCACGACTCCCCTCGCCTCCGGACGTTTTCGCCGTTGGAGCGAGTGCCGCGGGATGGGCGTACTGCGATCGACGAGGTGGTCTCGTCACCTTGCCGGCAATACCCAGTGATCGCTCGGGTACTCGCCTCGGGTGCTACGCGATCAGACGCCCGGCCGTTTCCCGCCGGGCTTCCACAGGATATCGCCGCCGGGATTGGCGACCCGGCTCAGGATGAACAGCAGATCCGAGAGGCGATTGAGGTACTTGGCCGGCAGCGCGTTGGTGTCCTCCGGATGGCACTCGATCGCCGCCCAGGCCGAGCGCTCCGCACGGCGGGCAACCGTACGCGCGGTGTGCAGCAGGGCCGCCAGCGCGGTACCGCCGGGCAGGATGAACGAATCGAGCGCAGGCAGTCCGGCGTTGAACTCGTCGCACCACGCTTCGAGCCGATCGATGTAGGGCTGGGTGACCCGCAGCGGCGGGTACTTCGGCTCCGCGACCACCGGGGTGGAGAGGTCGGCCCCGGCGTCGAACAGATCGTTCTGTATCTGTCGCAGCACCGCGAGCATCGTTTCGTCCGGGCCGCCGAGGGCGATCGCGACGCCGATGGCGGCGTTCGTCTCATCGCAGTCGGCGTAGGCGACCAGGCGTGGGTCGGTCTTCGCGACCCGGGAGAAGTCGCTCAATCCCGTGGTCCCGTCATCGCCGGTCCGCGTGTAGATCCGGGTCAAATGCACGCTCACAGCACAACCCTAACGGGCGCGGCCTGCTCGGGCCGCCGATAGCCGTCGGACCGGGAACTACAGCCCCGGCATCCGCCGGGTGCGATCGGAGGGGCGGGACTCCACCCAGGAGAGGAAGGCGGTCAAAGAGTCGCGATCCAGGGCCAACTCGAAGTCGCCCGCGCGGTCGGACACCGCGATCACTGCGATGTCGTCGGTCATGATGTCGTATTCGTCGCCACGGGGGCCGCGGCGATCGCCGATCTCGATGCCCTGACGCCGGATGGTGGAATCCGGGCCGAGTTTCAGGCTGGTGAGTTTGAAGAAGACGAGACGATCCTCGTCATAGCGGATCAGGCCGTGCCGCCACCCCTGACCGCCGCGGGCGGGCAGTACGCGCAGGATCGCGGCAGTTCCGCCGCGCCGCAACATGATCAGGCGGTAAGTCGAGGCCAAGGCGAGGAACACGAGCGTTAGCACCAGAATGATCAGCAGAACCATCCCGGTTTGCAATGCCGTACGTCCCTTCGCTCCGCCGCCGTGTCGTCCACGGCATTCGATTGGCGGTGTACCAGCTTCTCGTGGTTTCGCGGGCTTTCGCCCCCGAGCCCGATGCTGACACCGCGTGCGGTCATTCAATCACGGCCCCGAGTTTACAAATGCCCCGGCCGTGTCCGACTCGCCTGAAAGACGCTGTCGGCGGTGAAGGAAGCTTCACCGCCGACAGCGATCGTTCTCGATGACAGGTTGTTGCTAGGCGTTCGCGTTCTGCTCGACCGCGCGCACCCGAGCCTGAGCGGCTCGCTGCTGCTCCTCGCTGGCGTCGGAGTCGGCCAGCACCCGGCGGGCCTCCTCGACGTCCACCTCGTCGGCGAATTCCGCCGACTCGGCGAGCACCCGAACCGAGTTCGCGGTCACCGAGAAGAAGCCGCCGTGCACCGCGGCGACGACCCGCTGACCATCGGTGTCCACGATCGCCACGGTGCCGCCCTCGACCAGCTGGCCGAGCAACGGCTCGTGCCCGGCCATGATGCCGATCTGGCCCTCGGTGGTCTGCGCGCTGACGAACGTCGCCTGGCCGGACCAGAGCAGTCGTTCGACCGCGACGAGATCGACTGACATTTCCGCCATCGGTGACTACTTTCCGAGGATCTTCTTCGCGGCCGCCTCGACATCGTCGAGACCACCGCAGCTGTTGAAGGCCTGCTCCGGGTAGTTGTCGAACTCACCCTTGCAGACGCGGTCGAAGTCGTCGATGGTCTGCTCGAGCGGCACGACCGAACCCACCTGACCGGTGAACTTCTCGGCCACGATGAAGTTCTGGCCGAGGAACTTCTCCAGACGACGGGCGCGGCCGACGAGCACCTTGTCCTCTTCGGACAGCTCGTCCATACCGAGGATGGCGATGATGTCCTGCAGTTCCTTGTACTTCTGCAGGATCCGCTTCACCTCGTTGGCCACCCGGAAGTGCCGGTCGCCGACGATCGAGGCCTCCAGGATGCGGGAGGTCGAGGTCAGCGGGTCGACGGCCGGGTAGATGCCCTTCTGCGAGATCGGGCGGGAGAGCTCGGTCGTCGCGTCGAGGTGGGCGAAGGTGGTCGCCGGAGCCGGGTCGGTGTAGTCGTCAGCGGGCACGTAGATGGCCTGCAGCGAGGTGATCGACCGACCACGGGTCGAGGTGATGCGCTCCTGCAGCTCTCCCATCTCGTCGGCCAGCGTGGGCTGGTAACCGACGGCGGAGGGCATGCGGCCGAGCAGGGTCGACACCTCGGAACCGGCCTGGGTGAACCGGAAGATGTTGTCGATGAACAGCAGCACGTCCTGGTGCTGCACGTCGCGGAAGTACTCGGCCATGGTCAGGGCCGAGAGCGCGACGCGCATACGGGTGCCCGGCGGCTCGTCCATCTGTCCGAAGACGAGGGCGGTGTCCTGGAGGACGCCCATCTCCTCCATCTCCAGGCGCAGGTCGGTGCCCTCACGGGTGCGCTCGCCGACGCCGGCGAACACGGAGGTGCCGGAGAATTCCCGCGCGATACGGGTGATCATCTCCTGGATCAGAACGGTCTTGCCGACACCGGCGCCACCGAACAGACCGATCTTGCCGCCCTTCACGTACGGGGTGAGCAGGTCGATGACCTTGATGCCCGTCTCCAGGATCTCGGTCTTGCCCTCGAGCTGGTCGAACGACGGCGGCTTGCGGTGGATGCCCCACTGTTCGCCCTCGCGGCCGAGGCCGGGGGTGTCCAGGCAGTCGCCGAGGGCGTTGAAGACGTGGCCCTTGACCACGTCACCGACCGGCACCGAGATCGGCTTGCCGGTGTCGGTGACGGTGGCACCGCGGACCAGGCCGTCGGTCGGCTGCATCGAGATGGTGCGCACGATGTTGTCGCCGAGGTGCTGGGCGACCTCGAGGGTGAGGGTCTTGGCCACCGAGGTCAGGGTGATCTCGGCGTGCAGAGCGTTGAACAGCTCGGGAATGGCTCCGCGCGGGAACTCGACGTCCACGACGGGGCCGATGACCCGGACGACGCGGCCTGCGGCGCCGCCGGTCCGGCTCGTGTTGTCTTGAGTGACAGCTGCGGTCATTGGTGTTGGTTCTCTCCGTGTCGATGTGCGGCCTTCGAGGGGCCTTCTACGTGCCCGTCGCTCAGGCCGCTGGTGGCGCTCAGTCGCGGTCCGAGCTCGACGCCAGCGCGTTCACGCCGCCGACGATTTCGCTGATTTCCTGCGTGATCTGGGCTTGGCGCACCGAGTTCGCCTCGCGCTGGAGCACGCTCGCGAGTTCGTTGGCGTTGTCGGTGGCGGCCTTCATTGCGGTGCGCCGAGCCGCTGACTCGGATGCCGCTGCCTCGAGCAACGACGCGTAGATGCGCGTGTTGACGTACTTGGGCAGCAGCGCCGCCAGCAGCACATCGGCGTCGGGCTCGAATTCGTACTGCGCGTGGACGTCCGCGGTCGGTGAATCCGACACGATGTCCTCACCCAGGTCGAAGTTCTCGTCGACGTAGCTCACCTGGATCGGCGCCAACCGGCGCACCTCAGGGGTCTGCGTCAGCATCGAGACGAAGCGGGTGTACACGACGTGCAGCTCGTCGACACCGGCGATGTCACCCGTCCCGTTCGGAGCGGGCACCGCCCCGTCGGAGCCTGCCATGAAGGCGTCGACCAGGTGGTGGCACGCGGACGAAGCATCGGAGTACTTCGGCTGCTGCGAGAACCCGGTCCACGCCGACACGTACGAGCGATTGCGGAAGGCGTAGTACGTCAGGCCCTTGTTGCCCATGACGTAGAGCACCGGCTCTTTGCCTTCGTCACGCAAGGTGGTCATCAGCTCTTCCGCGCGCTTGAGCACGTTCGAGTTGTAGCCACCGCACATGCCGCTGTCACTGGTGATCACCAGCACGGCCGCCCGGCGCGGGTTGGCGCGCTCGGTCAGCAGCGGATGCGAAAGGTTCTTCGACGCGCTCGCCAGCTCGCTGAGGACCTTGGTGATCTCCTCCGCGTACGGCTTCGCGGCCGCGACCCTGGCCTGGGCCTTGGAGATGCGCGAGGTCGCGATCAGCTCTTGGGCCTTGGTGATCTTCTTGATCGAATTCACACCACGAATGCGGGAGCGCAATTCACGCAAGCTTGCCATCAGCGGTTCACACTCCCTTCATTCGCTGCGTGGGATGGGCGGCATCCGCCGGGCACGAGGTGGTCGCTGCCACCCTCGTGCCCGTCGCGCATGCCGCGGATCGAATAGCGCATTTGCCGACCCGCGTTACTTCTCGACGTGCTTGCGGGTCACCGACAGCGACTCGACCTCTTCGTGGTCGAGCTGGCCGGCTTCGGCCTCGTTGACCACGGGGGTGCCGTCGGAGGTGAGGAAGGTTCCCAAGAACTTCTTGGTCGCCGCCTCGACCTGCTCGGCCGTCTCGCCGGCGAGCACCTTGCCGCCCTCGATCGCCTTGAACACGTCGGCGGCGCTGCGGTGCAGCTCCTCGAGCAGTTCGGCGTTGAAGCGGCGGATGTCCGCGACCGGGATCGAGTCGAAGTGGCCACGGTCGACCAGGTAGATCGAGATGATCTGATCCTCGACCGGCACCGGCGAGTACTGGTCCTGCTTGAGCAGCTCGACCCAGCGGGCGCCGCGCTCGAGCTGAGCCAGCGAGGCCGCGTCCAGGTCGGAGGCGAAGGCGGAGAACGCCTCCAGCTCGCGGTACTGCGCCAGCTCGAGGCGCAGCGAACCGGCCACCTTCTTCATGCCCTTCGTCTGGGCGGCGCCACCGACACGGGAGACCGAGGTACCGACGTTGATCGCCGGGCGGACACCCTTGTTGAACAGGTCGGACTCGAGGAAGACCTGACCGTCGGTGATGGAGATGACGTTGGTCGGGATGAACGCCGAGATGTCGTTGGCCTTGGTCTCGATGATCGGCAGACCGGTCATCGAGCCCGCGCCCAGCTCGTCGGACAGCTTCGCACAACGCTCCAGCAGCCGGGAGTGCAGGTAGAAGACGTCACCCGGGTAGGCCTCGCGGCCCGGCGGGCGACGCAGCAGCAGCGAGATGGCGCGGTACGCCTCGGCCTGCTTGGTCAGGTCGTCGAACACGATGAGCACGTGCTTGCCCTGGTACATCCAGTGCTGGCCGATGGCCGAACCGGTGTAGGGGGCCAGCCACTTGAAGCCGGCGGAGTCGGAGGCCGGGGCGGCGACGATGGTGGTGTACTCCAGCGCGCCGTGCTGCTCCAGCGCGGCCTTGACGCCCGCGATGGTGGAGCCCTTCTGGCCGATGGCTACGTAGATGCAGCGCACCTGCTTGGTCGGGTCGCCGGTCTCCCAGTTGGCCTTCTGGTTCAGGATCGCGTCGATGCAGACCGCGGTCTTGCCGGTCTTGCGGTCGCCGATGATCAGCTGACGCTGGCCACGGCCGATGGCGGTCAGCGCGTCGATCGCGGTGATGCCGGTGGCCAGCGGCTCCTCGACCGGCTGGCGCTCCAGCACGGTGGCGGCCTGCAGCTCGAGCACGCGCTGTTCCTCGGACTCGATCTCGCCGAGGCCGTCGATCGGCTGGCCCAGCGGGTTCACCACGCGGCCGAGGAACTTGTCGCCGACCGGAACCGAGAGCACGTCACCGGTCCTGCGGACCTCCTGGCCCTCCTCGATCTCGGCGTACTCGCCGAGGATGACCGCACCGATCTCACGGTCCTCGAGGTTCAGCGCGACGCCGAGCACGCCGCCCGGGAACTCGAGCAGCTCGTTGGCCATTGCCGAAGGCAGGCCGCTGACGTGCGCGATGCCGTCACTGGTGTCGGTGACCACACCGACTTCTTCGATGGAGGTCTCGGGGGTGTAGCTCTTGGTGTAGCTCTCGATCGCGCTACGGATCTCGTCGGAGGAGATCGTCAGCTCCGCCATGTTCTTCCTGCTCTCGCTGTCTGGGTCTGGAATGTCGGGGGTGGTGGAAGCGCGCTAGGTCAGGGCCCGGCGCAGCTTCTCCAGTCGGCCGAGTGCGCTGCCGTCGATCACGTCGTCACCGACGCGCACCACGACTCCGCTCAGCAGACTCGGGTCGACCTGGATGTGCACCGTGGTCGCCTTGCCGTAGATGCGCCGCAGCGACGCGGCCAGCCGGTCGCGCTGCTGCTCGCTGAGCCCGATCGCGGCGCGCACGTGCGCGACGATCTGATCGCGACGCGCCGCCGCGAGGTCGGCCAGCTCGTCGAAGGCGGCGCTGATGCCCGACCGCTGCCTGGTCACCACCTGCTCCGCCAGGGTCAGGGTGATGGGCTCCGTCTTACCGGCGAGCAGCCGGTTGACCAGCTCGCTCTTGGCCGAGGCCTGCTGCGACCGATCCGACAGTGCCTGCTCCAACTCGGGGTTGTCGCTGATGATCCGGCCGAGCCGGAACAGCTCGTCCTCCACCGCTTCGAGCCGGCCACGCTGGGCCGCCGACTCCAGCAACGCCTCCTGGCCGAGCAGCACCAAGGTGTCCACCAGGTCGGAGGTGCGCGACCAGTCCTGGGCCACCGCGGTGGTCAGCACTGCCAGCGTGGCAGCGCTGACCTTGCCGCCGAAGACCCGCTCGCACAGTTCCGCGCGCACGGAACCCGGCACCGACACGTCCGCGAGCGCCACACGCAGCGAACGCTGGTCGTCCAGCACGGCGACAACGGCGAACAGTTCCGAGCCCGTCGTGGCCGCAGCACTGTCGCTTCCGGTCAGAGCGGCCCGAAGCGCCTCCCGAGACCGGGCACTGGCCTCGCGGCTCGCTGCGTACATGCTTCTCACTTTCGCGTCGTTACCTTCCGACCCCGATGCCTGCGTCGGTCTGGTCGAGCTCGTCGAGGAACCGGTCGATCGAGGCGGCCTGCTTGGCCTCGTCCGAAACCGACTGCCCGATGATCTTCTCGGCCAGGTCGACGGCCGTGCGGCCGACCTCGTGGCGCAGCTCCGTCAGGATCTGCTGGCGCTGTGCTTCCAGCTGGGTGTGGCCCGCCGCGATGATGCGATCGGCTTCGGCCTGGGCCTCCGAGCGCATCTGCGCGAGGATCTCCTGGCCCTGGGTGCGCGCGTCCTCCCGGATGCGCGCGGCCTCGAGCCGGGCCTCGGCCAGCTGCTGCTGGTACTGCTGCAGGGTGAGCTGAGCTTCTTCCTGCGCGGCTTCCGCGCGAGCGATGCCGCCTTCGATCTTGTCCGAGCGCTCGTCGAGCGTCTTCATCAGGCGCGGGACCACGTACTTGTAGAACAGGGCCGCGATGATGACGACGCAGACGATCGACCAGACGATGTCGTACGTTTCGGGGATGAGAGGATTCACATCCTCTCCCTCCGCCGCCGCGAGCAAAACTGACTCGTACATCGGAATCAGAAAATGAAGCCGGCGACGAGACCGATAAGGGCGAGGGCCTCGGTGAACGCGATACCGAGGAACATGTTGGTGCGGATGGTGCCCTGCAGCTCAGGCTGACGCGCGATGCCCTCGATGGCCTTGCCGACGACGATGCCGACGCCGATGCCGGGGCCGATCGCGGCGAGACCGTAGCCGACGGCGCCCAGGCCCTTGAAGGTGCTCTCGTTCGTGGCGGCTTCCTGGGCCAGGTAAGCGAGGCTCATGAGTCTTCCATTCCCTTTCTGTTGCTCACCCGCCGGTCGGCGTGGTGTAGCAGGTTTTCCGGTAGTTGTGTCGGTCAGGTCAGTGATCGGCCGCGTGCTGTGCGAGTCCGATGTATACGGCGGTCAGCAGCGCAAACACGTAGGCCTGCAGGAAGATGACCAACAGCTCGAAGAGCGTGAATCCGAGTCCCGCGACCAGCGAGAACGGCGAGAACACCTTCATCCACGAGGTGGCGTCGAACAGGAAGAACCAGGTCGCGCTGAAGAACAGCACCAGCATGATGTGGCCGGCCAGCATGTTCGCCATGAGTCGGACGGTCAGCGTGAACGGACGCAGGATGAAGGTCGAGACGAACTCGATCGGAATCAGCAGCACATGCAGCGCGGGGGGAACGTTCGGAACGACGATGCTGCTGCGCATGTAGTTGAAGAAGCCGTACTTCCTGATACCGACGTAGTTGAACGCCAGGTACGCGATGACGGCCAGCACCAGCGGCATGCCGATTCGGGCGTTCGACGAGATGTTCAACCCCGGAACGACACCCGAGAAGTTCAGAAAGAGGACCGTGAAGAAGATCGTCGCGATCAGCGGGAAGAACTTCCGTCCCGTTTCCTTGCCGAGGACCTCGTCGCAGATCTGCTCTTTGACGAAGACCAGGCCGATTTCGGCGACATTCTGCAGGCCGCGCGGAACGATCCGGGGCGAGCGGAATGCCAGCACCATCACGACCGAGAGAACAGCCGTCATCAGAATGCGGATCAGCATCAATCGATCGAGTTCGAACGGCGTTCCCTCGAACAGCACAGCTGGAGGGAAGAAGTCGGTAAGCGACGGCGCGTGGAACTCGGCCGCCAGAGTGGTGACGCTCAGCGTTCTCTCCCGTGTTCGGGCCGCGGGTACGGTCATTCCCGCGGTTCGATCGGACATTGACGATCAATTTGGGTCGACTCAGGTCGGCTCGAAGTTCGTCAGCAGCTGTGCGGTGGTTCGAAATCCACCAGGCGTCTGTACGTGTGTCGGCGACATTCGTCGACATGCAGAACCGGAACACCCCTCGGAGCCCGGCACGGCAGTAAGCATAGCGGCCCATGCAGGGGATCTCGGCGGTGACCCCTCACTGATCCCCGACTTGGTCGCTTGCTTACCAACACTTTACCAAGTCATCTACGACAGCGTGTAGGGGGTGGGGGGTTTTTCGTTACTGGCGGGTATCGGACGTGGGTTCCGAGTCGGTCGTCGTCACGTACGGAACCTTCTGCCGGACAACGCCGTACGTCTCCGCACCGAGCACGATCACCAGGGCGCCGACCACGGTGAGGAACAACACGACCCGGTCGTAGAAGTCGAATCGGTGCAGGATCCCGACGACGATCAGCGCCACCAGGACCTTCCCCACCCAGCTGACCAGCATGACCAGCCCCGCGGTGCTCGGCGGCAGTTTCGCGCCGAACAGCACCACGGCCGCGGTGGTGAGGATGAAGCCGCCGCCGATCGCGGCGCCGAGCACCGCGCCCCACACGCCGGCGACACCCGAGACGGCCGCGCCCAGCGCGACCGACAGGACCACCAGCACGCCCAAGCCGATCAGTCCGTAGCGCAGCGCGGACCGCAGCGGCGCGTCGGGGCCGGGGACGGGTTCGGGTGTGAAGCTCACAGTCGCCGACTTTACCCGGACGCCGATCCGTCGCCCGCCGGGTCCCCACGCCGCAGCCCCGGAATAGCGGTGATCACCAAAGCGAAAACCAGCCCGCCCGCCATCAGCAACACGACCAGCCTGCGATCCATCAGCGAGGTGCCGACCGCGCCGAACGCGAGCACACCGACCCACAAATAGATCAACAACACCACGCGGCGATGGGAATGGCCGATCTGCAGCAAGCGATGATGCAAGTGCATTTTGTCCGGCGTCGAGAAACTGACGCCCGCGCGAACCCGTCGCACAATGGCGAGCAACAGGTCCAGCACCGGAATGAACATCACCGCGCCGACCAGCAACAGCGGAGAAAGCAGACCGACGATGTCGCGCGGACCGTATCCCTGCAGGGGGATTCGCCCCGAGGCGCCGGTCGAGACCGCGGCCAGCATCAACCCGATCAACATCGAACCGGAGTCGCCCATGAATATGCGCGCGGGCTGGAAATTGTGCGGCAGGAATCCGAGGCAGCCACCCGCGAGCGCGGCGGCGAGCAACGCGGGCGGGTAGGTGTCGACCGAGCCGCCCTGCTCGTTCATCAGACCGAGGCAGAACACGAAAACCGCCAGCGCGGCGATCAGCCCCAAGCCCGCCGCGAGGCCGTCCAAGCCGTCGACGAAGTTCATGGCGTTGACCAGGGTGACGGTGACCGCGACCGTAACGAGCCCGCCCTGCAATCCGTCCAGCACCACCGTGGTGTTGCTGAACGGGTTGTAGATCACATACCAGCCCAATCCCATGACGGCCATCACGCCCGCCGCCGTCACCTGGCCCGCGAACTTCGTCAGCGCGTCGAGTCCCCAGCGGTCGTCGACGATGCCGACCAGCACGATGATCGTGGCAGCCACCAGCACGGCGATCGGGATGTTGGGTTTGTAGTCGAAGCCGCTGCGCAGCGCGGGCAGCTGGTGGGCGAACAGCACCGCGGCGACCACACCGATGTACATGCCGACGCCGCCCATCCGCGGAATCGGCTTGACGTGCACGTCCCGGTCACGCGGCACGGCCACCGCGCCGAAGCCGATCGCCAGCACCCGCACCCCACCGGTGGCCAGGAACGTCACCACCGCGGAGATGAGCAGCACGACGAGCAGCTCCCGGAGCGGGACGACGGCGCTCGAACCCATCATCCGAGCTGCGCGGCGCCGCTGAGCGCTTCCGGCGACATGCCGAGCACCTCGGCGATGTCGGCGACGGGCACCGCGCCCACGCGCAGGATGCGCGGCTGATCGGCGGTCAGGTCGACGATGGTGGAGGCGACCGCGTGTTCGGCCGGGCCGCCGTCCAGATAGACGCCGACCAGATCGCCGAGTTGATCGCGTGCCTCGGCGGCGGTCTTCGCCGGCGGCTGCCCGGACACGTTGGCGCTGGACACCGCCAGCGGGCCGACCTCGCGCAACAGTTCGAGCGCGACCGGGTGCAGCGGCATCCGCAACATCACCGTCCCGCGGGTGTCGCCGAGATCCCACGCGAGCGAAGGCGCTTGCTGCACAACCAGACTCAGACCGCCAGGCCAGAACGCCCGGATCAGCTCGCGCGCCTGCGGGCGCACCGAGAACACCAGGCCGTCGATGGTGTGCCAGGACCCGACGAGCACCGGCACCGGCATGTCCCTGCCGCGGCGCTTGGCCGCGAGCAACGAGCTCACCGCGGTCGAATCGAACGCGTCGGCGCCCAGCCCGTACAGGGTGTCGGTGGGCAGCACGACCAGACGTCCGGATTTCAGGGCGCTGGTGGCTGCGGACAGTCCCGCGGCGCGCGAGTCGGGATCCGCGCAGTCGTAGACGGTACTCACGGCAACCATCCTGGCATGCTCCCCCGCCTCTCCGCGTATTCAGGCCGTACTAGTGGGGTGAAACGAGAGTTGCGTTCAGGTCTTGCGCCGGGTGCCGAGCGAGTTCTGGGCGTGCCCGGCGAGTTACCCATGTGCTTACGAAATCAGTCGTCACGTGGGATGCGGCGGCTGTCGCCGCGCATCGGGAGCATCCTCGAGGCGACTTTGCGGCTCGGTGCGATACGCGGCGCGCTCGCGATCGTCTCGAGTGCGGGCCTTGCAGTTGGCCAGCTCTACAGTGCCGCGCACGCCATAGTCGCCGAGTGCAAATCCCTCCGTTCGGCAGCGCACAGTGCCGTGCGGAGGCCGCGCCGATCCGTTGAGCCCAGTTCCCGGCATAGCGAACGATCGCGAATCGTCCCGCGCACGCCAGTGCGGCCGGAAAAGTCTCGGATCGCGCAGGGCATCGTCGTTGCTTCATCCGGCGGCACGTCGTCAGACGACGCCGTCATCAGAGGAATGGACGTGGTCGGCATCACAGGAGCCGGGCAAGACCACACGAATTCGGTGCCCCACGCGAAGAACCGCGCGGAAGACTCCCTCACGTGTGGGTGGCGGCGACGAAGCGGGGTTTGCCTGCCAAGTCGGGGTGTTCGACGACGTCGGTGAAGGCGCCGGTGGCGGTGAGGAGGGCGGCTACGCCGGAGCCGTTGGTGTCGTCGTGCTCGATGGCGGTGGCGCCGCCTGGGCGCAGCAGCCGGGTGATGTTCGGGATCATGCCGCGTATTACCGACAATCCGTCCGGGCCGCCGAACAAGGCGACGGACGGATCGTGCTCGGCCACTTCGGGGTCGAGACCTGCGCCCTCGGGGATGTAGGGCGGGTTGGACACGACGATGTCCACCCGGCCGTTCAGGTCGGTGAGCAGGCCGGGATCGGTGGCGTCGTCGGCGTAGAGGGTGATCGGGGTATCGCCCGCGGCGATCCGGTCGTCGGCGTTGCGCCGGGCCCAGACCTGCGCGGCGGGATCGAGTTCCACGGCGTGCACTTCGGCGTCGGGGCGCGCGTGCGCGAGGGCCAGTGCGAGCGCGCCCGATCCGGTGCACAGGTCGACGACGATCGGCGTGTGATCGTGCGGCAGCGCCTCCAACTGCGCCAGCGCCCAGGCGTACAGCAACTCGGTCTCCGGGCGCGGCACGAAGACGCCGGGGCCCACCGCGAGATCGAGCGCACCCATCACGGCCGTTCCAGTCAAGTGCTGCAACGGGATTCGCCGTGCCCGGCGGGCGACCAACTCGCGGTACTCGTCCAACTTGCCGGGCGGGACGAGCGGCGTCAGCACCAGCCTTGTCCGCTCCACGCCGAGGACGTGCGCGGCGAGATGTTCGGCGTCGGCCCGCGGGCTGTGCACCCCGGCGATCCGTAACGTCTCGATGGCGTCGTTGATGACGGGGCGCAGCGCTACTCGGCTCGTGGACATGACACCGACTCTGCCCGAAGGACGATCATTCCGCGGCCATACGCGCTTCGCGATCCGCCTTCCCCAGAGCGTCGAGCAGCGCGTCGAGTTCTCCGTCCAGCACGGCGTCGAGGTTATGCGCCTTGAAGCCGATCCGATGGTCGGTGATCCGGTTCTCCGGGAAGTTGTAGGTGCGGATGCGCTCGGAGCGGTCCACCGTGCGGATCTGGCTGGCGCGGCCCGCCGCGGCCTCCTGATCGGCCTGTTCTTCCGCCAGTGCCTGCAAACGCGCCGCGAGGACCTGCATGGCGCGCGCCTTGTTCTGCAGCTGGGAACGCTCGTTCTGGCAGGTGACCACGATGCCGGAAGGCAGGTGGGTGATGCGCACCGCGGAGTCGGTGGTGTTGACGCCCTGACCCCCCTTGCCGGAGGAGCGGTACACGTCGATGCGGAGATCGGACTCGTCGATCTGCACTTCTTCGATCTCGTCGGGTTCCGGGTAGATCAGCACGCCCGCCGCCGAGGTGTGGATGCGGCCCTGCGATTCGGTCACCGGGACGCGCTGCACCCGGTGCACACCGCCCTCGAACTTGAATCGCGACCAGACACCGTCGCGCGCCGCGTCGCGGCTCTTGATCGACAGCGTCGCCTCTTTGTATCCGCCCAGGTCCGACAGGGCGGCGTCGAGGATCTCGACCTTCCAGCCGTGGCGCTCGGCATACCGCACGTACATGCGGGCCAGGTCGGCGGCGAACAACGCGGACTCCTCGCCGCCTTCGCCGGACTTGACCTCGAGCACGACGTCGTCGCCGTCGTGCGGGTCGCGCGGGGCCAGCAGGTCGGCGAGGGCCTGTTCCAGTTCCTCGACCTGTCGTTCCAGATCCGGGATCTCCGCGGCGAACGCGGCGTCGTCGGCGGCGAGTTCCCGCGCGGCGGACAAGTCGCCGCGGGCCGTCTCGAGCTTGCGATAGGTGGCCATGACCGGGGCCAGCTCGGCGAATCGCTTGCCGACCCGGCGCGCGGCGCCCGCATCGTTGTGCAGCGACGGATCGGACAGCTGCGTCTCCAAGCCGGCGTACTCGGCCAGAATGTCGTCGATGGCGGACGGTTGCGTCACAGTGCTTCCTTCTCCTGGTAGCTGTCCATACAAAAACACCGACGCCCGGCCTGCGGGACAGGACCGGGCGTCGGCGAGGAAGCTACTTGGCGTCGGCCTTCTTGCCGGCACGCTTGCCGTAACGAGCCTCGAAGCGGGCCACGCGGCCACCGGTGTCGAGGATCTTCTGCTTGCCGGTGTAGAACGGGTGGCACTGCGAGCAGACCTCGACGGTGATGTGTCCCGACTCCTTGGTGCTGCGAGTCTGGAAGGTGTTGCCGCAACCACAGACGACCGTGGTGTCGACATACGTCGGGTGAATTCCTGCCTTCATGGATGTCCTCTCGATTGTGGTCGCCGGGTCGCCCGCGCGAACGCGAAGCGTGAACCGGAACCGACTAGGCGGGAGCTCTGCTCACCTGAGCAGACGCAACGACCGTTCAGTATGCCAGAACTGCCGTTACGCTCCCAAAACGCCCCTGGCGAGTGGTTTGTTCCCACCCCAGGTACTCCCCCATCGTTCGCGCCCCCGGAAGTCCGGGCACGCGAATCCGCGCCACCTCCTGGACCCTGAAGTCGGGTAGTCCGCTACTCACGAATGTGAACGAATTCGTTCATAGAGTGGCAGACCTGGTGCACATCGGCGTGCCGAGACAGGAAGGAGACCCCGTGAACGTCCGGATCGCGGCCGCGATTTTCGTTCTGCTGTTTCTCTCGGTGGCCGTCGGTGTATCCGCGCTCCCCGCGAACCCGAACTATCCCGCGCCGAAGAACGCCGTGTACGTCCACACCTCGGAATCCGCCGCCCCCGATCCCGACGTCGGGCCCTGCGCGCTGATCATCGCTCTCCTCATCGGCGGCGCGGCCACGGTCGGCCTCGTATTCTTCGCTCCCCGGACGCCGAAAGGGTCCCGCATCAGCGGGACCCTTTCGGCCGTTGTCACGGCGCCGACCTGGCGCCGCTACTCACTCGTCGAGCGCGCCCGGCGCGGTCTTGCTCACCTGCATCAAGAACTCGAGGTTGTTCTTGGACTTCTTCAGACGGTCGATCAGCAGATCGATCGCCTGGTGCGAGTCCAGGCCGGACAGTACGCGGCGCAGCTTGTGCAGTACCCCCGCCTCGTCGGGGCTGAGCAGTAGCTCGTCCTTGCGGGTACCGGACGGGTTGACGTCCACCGCCGGGAACACCCGCCGCTCCGCGATCTTGCGGTCCAGCTTGAGCTCGGCGTTACCGGTGCCCTTGAACTCCTCGAAGATCACCGTGTCACCGGTCGAACCGGTCTCCACCATGGCGGTGGCGATGATCGTCAGCGAGCCGCCGTTCTCGATGTTGCGGGCCGCGCCGAGGAACCGCTTGGGCGGGTACAGCGCGGTGGAATCCACACCACCGGAGAGGATTCGGCCCGAGGCGGGCGAGGAGTTGTTGTACGCGCGCCCGAGCCGGGTGATCGAGTCGAGCAGCACGACGACGTCCTTGCCCATCTCCACCAGGCGCTTGGCGCGCTCGATGGCGAGTTCGGCGACCGAGGTGTGATCCGACGGCGGACGGTCGAAGGTCGAGGCGATGACCTCGCCCTTCACCGAGCGCTGCATGTCGGTGACCTCTTCCGGACGCTCGTCGACCAGCACCACCATCAGGTAGCACTCGGGGTTGTTGGTCGCGATCGCGTTCGCGATGTCCTGCAGGATCGTGGTCTTACCGGCCTTCGGCGGCGACACGATCAGGGCGCGCTGGCCCTTGCCGATCGGCATGATCAGGTCGATCACCCGGGTGGTCAGCTTGTTCTGCTGGGTCTCCAGCCGCAGGCGCTGGTTCGGGTACAGCGGGGTGAGCTTGCCGAATTCGGGACGGCGCTTGGCCGCCTCGACGTCGCCGCCGTTGACCGTGTCCAGCCGCACCAGCGGATCGAACTTCTGGCGCTGGTTGGACTGTTCGCCGTCGCGGGGGGCGCGCACCGCGCCGGTGATCGCGTCACCGCGGCGCAGGCCGTTCTTGCGGACCAGGTTCATCGACACGTAGACGTCGTTCGGCCCGGCCAGGTAACCCGAGGTGCGGACGAAGGCGTAGTTGTCCAGCACATCGAGGATGCCCGCGACCGGCTGGAGGACGTCGTCCTCGCGGATCTCGAGCTCGCGGGTCTCGCCGCCACCGCCGCCGCCGTCGCGGTCACGCCCACGACGACGCTCCCGGAAGCGGCGTCCGCGCCGTCCGCGACCGCCCTCGTCGTCGTCGCCGCCGCGGCCACCCGCGCTGCCGTTCTGGCTCTGCTGGCCACGCTCGCCCTGGCCGCGCTCACCCTGGCCACGCTCACCCTGGCCACGCTCACCCTGGCCACGCTCACCCTGGCCACGGTCGCTCTGGCCGCGGTCGCGGCGGCGCTCGCCACCTTGCTCGGCGTCCTGCTTCGGTTCCTCGGTACGCGTCTCGGCCTGCGCGGTATCGGTCGCGGATCGCGCCTGGTCACGGCCGCGCCGCTGCCGACCGCGGCCACGCTGGCCGCTGTCTCGGCCGGACTCCTCGGTGGTCTCGGTCGCCGTGGACGACGCCGCCTCGGCGGCGGGCGCGGAATCGGCGGGGGCCGTCTTCGCCGGGGCGGGAGCCTCGCTGGGCGCGGCCGAAGCCGCGGGCGTCACGTCGAGGGTCGCCTGCTCGGCCTTGGCCGGCGCCTGCTCAGCGGGAGCGGCGGTCTTCGCGGGGGCGTCGGCCTTCGCGGTTGCCGCGGACTTGGCCTCGCTCTTGGCGGGCTTCTCCGCCTTCGCCGCCTTGCCCGCGGCCTGATTTTCCTTGATGGCGGCGATCAGATCGCCCTTGCGCATCCCGGAGGTGCCTCGGATACCGAGCTCCCCCGCGAGCGCACGCAACTGCGGCAACAACATTCCAGTCAGCCCCGATCGTGCGACGTCGGTGTGTTCGCTCATCTTCGAAATCTGTCCGGATTCACTATCGCGCTCGCCCGTCGGGTTCGATTCCACGCCGGGTGTCGCGAGCAGGTCCGTATCTGTCACGGAAATCCTTTCCTTCCCTCGATCGCCGTGTGCTGTTTCGAGGGTTCGTCCCGCAGCCCGGGCATTCTGCCGGACTGGGATGCGTCCGTCCGGGCGCTGTGTGCCGTATCACCTGCCCCGCCGGACCGGCGGCTTCTCCACCATTGGTGAAAGGTGGGGAGAGATCATTCCAGTTGCGCAGCTACGCAGCACCCCCATGGCCTGGAGGCTCGAGCCTGGAGCCTGCTGGAGCGATTGCCCTGATGAAGCACCGGCGTCTGATGCGCACGATGTACGGACCTGCCCAGAATAGCTGTCCATTGCGAATCTCGGCAAGACAGACTCGCCGTCAGTCGATCAGGACGCCTTCGGCGATTCCCGGCTCCACTACGCGCAGGCCGTCGACCGCCGCCAGTTCGCGGAGTTCCGCGGGAAATTCGCTGGTCCCCAGGGCCAGGATGGTCGGTCCCGCCCCGGAGACGGTGGCCGCGATGCCCGCCGTGCGCAGGCGCGTGATCCAGGCGGTGGTCAGCGGTAGCGCGGGCGCACGCTGGGCCTGGTGCAGGCGGTCCGCGGTGGCGGGCAGCAGCAGGTCGGGACGCTGGGTGAGCGCCACCACGGCCAGCGCGGCGCGGCTGACGTTGAACGCCGCGTCGCCGTGCGGCACGACGTCGGGCAGCAGGCCGCGGGTGTGCGCGGTGGACGAGCGCTCCTCCGGGATCAGCACGACCGGGCGCAGTGCCGAATGCGCCTCCAGCCGCACCGCGCGGTAGACGCGACCGTGGTATTCCGTGCCCGGGGCCTCGTCGGCGGGGCGATCGCTCTCGGTCCACGAGACCACGATCCCGCCGAGCACGCTGGCCGCCGCGTTGTCCGGATGCCCCTCGAATTCCGCTGCCAGCTGCACCAATCTGTCGGCAGGCGTGGCCGGCGCCGAGTCCAGCTTCGCGGCGAGGGCGCACCCGGCGGCAAGTCCGCCGACCACCGCCGAGGCCGAGGACCCGAGGCCGCGCGAATGCGGAATCACGTTGCGGCACACCACATCGAGGCCGTCGGCCCACACCCCGGCCGACTCCAGGCCGCGCTCGATCGCGCGGACCACGAGATGCGAAGGGCCCCAAGGCACATCGTCGGCACCCTCACCCTCGACCCGGATGGTGAGCCCGGAATCGGTAGTGCGCACCTGGATTTCGTCGTAGATCCCCAATGCCATACCGAGCGAGTCGAACCCGGGACCGAGGTTCGCGGTGGACGCGGGCACCCGGGCGGTCACGGTCAGACCGGCGGGCAGCGTCGCGCTCATGACCTGGCTGTCGCGCGAATTCAACTCAGGCCAGCTCTAATTCGGCGGCGACCGCGACCGGATCGACCGAGATCGGCTGCACCTTGGGCATGCCCGACAGCGCGGTGTCGGGGTCCTTGAGACCGTTGCCGGTCACGGTGCACACCACGGTGAGCCCGGCAGCCAGCCAGCCCTCCTTGCGTGCGGCGAGCACACCGGCCACGCTGGCCGCCGACGCGGGCTCGACGAACACGCCCTCGGTCGCCGCGACCAGGCGGTACGCGTCGAGGATCTCCTCGTCGGTGGCGGCGCGGAAAGCGCCGCCGGACTGCTCCTTGGCCTCGACCGCGCCGTTCCAGGAGGCGGGCGCGCCGATCCGGATCGCGGTGGCGATGGTCTCGGGATCCTTCACCGGGGCGCCGTTGACCAGCGGGGCCGCGCCCGCCGCCTGCACGCCGAGCATGCGCGGCAGCCCGCCGGTGACGCCGTCGGCGTAGTACTCCCGGTAGCCACGCCAGTAGGCGGTGATGTTGCCCGCGTTGCCGACGGGAAGGGCGTGCACGTCGGGGGCCTTGCCGAGCACGTCGCAGATCTCGAAGGACGCTGTCTTCTGGCCCTCGATGCGGGCCGGGTTCACCGAGTTCACCAGTCCGATGCTGGGGAAGTCAGCGGTGACCTTGCGGGCGAGTTCGAGGCAGTCGTCGAAGTTGCCCTGCACCTGGATGATCTTCGCGCCGAGCATCACGGCCTGGGCCAGCTTGCCCATCGCGATCTTGCCCTGCGGAATCAGCACGGCGCAGCTCATGCCCGCGCGGGTGGCGTACGCCGCGGCGGATGCCGAAGTGTTGCCGGTGGACGCGCACAGCACCGCCTTCTGGCCGCGGTACTTGGCGTCGGTCATCGCCATCGTCATGCCGCGGTCTTTGAACGAGCCGGTCGGGTTCAGGCCCTCGACCTTCAGGTAGACCTCGCAACCGGTGATCTCGGACAGGTGCGGCGCGGGCACCAGCGGCGTTCCGCCCTCGTACAGCGTGACCGGCTCCCAGTCGGCCGCGCCGGCGAGCCGGTCGCGGTAGGCCGCGATCAGGCCCGGCCAGCGGGAGTGCACCCCTGCCTGTGGCGCGACGCCGGTCGTGTGCCCGCCCGTCTCCCGGCCGCCGCCCCTCATGGAGTCGTTGCGCGACGCTGTGGTCATTCTTCGGTGCCTTCCAATCTCAGAACGCTGGTCACGGATGTGACGGATGCCATTCCCGCCAGTGCGGCCACGGTGTCCGCGAGCGCCGACTCCACGGCGTGGTGGGTCACCACGACCAGGCGCGCACCCGAGCCGTGCCCTTCTTGACGGACGGTCGAAATGCTCACCCCGTGTTTGGCGAATTCGCCCGCCACCGCGGCCAGGACTCCAGGACGGTCCTCGACTTGCAGGTTCACGTGATAGCGGGTGGGCGTATCGCCGATCGGCGCGATCGGTAGCTCAGCATAAACCGATTCGCCGGGAGCGCGACCCCCATAGAACTTGTTCCGTGCCGCCATCACCAGATCGCCGAGTACGGCCGACGCGGTCGGAGCGCCGCCCGCGCCCTGCCCGTAGAACATCAGCCGCCCGGCGTTCTCCGCCTCGACGACCACCGCGTTGAACGCACCGGTCACCGCGGCCAGCGGGTGCTTGCGGGGGATGAGCGCCGGGTAGACGCGCACCGAGACGCGCTCTTTGCCGCCGTCCTCCGGTCCGGGCTCGCCGGGACCCGCGTCCACCCGCTCGCAGATGGCCAGCAGTTTGACCGTGCAGTCGAGCGCGGAGGCGGTTTCCAGATCCTCGGCGGTGATCCGCGAGATGCCCTCGCGGTAGACATCGGCGGCGGTGACCCGGGTGTGGAACGCCAGCGAGGCGAGGATCGCGGCCTTGGCCGCGGCGTCGTAGCCCTCCACGTCGGCGGTCGGGTCGGCTTCGGCGTAGCCCAGCCGGGTGGCCTCGGCCAACGTCTGCGAGTAGTCGGCGCCGGTCTCGTCCATCGCGGAGAGGATGAAGTTGGTGGTGCCGTTGACGATGCCGACGACCCGGTTCACCCGGTCGCCCGCCAGCGACTGGATCAGCGGGCGCACCACGGGGATGGCGCCCGCGACGGCGGCCTCGAAGTACAGATCGGCGCGACTGGCTTCGGCCGCGGCGGCGAGCTCGCCGGTGTAGTCGGCCAGCAGCGCCTTGTTCGCGGTCACCACGGATTTGCCCGCATTCAGCGCGGCCAGGATCAACCGGCGCGGCGGATCGATGCCGCCGATCACCTCCACCACCAGGTCGACGTCGTCGCGGGCGACCAGCGCGTCCGCGTCGGTGGTGAGCAGGTCCGCGGGGATGCCGCGGTCGGTGTCGAGGCTGCGCACGGCCACCCCGCGGAGCACCACCGGCGCGCCGACGCGGGAACGCAGGTCCTCGGTGTGCTCGCGCAGGATGCGCACGACCTCGGTGCCCACATTGCCCATGCCGAGGACCGCGACCCCGATCGGGCGATCGGTCCCCCACACGCCGTTCTTCGCGTTGGCCGTCACGCTTCCACCTCCAAGCTGAGCAGGTCCGCCACCGTCTCCCGGCGCAGTATCAGGCGCGGCTGTCCGTCCCGCACCGCGACGACCGCGGGACGGGTCAACTGGTTGTACCGGCTGGACATCGAGTAGCAGTACGCGCCGGTGGCGGCGACGGCGATCAGGTCGCCGGGGCCGACGTCGGCGGGCATCCAGGTGTCCCGGATGACGATATCGCCGCTCTCGCAATGCTTTCCGACGACGCGCGCGACCACCGGCCCGGCCTGCGACGACCGCGAGACCAGACGGCAGTCGTAGTCGGCCTGGTACAGCGCGGGCCGGATGTTGTCACTCATGCCGCCGTCGACACTCACGTACCGGCGGCGCAGACCGCCGTCCAGCGAGACGTCCTTGATGGTGCCGACCTCGTAGAGCGTCACCGTGCCGGGCCCCGCGATGGCGCGGCCGGGCTCGACAGCGATCGTCGGCGTGGGCAGACCCGCGCGTTCGGCTTCGGCTGCGACCAGTTCGCGCAGGCTCGCCGCGAACCGGTCCAGCGGCGGCGGGTCGTCCGACGGAAGATACGAAATGCCAAGTCCGCCACCGAGATCCAGCGTCGCGATCTGTGCGGTGCGCTCGATGCCGAATTTGTCGATGGCCTCGCGGAGCAGGCCGAGCATGCGCCGCGCGGCGATCTCGAAGCCGTCGATCTCGAAGATCTGCGAGCCGATGTGGCTGTGCAGGCCGACCAGGCGCAGGTTGTCGGCGTCGAAGACGCGCGCGAGCGCCTCCATCGCGTCGC
Organism: Nocardia sp. NPDC004168; assembly: GCF_040610355.1. Taxonomy (NCBI): domain Bacteria; kingdom Bacillati; phylum Actinomycetota; class Actinomycetes; order Mycobacteriales; family Nocardiaceae; genus Nocardia; species Nocardia sp. NPDC004168. Next base: position 477,968 of record NZ_JBEXME010000004.1, on the reverse strand, counting down.
CGCCCGCGATCGAGAAGCCGAACTTCTGGTCCTCGTGCGCGGTCGAAATGTATTCGTGGGTGTGGGCTTCCACCCCGACGGTGACCCGGACCAGCACGTCCTGCACCACGCCCGCGCGGCTCGCGACGGCCTCCAGGCGCTCGATCTCGATGAGCGAGTCCACCACGACGTGGCCGACCCCCGCGGACACCGCGGCTTCCAGCTCGGCGACGGATTTGTTGTTGCCGTGCAGGGCGATTCGCTCCGCGGGGAAGCCCGCGTGCAACGCTACGGCGAGTTCGCCGCCGGAGCAGACGTCCAGCGAGAGGCCCTCGTCCCGGATCCAGCGGGCGACCTCGCCGCACAGGAACGCCTTCGACGCGTAGTGGACTCGCGCGTTCGCCCCGAACGCGCGGACCATGTCGCGGCAGCGGGAACGGAAGTCGTCCTCGTCCACCACGAACAGCGGGGTGCCGAACCGCTCGGCCAGCTCGTACACCGGCACGCCCGCCAGGTGGACCACGCCCGCGTCGTCGCGGGTCGCGTTGCGCGGCCAGACGTTCGCGGGCAGGTCGATCATCTGCCGCGGATCGCTCGGGCGCTCAGACAGATTCGGCGCATGCGGAATCTCGGCATGCCGGGGACCGGCGGGATGCGCGCTCATAATTCCACCTCGCTGCGCTCGCTCAACTTCGCTTCCTTCCTCGCTCTGGTCGACCGGACGGTCACATGCGCTCCGGCGCACTGACGCCGAGCAGGCCCAAGCCGTTGGCCAAGACCTGGCGCGTGGCGTTGACCAGAGCGAGCCTGGCCGCGTTCGTCGGCGAGACGGGGTCGTCGCCGAGCGGCAGGACGCGCAGGTTCTTGTTGGTCTGGAAACGGTGGTACGCGCCGGCCAATTCCTCCAGGTAGCGGGCTACCCGATGCGGTTCGCGCAAGCTCGCCGCACCGCTCACCACGCGCGGGTATTCGCCGAGGGTGCGGATCAGCTCGCCTTCCTCGTCGGCCGACAGCAGCGCGAGGTCGGCGGCGACGGAGTCGTAATCGAACTCGGCGGCGTTGCGCGCGATGGACGCGGTCCGCGCGTGCGCGTACTGCACGTAGTAGACCGGGTTCTCGTTGCTCTGACTGGCCCACAGGTTCAGATCGATGTCGATGCTCGAGTTCACCGACGAACGCACCAGCGAGTACCGCGCCGCGTCCACGCCGATCGCCTCGACCAGGTCGTCGAGGGTGACCACGGTCCCAGCGCGCTTGCTCATCTTCACCGCGACGCCGTCACGCAGCAGGTTCACCATCTGCCCGATCAGCACCTCGACCGTGGCCGGGTCGTCGCCGAACGCGGCCGCGGCGGCCTTCAGCCTGCCGATGTAACCGTGGTGGTCGGCGCCGAGCATGTAGATGCACAGGTCGAAGCCGCGGGCCCGCTTGTCCTGGAAGTAGGCGATGTCGCCCGCGATGTAGGCGGCCTTGCCGTCGCTCTTGATGACCACCCGGTCCTGGTCGTCACCGTATTCCGAGCTGGCGATCCACCAGGCGCCGTCCTTCTCGTACAGGTCGCCGGAGTTCTTCAGCCGCTCCACGGCCTGCTCGACCGCGCCGGAGGCGAACAGCGAACTCTCGTTGAAGTAGACGTCGAAATCGGTGCCGAATTCGTGCAACGACTCCCTGATGTGCGCGAACATCAGCTCGACGCCCTCGGCACGGAACAGCTCGAGGCGCTCGGCCTCCGGCTTGCTCAGCACGTCCGGGGTGGCGGCCACGATCTTGTCGGCGATCTCGCCGATGTAGGCGCCCGCGTACCCGTTCTCCGGGGTCGGCGCGCCGGTGGCGGCCGCCGCCAGGGAGGCGGCGAACCGATCGATCTGCGCGCCGTGGTCGTTGAAGTAGTACTCGCGCACCACGTCCGCGCCCTGCGCGGCCAGGATGCGGCCAAGCGCGTCGCCGACCGAGGCCCACCGGGTGCCGCCCAGATGCACGGGACCGGTCGGGTTGGCCGAGACGAACTCGAGGTTGATCCGGGTGCCCTTCAGGGTCTCGGCGGTGCCGTACGCGGCGCCCGCGGCGAGCACCCGCTCGATGATCGCGCCCTGCGCGGAGGCCGCGAGACGGATGTTCAGGAAGCCGGGTCCGGCGACCTCGGCGGCGGCGACGCCGTCGGCGGCGGCCAGCGCGTCGGCCAGCCAGGTGGCCAGATCACGCGGCTTGGTTCCGGCGCGCTTGGCCACCTGCATCGCGACATTCGTGGCATAGTCGCCGTGTTCGGGGTTGCGGGGACGCTCCACGGTGACCTCGTCGGGCAGGACCGCAGGGTCCAGTCCACGTTCGACAAGCACCTTCGCCGCGGTAGAGCGAAGGAGATCTGCAAGGTCAGCTGGAGTCACGAGTCTCTATCCTATGGTCTTGGCGGGTGTGCACCTCGGGTGGGCACTGCGCAGCCAGCGGATCCATCCACGTCGAAAGAGCACACTGAGCGATGCCTAGCAGTCCCAGCGCCAAATCGGCCAAGGCCGCCAAGGCCGCGGCGAAGTTGTCGGCTCCCCGCAAGCGGGGCGGGCAAGGACAGCTTCCGAAGAAGAATCGCCAGGTTCCCTGGTTGGCCATCGGCGCGGCCGTAGTAATCATCGCATTGATCGGCGCGCTGGCTTACAGCCTGGTCCCCAAGTACCGGGAGAAGGCCGACCTGGAGAAGTACACGCCGAGCGCGCAGAAGAAGGACCCGTCCGACGGGATCGCGGGCGTGGTGAAGAAGGAATACCCCGCCGGGCTGCACATCAACTCCAGCCAGCGCGTGGCCTACGACCAGGCTCCGCCGTTCGGCGGCCCGCACGACCAGTCGTGGGCGACCTGCACCGGCGTGGTCTACAACAAGCCGATCCGGGTGGAGAACGCGGTGCACTCGCTCGAGCACGGCGCGGTGTGGATCACCTACAACCCGGACAAGGTGAACGCCGACGGCATCGCGACGCTGAAGGCGAAGGTCGAGGGCAAGCCGTACACGTTGATGTCGCCCTACCCCGGCCTCGACTCCGCCGTCTCCTTGCAGTCCTGGGGGCACCAGTTGAAGCTGGACAGCCCCGACGACAAGCGCGTCGGCCAGTTCATCACAGCTCTGCGGCTGAACAACTACACCTATCCCGAGGTCGGCGCGGACTGCTCGACGATCGTCTTCGACACCGACAACCCGCCGCCGTTCGATCCCACGCCGCCCGGACCCGACGCGGTGCCGATGGACGGCAAGGGCTTGCAGCAGGACCAGACCGAACTGGGCGGCATGCCCGGTGGTCTGCCCGGCGTGCCCGGCGTGCCGGGTCTTCCCGGACTTCCCGGTGTGCCCGGCGCTCCGGTGCCCGCGCAGCCCGCGCCCGTGCAGCCCGCTCCTGGCGCGGGGCAGTAGTGTCCGGCGATCAGGGAGGCGTCGAGTCCGGGGGGCGCGAAGCATCCGCCGGTTCCGGCGCTCCTGAAGTCACCGCGTCCGGCACTCACGACGCCATCGGACCCGACGGTCGCAAGGCGCGCGGATCCGGCAATCGCAAAACCGCTGGGTCCGGGGATCGCGCCGCGTCCGCAGGGTCCGGCACTCCCGAATCCGCCGATCGCAGCGCCACCGGGTCCAGCGAACCGACGACAGCCGCCGGCACCGGAGTCACCGAGTCCGGCGATCTCCAAGCCGCCGGCTCCGGCGATCGGGCAACAGCCGCAGGGTCCGGTATCGAGGAAGCCAGCAGGCCCGAGAGTGTCGGATCCTCGAGATCGGGCGATCGAAGGGCACACGTCGAATCCGACAGCGAAGCATCCGCCCGGTCCTCCTCGCCCGAAGCACCTGCCGGATCGGGCGATCGTCGAGCTACCACATCCGAACGCGAAGCATCTGACGGATCCGATGACCGCGAAGCATCCGGCGTCGGCGGACAGTTCCGCCGCCAGCGCACCGCGCTGCTGATCCTCGGCATCATCGGCGCGATCCTGATCGGCTTCGCGATCGGCGTGCTGGCCCGGATTCCGCTGAACGGTTCCACGGAGCCGGACCCGGGCCCGGTGGACGTCGGTTTCAGTCAGGACATGTCGGCGCACCACGCCCAAGCCGTCGAAATGGCGGGCGTGCTGCTGGTTCGCTCCACCGACACCGAGGTACGCCGCCTGGCCTACGACATCCTCACCACCCAGCAGAGCCAGATCGGACGCATGCAGGGCTGGTTGCAGCTGTGGGGCGAGCCCGCGCAGAGCGTCGACGGGTTCATGGGCTGGATGACCGAGCCGATGGGCGGCCACGATCATTCCGGTGCCGACATGCCACACCACTCCGGGCCGGTGTCCACCATGCCCGGCATGGCCACCCCCGCCGAACTCGCCGCGCTCCGCCAGGCCACCAGCCCCAAGCTGGACACGATGTTCCTGCAGCTCATGCTGCGCCATCACCAGGGCGGGTTGTCGATGATCGACTACGCCGCCCAGCACGCCGACACCACGGCGGTGCGCACCCTCGCCGAAACCATGGCCACCACCCAACGCGGCGAATCCGACCTGATGACCACCATGCTCACCGCCCGCGGCGCCGCCCCCCTCCCCTGACCCGAAACCCCGCCGCCGTCCGCCCTTTTTGGCGGACGGCCGCCGATACGATAGGCTGACCCAGCCCGATCGGACCGCCATCCCGGCCCCGACCGAGTCCTATCCCGCCCTCGTAGCTCAGGGGATAGAGCGTCTGCCTCCGGAGCAGAAGGCCGCAGGTTCGAATCCTGCCGAGGGCACCGAGCGAAGGCCCCTTGACCAGCTGGTCAGGGGGCCTTTCTCATCGGCGGCCTAGGCCTCGTGGGCGAGGACCCGAGGTGTGACACTGCGCCGCGATGTTCCGCGATAGAACGCTCGAGGTGTCGCGCGTTGAAGGGGTTGCCGAGAGGGCGACCACCACGGCCGGTTCGCGCCCGGCACGGGTGATCACCACTTCTTCCAGATCCTCGGTGGCGCTGTCGAGAACCGAGGCGGGGTTCGCTCGCGCCTCGGTGTAGTTCATCGACTTCATGCTCGTAAGGTACGAGACCCTGTGCAGTTGGCGACCGAAACTTTTGGATCACCGATAGGGCGTTCGCCGTCCCGCGACTCGGTGCGATCGACCACGCAGCGACACTGTGCGGACAGCGGCCGCATCAGTGGGTGGCCTCGCGATGCCGGGGCTCCTACCATCGAGCCGTGCTGAGATCGTTGGCCGCCATCGTCGTCGGCGCGGCCCTGGTCCTGACCGCCGCCTGCGCGCATTCGCGTGCCAGTGGACCCGATGATCCGCACCGCGTCCTGGACTACGCGGGCGCGCAACGCCACTACCTCATCCACCGTCCGGCGGGTTCACCGCAAGGCAGGCTCGCGGCGGTTCTGGTCTTCCACGGTGGTGGCGGTAGCGCCGGGTACATGGCGAACAAGAGCGGTTTCGATCGGCTGGCCGACGCCAATGGATTCATCGCGGTCTACCCCGAGGGGATCGGCAGGTCATGGAACGACGGCCGGGGTGCCGACACACGCGCGGGCGCAGCGGATGTCGATGATGTCGGGTTCGTCTCGGCGCTGATCGACCACCTGGTCGCCGCCGACGAGGTCGATCCGGCTCGGGTGTATGCCACCGGGATGTCCAACGGGGGCATGTTCACCCAGCATCTGGGGTGTCACCTGAGCGCCAAGCTGGCCGCGATCGCGCCGGTGGCCGGTCCACTTCCCGCCGCGGACGAGACGAACTGCGCACTCGCGCATCCACTTCCGGTGCTGGAGATCCATGGCACCGCCGATCCGATCGTCCCGTACGAAGGCGGTGTCGTGCGGGTGACGTCGGGCAATCACGGCCGCACGGGCACCGGCCCGGTCTTGTCGGTGGCGGCCACGCAACAACTGTGGCGCGGGAAGAACGGCTGTCCACCGCCGAACGCCAGTGAGTTGCCCGCACGCGGCGACGACGGGACCTCAGTAAAGATCGAGACGGCGCTGTGCCCGGACGATGTCGGCGTCGTCCTCTACACGGTTACCAACGGTGGCCACACCTGGCCGGGCGGCGAGCAGTACCTCCCCAAGGCGTTGGTCGGCGCGGTGAGCCGCCAATTCGATGCTTCGGAGATCATCTGGCAGTTCTTCGCCGCCCACTGAATGGGTCGCGGGACACACCTGATTCGAATCGACAGGACGCTGGTACGGGCGCGGATGCCGAGAACTCCCGGTGGTCGACACCCGATCGCCCGTCTTTCCAGCACCGGGATTGCAGGCACTTCGAATGCTAGCCGCTGCAATGATTACGAGCCCCGGGCTTTGCCCGAGGCTCGTGGTCGGCTGCGGTGACTCCTATGGTCGGACGAACTCGCCGTCGGCCACACCTGCGGTGAAGGTGTCCCACTCGCCGGGGGCGAAGACCAGCGCCGGGCCCATCGGGTTCTTCGAGTCGCGGACGCCGACCAGGCCTCCGGCCAGATAGGCGACCTCGACGCAGTCTGCTCCACCTTGGCTGCGGCTCGACTTGAACCAGCGCGCTCCGGACAAGTCAACGTTCACAATCGAACTCCCTTGCTATCTGTCGCATCAGGTCGCGGCTCGGGCGAGCGTCTGGACTAGCCCGCCGAAGCAGCGCAAATGCCTCCCGAAATTTCAGCACATCGCGATCGAGTCGCTCATCGACCATGCCACTGGGGTCCCGGCCTACCGGATGAGAATGGACGGCTCGATAATCGACATCCCCAACGGCGACCCCGGCATGATCTACTTCGGCGAAGGAGAGGACCGCCCCGACCTGGCCCAGGTACGCGAGTGGTTCCCGAAACTCTTCGACCTCTGGGACACGGTGAGAACTCAGTACTGGCAGGCCATAACCCCGAGATGATGATGACGAGTGGCACACCATCGAGAGGTCTACTCGACATTTGCCGCAGCCGTGTGCCACTCGTGGCTCGTCTACATAGGAGGGTGAATGGGATTGGATGGGAGTGGGGGGCGGCGAGGCCGGGTTGTGGTGGGCGGGCTCGTGGCCGTTGCCGTGGTGCTGGGGGGTGTGTTGTGGGCTGTGGCCGGTAGAGAGCGGCCGCCCTTCGATGTGGATACGGTTCCGGGGAGTCAAGTTATCTGGGTGAGTGCGGCGGCGGGGGCCGACCGGGGGACGTTGGAGCTGTGGCAGCGGGGGCGGTTCCGGCGGTGGGAGCGGACGCTTGCTGCGCCCGCTTGGGTTGGTGCGGAGGGGATTTCGCGGGAGGCCAGAGAAGGGGCGGCATATACGCCGGAGGGCACCTTTCCGTTGACCGAAGGATTCGGCCGGGTGCCTGCCGTGGGCGCGAAACTTCCCTACCTTTCGGTCGATCCGTCCAATACCTGGTGGTGGGTGTCCGACACCGAAAGCCCGCTGTACAACCAGAAGTATCGGTGCGCCGAGGGTGAATGCCCGTTCGACACCGCCCTCAGCGAGAATCTCGGGCGAACCGAACCGCAGTACGACTATGCGCTGGTCATCGACTACAACCGCTTTCCGGTCGTGCCGGGGCGGGGCTCCGCGTTCTTCGTCCACGTCGATGTCGGCAGGCCGACAGCAGGGTGTGTCGCGGTCGGCGACGACGTCATGCGGACGTTGCTGGCCACCCTCGAACCGTCGCGGAAACCGGTTATCGACATACACGCGAGGTGAACGCCCGACCAGCAGGCCGTTGTCCGCGGCCGACTCGGCCGCGACGTTCCGGCACTCGGCCGAACAGAATGACATCCGCTCGCGTTCGCGCTGCGCGACCAGCTGGGTGCCTACCGCCTGCAACGCAGCCCACCGACAGTCGTGGCATGACACGTGGACGCGTGCCGCCAATGCCGCCGTCATATAAGAAAAGGCCCCCGTAGTCGGGAGCCCTTCTCGGATGGTTGGGTGCCGTGTGCGGCGCGACGTTTACGGCAGGGGTTCGGTGGGTTTGTCGGTGGATGTGAGGACGCCCGCGTTGGTGAGGTATGTGAAGGCGGGGGCCGTGAAGCCGGGCTGGAGGAAGTAGAAGTGCGCCTTGGTGACGGCGCCGTTCTCGGCGGCGTCGCAGAGGGCGTGCAGGGCGGTGGGGTCGACGGTGAGGGCGGTGAGTTTGCCCGCCTCGTAATCCATCTCCACCCACTTCGCGTGAATGGCGGCGCTCATGACGCTGCCGGTGAAGTCCTCCCGGTCGGAGGCGGCGCTGAGGCCGAGTTCGAGGCCGTCGTCCAGCTCGGTCGGCGTGTGCTGCCAGCGGCCGAACTCCCACCAGCGCACGAAGCTGACCGGGCCCTGGACGCCGCCGGGCAGCTTCGTGGTCGGTTCCACGGACCGCACCCAGGCGGGCGCCGCGGCCAGCGGATCGTAGGAGGTTCCGGCGACCTCGTTGTCCTCGTCCCTCCCGAATAGCAGCGCGCGGTCACCGGCATATCTGACCAGCGAGAACCAATTGCCCTCACCGTCGTCGTTGATCAGCCGGCCGCCTTCCACTCTGGCCGTCTGCCCGATCTCCTGTCCGCTCGCGGCCCGATCGGTGTGCGTTGCGCAGGTGATCACGTCCAAGACGGTCACGCGCGCCCACAGCACCTCGGGATGCGGCAACTGAAATCCCATGCCGGGCAACGTATCACCGGCCCCTTACGGCGACAACCGGGCCGGCAATCGACGGGACAACCCATTCGGGCCGCGGCGCGCTGGACAGCAAACCTGGTTGGCAGCGATCCCGCAGATATGGGCAGGGCAGGCAAATTCACGGCAATGAGCCCGGCTCGGGTCGCGCGACATTCCCGCGTGACGATCGAGCCGATTCCGGTCCGGATTGTCCGGTATCCCGCGGACGCAGCGCATAGGCGGGAACCAACTGGTCGCGCACCTGCAGATCCGGACGTCCGTCGGCGAACTGGATGCTGTAGTTCACCCGGCCCATCCAATCGCCGTCGACGGTGGGCAACCAGTGCGTCAGGGTTCCGGGTCGCTCGCCGCGCATGATTACCCCGGCGCCGTTCACATGGCGCGGCGTCCCTGGATCGCGGACCAGGATCGCGTCCAGCCGCACCCATACCGGGCGCGGCGGGTAGGTCAGCGTCCGGTAGTAGTGGCCGGTCCGGTTCGGGTAGACCAGCTCGGGTTCCGTTCCTTCGGTTCGCGGCGTTTCATCGCTTATCGAACCCATGTTCGAATGTTAGCCGGACATATGCGGCAAGCACCAGGCAACCCGGCCCGAATCGGGCGGCATGACGACGGCCACAGTGCCATCAGCGCTCGGCTTCTAGTATGTTCGTTCTAGAACGATCATATTAGAAGGAGAACGACATGTCGGCGAAGTTCGAGGTGGTCAAGGGTTTCTACGCCGCGACGCAGACCGGTGACGGACCGGCGATCCTGGCGCTGCTGCATCCGGAGTTCGAAGCGCGAACCGCACCGGGCATGCCGTGCGACGCGGGCGGCGCCTTCCACGGGCCGATCGCGGCGATGACGGGTATCTGGGGACCGGTCGCGCGAGATTTCGACACCGCGCCGTACGACGAGACGTGGCAGGAGACAACCGACGGCACCGTCGTGGTGACCGGGCATTATCGCGGCGCGGCGCGCGCCACCGGCCGCGAGTACGAAGCGGAGTTCGTGCACCTGTGGCAGGTCGACGATGACGGGCGCATCACGCGCCTGCACCAGTACACCGACACCGCACGCTGGCACGCCGCATTGGACGCCTGACGCCGCGAGTGCCGACCTCGCGCAAGAACCCGGATCACGGGCCGATTGCTGTTCCGCCGACACCCGCGCCGACAGCCCGGACGCGACGCCTGCACCGGATCGCATCAAGAGCCGAGCACCCTCCCGCCCACACCCACACACCCCGAACACGACACCAGCACCCGACCCCACCAGAAGCCGAGCACCCTCCCCGCCCACACCCACACACCCCGAACACGACACCAGCGCCCGACCCCACCAGAAGCCGAGCACCCTCCCCGCCCACACCCACACACCCCGAACACGACACCAGCACCGGACCACACCAAGAGCCGAGCACCCTCCCCCCGACACCCACGCAGCACGCAGACGACACCTGCGCCGGACCGGATCGGGAGCCGAGCGCCACCTGGCCGCTCCACACCTGACCGAACGATCCGGTCTGGTTTGGTTTCCGGTCACCCGGGCACGCCCTTGCCGTAGCGATGCAGGCACCGGGGGCAGACCGGAGGACGACATGGCTAATCCACCGGGCGGGCAACCGCCGGATGACCGACCGCCGCAGCCGCAACAGCCGCCCCCTGGCTCCCCGCCGCCTGAACCTGAGCAACCCCTTCCGCCGCCGGAGCCGTTGCAACCCTCCCCGCCACCCGGTCCGGGGCAACCCCCTTCACCGCCGGGTCCGGGGCAACCCTCCCCGCCGCCCGGTCCGGGGCAACCGCCTTCACCGCCGGGTCCGGGGCAACCCCCTTCACCGCCCGAACCCGGGCGCCCCTTCCCACCACCCGGTCCGGGACAACCCTTTCCACCACCCGGTCCCGGACAACCGTTCCCACCACCCGGACCGGGTTATCCACCGCCCGGGCCCGGTTATCCGCCACCCGGCTACGCGCCCGGCGGATACCCACCACAGCCCAGAAAGAGCCACACCGGCCTGATCGCCGGCTTGGTGGTGATAGTCGTGCTGGTGATCGCCGGCGCGCTGATCGCCGGGATCTTCTTGACCACGCAGGGCAAAGGTCCGCTCGCCTCGGACGAGAAGAAGATCGAGCTCGCGATCCGCGACTTCTACGAGACTCTCGACAGGCGCGGCTTCCGCGCGGCGGCCGAACAGGCGTGCGCCCGCGAACGCGCCGCGTTCGAGGCGATGACCGAGAGCGAGAAGAAGGAATTCGACAGCACCTCGGTTTCGGTCACCATCGATAGGATCGACGACATCGTCGTCACCGGGGACACCGCGACCGCGAAGGTCACCGGCAAACTCACCGTCGCGGTGCCGGGCGAGCAGCCCGATACCGAAACCAGCACGACCGAGCATCTGAAGAAAGAAGACGGCAAGTGGAAGGTCTGCTCCCCGGAGGGCACGCGCTGATCACATGCACCCACGCATGAGTTGCTGCGGCCCCAGCCGCAGGACCGTCCTCGGCGCGCTCGGCCTCGCCGCTCTGCTCCCTCTTGCCGGTCGACCGAAACCGGTTCGCGCTCAATTGAATACGATCATCGCGACGGATCTGGAAGTGGTGACGATCACCGACACCTCGGTGATCCTCACCTGGACCACGCTCGCACCCGACCCGAGCGGTCGGCTGCTGCCCGTCGAGACCGACGCCCAGGTGCGAATCGGTCCCGCCGACTCGCCGCGCGCACCGGCCCAGGTCTTCGCCGACGACCACCCGACCCCTTTCCACTACGCCGAGATAGCGGGACTCGAGCCGGGCCGCGCCTACCGCTTCGAAGCCTGGTCCGCGGGCCTGCGCGCCACACCGGCGCTTTCGCTCACCACCGCCGACCCGGCCGCGCCGGAAGCGCGCGGCGAGTTCACCACCCTGGTCCCGCCGCCCGGCCGCAGGTTGCGCACGCTGGCACTGTCCAACGACGTGCACTACGGCGAGCAAGTCAGCGGGCTGATCGCGGGCGACCTGCCCCCCGGCTTCCGGCAGGGTCCCGGCCTCACGCCCTACCCCGAAGTGATGCTGACCGCGATGCTGGACGACTTGCGTCGTCCCGACCGCGCAGCCGAACTCTTGCTGCTCGCGGGCGACCTGACCGCCGAAGCCTCCGAGCAGGACACCCGCACGGTGCGGGCCCGCCTCGATGCCTGGGGCACGCTCGGCCACGACTACCTGGCCGTGCGCGGCAACCACGACCGGCCGCACGTCGGCGGCGAATACGCCGGTTGCGCCCCCGCGCCCGCCGACCACCGCGACTGCTGGGCCGATGTCTTCTCCGCACGACAGGAAATGGTCGAACACGAGGTCGGCGGTCTGCGGGTGCTGGGATTGGACACCAGCCAACTCGACGGCGCCGGCGGCTCCATCGAGCGCCCGCAGTTCGATCACCTCGCCGAACGCCTACGCGCCGATCCGGACCGGCCGACGCTGGTATTCGGCCATCACCCGGTCACGACGGAGTCCGGACTGACCAACCTCGCCGGGCCCGGCTTCGTGCTCGACGGACGCGACAGCGCCGAGTTGCAGGCGCTCTACACCCGCAGCCCCGGCGTCTTCCTGCAACACAGCGGCCACACCCACCGTAATCGCCGCACCAGGCCGGACGCGCCGTGCGCGGTCGAGTTCCTGGAGGTCGCCGCGGTCAAGGAGTACCCGGGCGGCTACAGCCTGCTGCGCCTCTACGAGGGCGGATACATGGTCAATTTCTACAAGACCCGCACCGAGGACGCCCGGCGCTGGAGCGCGCTCACCCGCGGCGAGTACTTCGGACTGCAGCCGGATTACACGCTCGGCACCTGCGCGGACCGCAATCACATTGCACTGCGCGACTTTTCGGGGCTGACGTAGCGTCAGCGAGAAATCCCCAGATCTGCCAGGGTTCCCGCATGTCGGACGCGGTATCTTCCTTAGGTAAGGCTCAACATATGCACGGGTAACGCGGTCGGAAGGACGAGGATGAAGCCGGTCAGATGGAAGACGATTGCCGCTGGATTGGTCCTCACCATGACGGCCATCGGCGGCACGGCTTGCTCGAATTCCTCCGACAACGCGAACGAGATCACCGTCTACAACGCGCAGCACGAATCGCTCACCAAAGAGTGGGCCGACGAGTTCACCAAGGAAACCGGCATCAAGGTGACGTTGCGCCAGGGCGGCGACACGGCGCTGGGCAACCAGCTGGTCGCCGAGGGCGCTGCCTCGCCCGCCGACGTCTTCCTCACCGAGAATTCCCCCGCCATGGCGCTGGTGGAGAACGCGGGCCTGTTCGCCGACGTGGACGCCAAGACCCTGGAGCAGGTGCCCGCGCAGTTCCGCCCGTCCACCGGCAAGTGGACCGGCGTCGCCGCGCGGTCGACGGTGTTCGTCTACAACAAGAACAAGGTCCAGCCCGGTCAGCTGCCCGCCTCGCTGTTGGATCTGGCGCAACCGCAGTGGAAGGGCCGCTGGGGCGCGGGCGTCTCCGGCGCCGACTTCCAGGCCATCGTGGCGGCCCTGCTGGCGCTGAAGGGTGAGGACGTCACCCGCGCCTGGCTGAAGGGCATGAAGGAGAACGCGACACCGTTCCCGAACAACGTCGCCACCATGAAGGCGGTCAATTCCGGCAGCCCGGACGGCGGCGTCATCTACCACTACTACTGGTACCGCGACCAGGCGAACACGAAGGAGAGCAGCGCCGACACCGCCCTGCACTACTTCAAGAACCAGGACCCGGGAGCCTTCGTCAGCGTTTCCGGCGGCGGCGTGCTGAAGGCGAGCAAGAAGCAGGAGGCGGCGCAGAAGTTCCTGGCGTTCATCGTCGGCAAGACCGGACAAGAGGTGCTGCGCGACGGCACGTCGCTGGAGTACCCGGTCGCCGCCGGAGTGGCCGCGAACCCGGCGCTGCCGCCGCTGGCCGATCTGCAGGCCCCCGCGGTCGATCCGTCCAAGCTGGACTCGAAGAAGGTCACGCAGCTGATGACCGAAGCGGGTCTGCTGTAGCCGTGGCAGTCCGGACCGTTGTCGCCGCGCCCCGGATCGGCAGGCCGGGGCCGCTGGTCACGAGCGTCGCGCTGCTGCTGGTGGCGGCGACGTTCGTGCCGCTCGGATACATCGTTTCGACGGTCTTCTCCACCGGCCTCGAGCAGGCGAAGGAGCTGGTGTTCCGGCCCAGAGTCGGTGAGCTGCTGGAGAACACGGCCGCGCTGGTGGTGTGCACCGTGCCCATCTGCGTGGCGCTAGGTATCGGGCTGGCCTGGGTGGTCGAACGCACCGACGTGCCGGGGAAATCCTGGTGGGGGCCGGTTTTCGCCGCGCCGCTCGCGGTTCCGGCGTTCGTCAACAGCTATGCCTGGGTGAGCGTCTTTCCGACCATGCACGGCCTGTGGGCGGGCGTGGTGATCTCCACGATGTCCTACTTCCCGCTGGTCTACCTGCCCGCGGCGGCCACACTGCGCCGCCTGGATCCCGCGGTGGAGGAGTCGGCGCGGGCGCTGGGCTCGGGCCCGGTCGCGGTGTTCGCGCGGATCGTGCTGCCGCAACTGCGCTTGGCGATCCTCGGTGGCGGGCTGCTCATCGGACTGCATCTGCTCGCCGAGTACGGCGCCTTCGTGATGGTCCGGTTCGACACGTTCACCACGGCCATCTTCGAGCAGTACCAATCCAGCTTCGCCGGTCCGGCAGGCAGCATGCTCGCCGGTGTGCTGGTGCTGTGCTGCCTGGCGCTGCTCGGGGCCGAAGCGGGGCTGCGCGGTCGGGCGCGCTACGCGCGGATCGGCAGCGGGGCGCCGCGCGCCGCGACCAGAACCCGGTTGGGCGTCGGCACGTTGCCGGTGCTGGCCGCGCTCGTCGCGGTGACGGCGGGCGCGCTGGGCGTGCCGCTGTGGACCATCGGGCGCTGGTTGCGCATCGGCGGCGCGGCGGTGTGGGATCTCACCGATATCGGCAACGCGCTCGGGCAGACGATCGGACTCGCGTCGGTCGCCGCACTGCTCACCACCCTGTGCGCGTTCCCGGTCGCGTGGATCGCGGTGCGTTCCACCTCCGCGTTCGCGCGACTGGTCGAGGGCGCCAACTACATCACCAGTTCGCTGCCGGGCATCGTGATCGCGCTGGCCATGGTGACCGTGACCATCCGGTGGGCGCCCGCGCTCTACCAGACGGCGGGCATGGTGATCGCCGCCTATCTCCTGCTGTTCCTGCCCCGCGCCCTGGTCAGCGTGCGGGCCGGGCTCGCTCAGGTGCCGGTCGGCCTGGAGGAGGCGTCCCGGTCGCTGGGCAAATCGGGGCCCGCGACGTTCTTCCTGGTCACGCTGCGTCTCGCGGCGCCGGCCGCGGCTGCCGCCGCCGCACTGGTGTTCGTCGCCGTGGCGACCGAGCTGACCGCGACGCTGCTGCTGGCGCCCAACGGAACCCGCACGCTGGCGATGCGGTTCTGGGGCCTGTCGGGCGAATTGGACTACGCGGGCGCCGCGCCGTACGCCCTGATCATGATCGTCGCCGCGGTGCCGGTGACGTACCTGCTGTTCACCAACTCGCGGAAGGCGGCCGGGATATGAGTCGCGTTGTCGTCGCCGATGTCTCGAAGACCTTCGGCCACACCCGGGTGCTCGGCGGGATCACGCTCGACGTGCCGGATCACACCGCGACCGCGGTGGTCGGGTCGTCCGGGTGCGGCAAGACCACCCTGCTGCGCGTGATCGCCGGATTCGAGTCGCCGGATGCGGGTTCGGTGTCGATCGGAACGGAAACCGTTGTCGATGAACGGGTAACGGTGCCGCCGCAGCGCCGCAACATCGGTTACGTCGCCCAGGACGGTGCGCTGTTCCCGCATCTGACCGTCGGCCAGAACATCGCCTACGGGCTGCCGGGCATGCGCCGCAACAGCCGCGGGCGGGTGCACGAACTGCTGGAGATGGTGTCGCTGGACGCGTCCTTTGCCGACCGGCGACCGCATCAGCTCTCGGGCGGTCAGCAGCAGCGCGTCGCCCTGGCCCGCGCGCTGGCGCGCAAGCCGTCGGTGATGCTGTTGGACGAGCCGTTCAGCGCGCTGGACGCGGGCCTGCGCGCGACGACCAGGCAGGCGGTGGCCGACACGCTGCGCGAGGCGGGCATGACCAGCATTCTGGTGACGCACGATCAGGAGGAGGCCCTCAGTTTCGCCGAGCAGGTCGCGGTGATGCGGGAAGGCCGCTTCACTCAGGTCGGAACGCCGGAGGAGGTCTACGCGACGCCGAAGGATCTGTTCACCGCGCGGTTCCTCGGCGATTGCGTGCTGTTGGACGCGGTGGTCGAGGCCGACGTGGCCAAGTGCGCGCTGGGCCGGATCCCGGTGCAGCGCGATGCCGCGTGCGGGCCGTCGACGATCATGCTGCGACCGGAACAGCTTGTCGCCCATGTCGCTTCGGAGAACGAGGCGGAGGCAGGCCGAGTGCGCGCCGTCGACTTCCGCGGCGCCGACGTCATCCTGACGATCGAACTGGACGGTTCCGGCACTCCCATTCTCGTACGCCGGGCCAGCGTCGCGGCCCCCGTCACCGGGCAGCGGGTTCGCCTGGAAGTGATCGGATCGGCGGTGGCGTATTCGGAGCCGAACCAAGCCGCCTGAAACAGGCTCGCGTCACGACCACGCGCCGCTTCCTGATGCGCCTCGGTGCTCGGCAGTGGCGTGACCGAGCACCGAGGACGTTTGGAGCGAGCGGCGGGAATTGAACCCGCGTAAACGGCTTTGCAGTTCGATGGTCGGCATCGTTGCAGGTCACGGCATCGTTGGCTGACGTTGGCACTGTGAGACGACCTGGGAAAACAGCGGTTTGAAGCGTTGGCGCGGTTGGCTGAGGTTGGGTCAACTGCGGACTGAATGCGGACGATATCGGCGGAGGACGTTGCTCCCCCGCCGCCTTCGCGTGTCCGGGTGACTTCCCTCCCCCTGCTTCCTCATACTTGCCGCCCTCAGCGGAACTCGGTCGTGTCAAGGGCGCTCTTTCCCTTGACTCGGCCGAGTGGAGCGAGACAATCGGCGTATGAGGAGGCAGGGGTTTCGCAACCCCAGCCATGCTCCACCTACGGATGTCTGCCGCCGGATTCGTTCAGCAATTCATCCGCGCAGGTCAGTTCAGTCTCCGGAGTTCCAAGGACGGGACCACAACCGGTGGACCGGGCAGAGTGCCGACCGATTCGTGCTCGACTGCGGGAGGTTGGTCGGGTACGGCTGGCGTCGCGCCCAGCACTGCTCGGTTATTGGAGAAGTGGCCCATAGTGTCCTGGAGCGACATTGTGGGCGCAAGCGTGCCGCCGACGTGCCGACGCGCCGGGCTCCCGCCAGCGTAGCCAGGGTGCCCGTTGCGCGTCGTGGCGCGGCGGCGGCGCGCATGCGCCGCCGCAGGCGCTCTTGACTCTATATAGCCAAATTCAGCAACAACCCGTAGAGCACCCGTAGAGCGTAGGGCGCGGGGAGAGACGGGAACGGCTGAGACGCCGACAGCTCATGGAACGAACCGGTGGCATCTCAGCCGTTGGTTAAGGGTTGGGTTACCCGAGCGAGTACTCGGCGCTGAGTTCACGGCCGGTGCCGAGGAAGTCAACGGCGTACTCCGTGGGATCGCCGTTCTGATCCCAGTAGAGGTTCGTCATGGTCAGGGACGGCGTACCGGGCTGCGTACCAAGCACGGTCGCAATCTCGGCGGGCACCGGGTTGAGGGCTACGACGTCGCGCCTCCTCACAGCTCGTCGGCCCGTTCGTTCCTCTACCAAGCCGAAAGTCATCTTCGGCAAGGGCTCGGTGGACAGCAACTCTGGTGCCGCGTCTGCGAATGAACCAGGAAGCCACGACGTAGATACCGTCACAACTCCAAGATCATCACGGTAGATGCGCCGTCGTCGGATGACGGACGAGCCTTCGGCGACTGACAGCGCTTGTGCCACTGCGGAATCGGCTTCTGTCAGTTCGGCGCCGACGACCTCGGCGGTCTCGCCAGGGCGATAGCCGTTGCCGGTGGCGCGAAGCATCTGCAACCGGTCCGGGCCGGTGGTCTGCTTGTGCGCAATCGACACGAAAGTGCCCTGGTTGTTGCTCTGGACGTATCCCTCTGCGCGCAGTTGGCCAAGCGCCTTGGCGGCGGTAGCACTGGCGACCTGCCAGCCCTGCGCAATCTCGACTACAGATGGAAGTTTCGCACCTTCGCGGAGCTCCCCATTCTTGATCAACTTCCGGAAATGTTCAGCGATTTGCATGTATGCCGGAGCGGGCCGGTCCAACGTCGGCGACATGTATTACCTCCTGGCAATCGCGTACTAGTAGGCATACAAGTCTATCATCTGGCGGATTTCGGTCATTCATGTCTGTGTGCTAGTTCACGATTGCAATCGCGTGCTAGCATACGAACTATCGACAAACAGTAAAGCTCCCCGGCGGGTGCAACCACCGGGGAGCCGAAACCAAAGCGGGTGCAACCGCTTCAGCTGCATCGATCGACCTCAGAGATTGGAGCTCCGAAGTCATGTCCATGGTACTTGAAAGCTTCCCCCACGATCCCGTCCAGGAGTTGACCGAAGACCGGGCGCGGTTGCTGTTGCTGGGTGCGGAGGCGTTGTCGATCCAGGAGCGCTGGACGCTGGCCTGGCTGTTGGCGCGGCCGAACCGGATGTCGATCGCGTTCGAGGAAATCGCCGGGTTGGGGCCGGTGGGCTCGCCGGAGTTCGGGGCGATGTGCGCGCGGTGGCGTGAGTGCGGGCTGCTGCGTCTGGCCTACAGCGAGCAGTACGACGCGATGCTGTGGCAGGCGACCGACTTCGCAGAGCTGGTTCTCCGCCTGAGCCCGGTGGAGTGGGTGCTGACGACCACTCCGCAGGTGTCGCCGGTGGAGCTGGACAACGTGATCGAGCTCGGGGCGGTGGCGTGATGGCTGATGTGGTGATGCCGAAGACCTGGATGTCGCCGAAGCGAGAGGTCCTGATCCGTGCCCGTCAGCTGATGGGGCTGGGACCGAAGGCGTTCGCCGAGCGGCTGAACGAGGTAATCGGCCCGGTGCAGTGGCCCCGTGTGCCGTTGACCTGGCACCCGATCCGGGTTTGGGAGACCGAGCTTGACCCGCCGGATTACGTGGTTGACGCGGCGCTGGTTCTGTTGCGGGTCACGCAGACGCCGTGGTCGGTGGTCGACCTGGACGCGGCGGGGGTGTCGGCATGAGCGAGCAGACGCGCGGGAATGTGATCACGCTGCGGGGCCGGACAGCTGAGCCGTTGCGTCCGCCCCGGCTGACCTTCGCCCGGCGCTGCATCTGGTGCGGCGAGGCGGATTGCCAGCACCCGGATTGCGTTGCGTTGCACGAGGTTTCGGTGTGGACGGTGTGCCGTCAGTGCGACGGTACCGGGTTGGCGTTCTCGGGGCCGCAGGGCTGCACGTGCGCGTTCGGCCTCATCCATGTCGCTCCGGCGGTGCATCGGGTGCTGGGTGTCACCGGCAAGGGCGAGGTGGTGACCGAGTCGGGGCATTGGTCGAGCTACAACGACCGCACCTACTACGAGTACACGCATCCGCCGGTGGCCTCCAAGCGGGTCACGCCGGTCGTTCCTCTCGACGCGGGAACGGGTGAGGCGGTGGCCCTGTGACCACAACCCAGCCCATCGGCACGGCTCCGGTCGGTGCCGTCGCGCCGAATCGTCAGACCGCCGCTGAGCGTCGCGCGATGCCGGACCTTCGGGATATCGCCGAAGCTGTCGCCGAACAGCACGGCGTGTGTGCTCGGGTGGTGCCGATGCGCGCGTTCGACACCAACACCGGCCGGGTCTCCTACGTCGGAGCTCCGTGCAAGGCCACCGTGGCATCGACGTGCCCGGCGTGCGCGAAGGCGAACAAGTACGTGCGCGTGACCCAGCTGCGGGAAGGCTGGTGCGCCGAACACGAACCCGTGCAACCGGAACCGGTGGTCACCGAAGCACAGGCCGAAGTGCTGGCCGCGCGTGCCGACCAGTTCAACCTGTACCACGACGCCCGCCGCGACGGCGATGACGAACTGGCAGAGGCGATCAAGGGCTTGGTGGCCGACCTCGACGCCGAGCTCCGGGAACTCGGTGTGCGTGACCGTCTTCCGCCGTTGGATGCCAAGCCACGGCGCAAGGCCAAGTCCACCCGCCGCCGTGACGACCTGCCGGACCTGCCACGCAAGAAGGTCGCGCGCACCACGATCGGCACCGCCTACGCCAACGGCAAGTATCGGCCCTCGACGTTCCACACCCTGACCGTGGACTCCTACGGCGGAATCAACCGTGTCCGCGACGAGGAAACCGGGCAGATGGTGTCGGACGGTTCCCCGCGTGATCCGGAGTCGTATGACTACGCGCGTGCGGCCCGCGACATCATGCACGTCAAAGCGCTGTTCGACCGCTGGGTGCAGAACCTGCGCCGGGCGGTGGGCTGGAACGTGCAGTACTGGGGCAGCGTGGAACCGCAGAAGCGCGGGGCCCCACACATCCACCTGGCCATCCGAGGTTCGATCCCGACCAAGCTGCTCTACCAGGTGACCGCGGCAACCTACGTCAACATCTGGTGGCCACACTTCGACCGCGAGGTCTACACCGGCGACAACATGCCGGTCTGGGACCACGGCGCCGGCACTTTCGTGGACCCGAAGACCGGGCGGGCGCTGACCTACTGGGATGACGCCCTGGACATCATCGATTCCGTCGACGACATCGAACCCGCGCACACGCTGCGTTTCGGTGGCCAGTCCAAGCCGATTCAGATCCTCGCGGGCACACCGGAAATGGATCGCAAGGTCGGCTACCTGACGAAGTACCTGACCAAGTCCGTCGCCGAAGTCCTGGAGTCCGACAGCCCGCGCGTGAACCGTCACTACGACCGGTTGCACGCGGAGCTCCAGCGCACCCCGTGCTCACCGACGTGTGCGGTGTGGCTGCGCTACGGCATCGTCCCGAAGGGCGCCAGCGAGAAGACCCAGCCGGGCCACTGCCGGGGCCGCAACCATCGCCGTGACCTGCTCGGCGTCCCCGGTAAGCGCTGCGTGACCTCCACCAAGTGGAGCGGCAAGACTCTCCCCGACCACAAGGCCGAACGCTTGGAGTTCGTACGCAACGAACTCGCCGCGATCGGCATCATCCCGCCGGACACCTCGCACCTGCGTATCACCCCGGTCCGGCCCGGCGACCACGATGCGCCTCCGCGTTCGCATCTGGTCATGGCGCGCGTCTCGGCCCGGATCAGTCAGCGCGCGCAATACACGATGGCTCGGCTCGCAACGACCGGAGGACCACCGGACGATGCTGTTGCGGCACAACCGAATTCGTTCACAAGCCCAGTGGCGGCATAGGGAGGAACTGACCATGAGTGAGAACGACACCTTTCTCCGGGCGAAGCAGTGCGAGGAACTGACCGGTATCCCGGAGGCGACCTGGCGGTGGTGGGCGCATGTGGGTCGCGGCCCGGAATCGTTCAAGCTGGGACCGCGTCGGCGGGTGTGGCGCAAGTCCGTCGTACTGGCCTGGATCGCGGAGCAGGAACGGCTGACCGGCACGGGTGAGGCTGCCTGATGGCGACTCGGCGTAACCCGCGTTCCGGGATCGAGGATCGCTGGTATCCGACTGTGGTCGTGACTGATCCGGTGACCGGCGCGAAGTCCAAGAAGAAGGAGAAGTCAGCCGAGCGGTTCGGCAAGGGCAAGCGGTGGCGGGCTCGCTATGTCGACCCGAACGGCGTCGAGCGCTCCCAGTCGTTCGACACCAAGGCCGAGGCCCAGCGCTGGCTGGACAGCGATGTGACGACCAAGGTCGTGACCGGGACGTGGGTCGATCCGGACCGTAGTGGCGTCCTGTTCTCGGTGGTCGCGGAGAAGTGGTTCGCGACGAAGAAGTTCCGCAAGCCGAAGACTGTCGCGGGCTACCGGTCCCTGCTGGATACGCTCGTGCTGCCGCAGTGGGGCTCGGTACCGCTGCGGGATATCGACTTCGAGGACATACAGGACTGGGTGGTGAACCTGTCGGAGTCGGGTAGTGCCCGGTTCAAGGGGCAGGGCCTGTCGGCGTCCCGGGTGATCCAGGCGTATCAGGTGCTCGGCCAGGTGCTGCGGTTCGCGGTGAAGTCCAAGCGGCTTGCGAGCAACCCTGCGGTCGACGTCGAGCTTCCGTCGATGCTGGCGGGTGAGCGGCGGTACCTCACTCACCTGGAGGTCATGCGGCTGGCTTTGGCGGCGGGCCGGTTGCGTCCGCTGGTGTTCACCCTCGCCTACACCGGTATCCGTATCGGTGAGGCGTCGGCCCTGCGGGTGATGGACGTGGACCTGGCGAATCGGCGGCTCCGGATAACTCGTTCAGCAACTCCGGTCGCTGGGAAGGGGACCGTGGTGACGGACACGAAGAACCACAACTCGCGGGCGGTGCCGATCCCGGAAACGTTGGCGAAGGATCTCCAAGACCTTATGGAGGGCCGCGAGTTGTCCGCGCAGCTGTTCCCGAGCGAGAAGGACGGCGGGCTGCTGGAGTACAACGAGTTTCGTCGGGTGTTCAACGAGGCCGCGAACTCGGTTGGGCTCCGTGGCCTTGTGCCGCACGGCCTGCGTCATACCGCGGCGTCGCTGGCGATCAGTGCCGGGGCCAACATCAAGGTCGTCCAGCGGATGCTCGGCCACAAGACCGCGATGCTCACGCTCGATTTGTACGGTCACCTGTTCCCTGACGACCTGGATGTCGTCGCGGCGGGGATGGAGGCCGGTGCCAGGGCTGCTGCGGACGAATTGCGGACCGCATGACGCAAAATCTGGCTCCGACCTCCCAAAAACAGCCCTGACCATAGAGCGAGCGGCGGGAATTGAACCCGCGTAAACGGCTTTGCAGACCGTTGCCTAAACCACTCAGCCACGCCCGCCTCGCCCTAGATAGTGCCCGTGGGCGACGGCCCGGCCCACCATTGCGCTCACGGTGATCCGAAGCCTGGCCGGATGCCCCCGCCCTCCTGTGGTGGCATGGAATGATCGGAACATGTCTCGGCCACGCCCGCTTCCGAACGATCCGATCGAGGAAGCCCACCGCCAGTGGGTCGGCCACGGCTGGGGGGATGTCGCCGACGGCATGGCCGCGGTGACGTCGCTGGTTCGGGCTCAGCAAATCGTGATGGCACGGGTGGACGAGGCGCTGAAACCCACGGGATTGACCTTCTCTCGCTATGAGTTGCTCCGGCTGCTCAGTTTCAGCAAAACCGGCGCGCTGCCGATGGCGAAGGCCAGCGCTCGCTTGCAGGTGCACCCAACCAGCGTCACCAACACCGTCGACCGACTGGAGGCGGCGAAGCTCGTCGAGCGGGTACCGCATCCCAGCGACCGGCGCGCTACCTTGATCGAAATCACCGACGCCGGACGCGAATTGGTGGCGAAGGCGACCGAGGAACTCAACGCGAAAGTCTTCGCGCTCCCCGGCCTCCCTCCGGAACGACTGCACACTCTCCTGCAACTGCTCGCCGAATTCCGACATGCCGCGGGCGACTTCGAGACCGCGGAGGGAACGGCGCGCTGGTCGGCCACGGCCACAGACTAATTCGACGTACCGGTCGGTCGCATACCGCTGCCGACCGACCGAGGGATGACATTCCGGCATCCAACCGGCGAATTACCGGGCACGCCGTCTTGGCAGCGGAACGGAAAAGGTCCACCATGGAGATCATGGTGCTGGTCTTGGGTGTATCGGCGGGCGCTGGCGGCGCTCACGCGATGCTGACACACTCCGATCAGCCACACCTACCCCCGATCGATAGCTGCGAAGTGCCGCGGCGGGCGGGCGGCGGCGTCGAGGAATCGGTCCTCGAGGCGATCCGCCGGATGAACGGCGCCGCCGACCGGCGCGACGAGCTGATCTCGGGCACGGCGGTGACGTGCCGCTGTCCGCTGCACGCCGACGCCATCCGCGCAGGCGTCGGCGGCCGTGACGTGACCATCGTCGACGAACCGCTCGCCCAGCTGCGCTACCTGCGCTTCACGGGGCAACTGCCGGACAGCGGCACGGTGATCCTCTACGACCTGGGCAGCTCGGGACTGACCATCACCCACGCCGATTGCCGCACCGACACGATTCTGTCCAGCAAACGCAGCACGGTCCTCGGCGGCGACGGCTACGACGCGCTGTTGCGCTGGCGTCTGGCCCGCGACGGCGTGCTCACCGACACGCCGACCATCCGGCGTCATCGCGAAGAACTGAGCGAGGCGAGGGTGGTCACCGCGATCGACGACGGCACCGGCGACCGGGCCGTTCTCACCCGCAGCGACCTGGCCGAACTGTGCGCGGCGGGCATTCATCACTCGGTGTCGTTCGTGCGGCAGATCATCGACGAGACCGGCGTGCGACCGGAGGCCATGGTGCTGCTCGGCGGCTGCACCCGCAGTCCCAGCATTCGCGCCGAGCTGGCCGAACACATCGACCTGCCGATCGTCTACGACCCCGAACCCGACTTCGTCTCCGCGCGCGGCGCCGTGCTGCTCGCCGCGGAACGACGAGGCGGCGACGTCCGGATGGCGCGGCTACGCGCCGGAGCCACCCTGGTCCCGGCCACCGTCGACCGGCGCAAACTCATCGCGGCGGCGGCGGTCACCATCGCGCTGGGCGCCACCATCGCCGGACTGCTCGCCACGAACGAGGACGCGCCCCCGCCGGAAGGGAACAAGGTGCCCGCGAAGATCGTCGCGCCCCCCACCGGATAACCGCCCGGCCGAGCGATCCGGCCGGGCGGAACCGGTGTCAGCGGTTGGTGAACTTCGCCGGACGCTTCTCGACGAAGGCGCTCATGCCTTCCTTCTGATCCTCGATCGCGAACAGCGAGTGGAAGACTCGCCGTTCGAAGCGCAGCCCCTCGGCGAGCGTGGTCTCGAACGAGCGGTTCACCGCTTCCTTGGCGATCATGGTGACCGGCAGCGACATCCCCGCGATGGTCTCGGCGACCTCGAGGGCGGTGTCGAGCAGTTCCGCGGCGGGCACGATACGCGAGACCAATCCCGCCCGCTCGGCCTCCTCCGCGTCCATGTTGCGGCCGGTGAGCACCAGATCCATGGCCTTGGCCTTGCCGATCGCGCGGGTCAGGCGCTGTGAGCCGCCGATGCCGGGGATGACGCCCAGCTTGATCTCCGGCTGCCCGAACTTGGCGGTGTCGGCCGCGAGCAAGATGTCGCAGATCATGGCCAGCTCACAACCGCCGCCCAGCGCGTAGCCCGCCACCGCCGCGATGGTGGGCTTGCGGAACTGCGCCAGCCGGTCCCAGCGGGCGAAGTAGTCGTTCAGGAACATGTCCATGTACGACTTGGGCTGCATCTCCTTGATGTCGGCGCCCGCCGCGAAGGCGCGCTCCGAACCGGTGATCACGATGGCCCCGATCTCGTCGTCGTGCTCGAGCTCGTCGAGCGCGGCGATGACGTCGTCGAGGACCTGCGCGTTCAGCGCGTTCAGCGCCTTCGGCCGGTTCAGCGTGATCCAGCCGACCCGGCCCTTGCGTTCCAGCAGAATCGTCTCGAAGCTCACTCGGCACCCTCTTGGTCGGAACGGTCACGGATATCGGTGACGATAGCCGAGAAGTCCCGTCCGGCATCCGTCTGGTTGAAACGGTCGTAGATCGCGGCGGCGAGCAATCCGAGCTGCCCGTCGACGTTGTTGTCGCGCAACGCGTTCGCGGCCAGGCCCAAGTCCTTCGACATCAGCGCCGTCGCGAAGCCGGGCTGGTAGTCGTTGTTGGCCGGACTGGTCGGCACCGGGCCGGGGACCGGGCAGTAGCTGGTCAGCGCCCAGCTCTGGCCGGAAGCCGTGGAGACCACGTCGAAGAAGGACTGATGGCTCAGGCCCAGCTTCTCGCCCAGCACCAGCGACTCCGACAGCGCGATCATGGACACGCCGAGCAGCATGTTGTTGCAGATCTTCGCCGCCTGGCCCACGCCGGAGCCGCCGCAGTGCACGACCTTGCCGCCCATCACCTCGAGCACCGGCAGCGCGTCGGCGAAGTCCGCGGCGGCGCCGCCGACCATGAAGGTCAGCGTGCCCGCCGCCGCGCCGCCGACACCACCGGAGACCGGTGCGTCCAGCGCGCGGTGCCCCGCTGCGGTGGCGCGTTCGGCCGCGACCTTGGCATCGGCCACGTCGATGGTGGAGCAGTCGATGAACAGCGTGCCCGGCGCGGCGACCGGGACCAGTTCGGCGTACACGTCGAGGACGAGTTCGCCGTTGGGCAGCATGGTGATCACGGTCTCGGCCGCGGCGGCCTCGGTGGCCGCATCCACCACGATCGCGCCGTCGCGCCCGGCCTGCTCCCGCGCCGCGGGCACCGGGTCGAAGGCGAGCACCTCGTAGCCCGCCCGCACCAGGTTGGCCGCCATCGGCGCGCCCATGTGGCCGAGGCCGAGGAAACCGATTCGCTTGCTCATCACGCCACCTCCGGGGTCCGCAGACCCAGCTCTCGATCGCCCAACTCGGCGAAGTACGCGTCCACCTGCGCGTCCGTGACCGCATCGAGGGTCGCGGGCGACCATCGCGGATCACGATCCTTGTCGATCACCTGGGCACGAATGCCCTCGACCAGATCGTGCGACGACAGCGACGCGATGGACACCCGGTACTCCTCGTTCAGCACCGCCTCGAGACTCGGCGCGGTGCGCGCCGCCCGCAGCGAGCGCAGCGTCACCTTCAGCGCCACCGGGGATTTCGCCAGAATCTCGGTGGCCGCCGCCCGCGCGCCCGGCGCGTCGTGCGCTTGCAGCCGCGCGACGATCTCCTCCGCGGAATCGGCTCCGTAGCAGACGTCGATCCAGTCCTGCTCGGCGGCCAGCGCGGATTCCGGTGCGTCCGTGGCGAATTTGGCGATCGCGATGTCGGCGCTCTCCGTGCGCAACGTCTCCAGCAGGGCGGGCAGATGCTCGGAGGCGACGAAGTAGTCCGCGAAGCCCGCGGCGATGGCGTCACCCGCGCTCATGCGGGCGGTGGTCAGCGCGACGTGCGTGCCGATCTCGCCCGGCGTCCGCGCGAGCAGGTAGGTGCCGCCGACGTCCGGGACGAACCCGATGCCCACCTCGGGCATGCCGATCTTGGAGCGCTCGGTCACGACGCGGTGGCTGCCGTGGCCCGAGAGCCCGACACCGCCGCCCATCACGATGCCGTCCATGATCACCACGTACGGCTTCGGGTAGCGACCGATCAGGGCGTTGAGGACGTACTCGTCGCGCCAGAACTGTCCGGTGGCCGAATCCGCCGTGTTCGCACCACTTTTCGCGTCGGCGTGGATGGCGACGATGTCGCCGCCCGCGCACAGTCCGCGCTCCCCCGCGCCGGTGACCACGACGGTGCGCACCGCGTCGTCCTCGGCCCACTCGCGCAACGCGTCGGTGATGGCGAGAGCCATCGAGTGGTTCAGCGCGTTGATGGCCTTCGGCCGGTTCAGCGTGATCAGGCCGAGCCCGTCACGCTGTTCGAGCAGAACTTCTGGCTCGCTCATACTCTGTCCTTTCCGACATGATCGGGACCCTGCGTGGTCACGCTGCGCTGCCGCCTCCGGGCCTGACCGCTCATGCTCTGTCCTTTCCGGCATGAGCGGGGCCCTGCGTGGTCACGCTCCGCTGCCTCCTCCGGGCCTGACCGCTCATGCTCTGTCCTTTCCGGCATGAGCGGGGCCCTGCGTGGTCACGCTCCGCTGTCTCCTCCGGGCCTGACCGCTCATGCCGCTCCTACCAATGAGCGGGCGACGACCAGCCGCATGATTTCGTTGGTGCCCTCGAGGATCTGGTGCACCCGCAGATCCCGGACGATCTTCTCCACGCCGTATTCGGTCAGGTAGCCGTAGCCGCCGTGCAGTTGCAGGGCCTTGTTGGCCACCTCGAAGCCCGCGTCGGTGGCGAAGCGCTTCGCCATGGCGCACAGCTCCACCTTGTCCGGCGCGTCGGCGTCCAGCGCCGCGGCGGCCCGCCACAGCAGCGTGCGGGCGGCCTCCAATTCGATGCGCATATCGGCGAGTTCGAATTGCAGCGCCGGATTCCGCAGCAGCGGCTTGCCGAACGCGTGCCGCTCGGCGAGATACGGCACCGTCTTGTCCAGCGCCGCCTGCGCACCGCCGACCGAGCACGCGGCGATGTTGAGCCTGCCGCCGTTGAGCCCGTTCATCGCGATGCGGAAGCCGTCGCCCTCCGCGCCGAGGCGGTTGGCCGCGGGGACCCTGGCATCGGAGAAGATCACCTGACGGGTCGGCTGCGCGTTCCAGCCCATCTTCTTCTCATTGGCTCCGACGGAGATGCCGGGAGTGTCGGCGGGCACGATGAACGCCGAGATCCCGCGCGCTCCCGCGTCACTGGTCCGCGCCATGACGACGTAGACGTCCGTGGCGCCCGCGCCGGAGATGAACTGCTTGGCGCCGTTGAAGACGTAGTCGTCACCGTCGCGCACGGCCTTGGTGCTCAACGCCGCCGCGTCGGAGCCGACGCCCGGCTCGGTGAGCGCGTAGCTGGCCAGCAGTTCCATCGCGGTCAGCCGGGGCAGCCAGCGGTGGCGCTGTTCGTCGTCGCCGTAGCGGTCGATCATCCACGTGGCCATGTTGTGGATGGAGATGTAGGCGGCGATGGCCGGGCAGCCGGTGGCCAGCTGCTCGAAGATGCGCACGGCGTCGAGCCTGCGCAGGCCCGAACCGCCCACGTCCTCGCGCACGTAGATACCGCCGAGGCCCAGCGGCCCCGCCTTGCGCAGCACGTCCACCGGAAAATGCTTCTGCTCGTCCCATTCCAGCGCGTTCGGCGCGAGGAATTCGTCGGCGAAGCCGCGCGCGGTGTCGCGGATCGCCTTCTCGTCGTCGTCGAGTGCGAACATCCGCGTCAGTCCATCGTCGGGATGACGAACGCGTTGCTCTCCTTGAGCCCAGCGGGCCAGCGCTGCGTCACCGTCTTGGTCTTGGTGTAGAAGCGGATCGAGTCCGGCCCGTGCTGGTTCAGGTCGCCGAAGCCCGAACGCTTCCACCCGCCGAAGGTGTAGTAGGCGATCGGCACCGGGATCGGCACGTTGACCCCGACCATGCCGACCTGCACGCGCGCGGCGAAGTCACGGGCGGTGTCGCCGTCCCTGGTGAAGATCGCGACGCCGTTGCCGTACTCGTGCTCGTTGGCCAGCCGCAGCCCCTCCTCGTAGTCCTTGGCGCGGACCACGCTGAGCACCGGGCCGAAGATCTCCTCGCGGTAGATCCGCATCTCCGGGGTCACCTTGTCGAACAGCGTCGCGCCGACGAAGTAGCCGTTCTCGGCGCCCTCCACGACCAGGCCGCGGCCGTCCACCACCAGTTCGGCGCCCTCATCGATGCCGATCTGGACGTAGTTGTTCACCCGGTTCACGCCGTCCTGACCGACCAGCGGGCCGTAGTCGGCGCCGGGATCGTCGGAGCGGCCGACGTTGAGCTTGTGCACCCGCTCGGTCAGCTTGGCAACCAGGCGGTCGGCGGTCTCCTCGCCGACCGGGACGGCCACCGAGATGGCCATGCAGCGCTCGCCCGCGGAACCGTAGCCCGCGCCGATCAGCTGATCGGCCACGTCGTCGAGGTCCGCGTCCGGCATCACGATCGCGTGGTTCTTCGCGCCGCCGAAGCACTGGGCGCGCTTGCCGTTCGCGGTCGCGGTCTCGTAGATGTACTGCGCGATGGGGGTGGAGCCGACGAAGCCGACCGCCTTGATGCGCGGATCGTGCAGCAGCGTGTCGACGGCTTCCTTGTCACCGTTGACCACGTTGAACACACCGGCGGGCAGACCGGCCTCGAGGAACAGCTCCGCCAGTCGCAGCGGCACCGAGGGGTCGCGCTCGGAGGGCTTGAGCACGAACGCGTTGCCGGTGGCCAGCGCGGGACCGGCCTTCCACAGCGGGATCATGGCCGGGAAGTTGAACGGCGTGATGCCCGCGACGACGCCGAGTGGCTGACGCATCGAGTACACGTCGATGCCGGTGCCCGCGCCCTCGGTGTATTCGCCTTTGAGCAGGTGCGGGATGCCGGTGGCGAACTCGATGACCTCCAGGCCGCGCTGGATGTCGCCCTTCGCGTCGGCGATGGTCTTGCCGTGCTCGGACGACAGCAGGGCGGCCAGCGAATCCATCTCGTCCTGCACCAGGGTCAGGAACTTCATCAGCACACGCGCCCGCTTCTGCGGGTTGAACGCGGCCCATTGCGGCTGCGCCGCCTCGGCGTTCGCGATGGCCGCCTCGACCTCGGACTTGCTCGCCAGCGGCACCCGCGCCTGCACCTGGCCGAGGTTGGGATCGAAGACGTCGCCGAAATTGCCGGACGTGCCCGGCACATGCTGTCCGCCGATGAAATGGGTGAGTTCGCGAACCATGCCAGTCCTGTTCTCGTAGCGATCGGGACACCGCAGAGCGGTATGCGGTCATCCTATAGTTGGACGTCCAAGTATTGGCAGGGCGTCGGGCGCGATGTGATTCATCCCACGTGTCCACGGACGACCGCGCGGATGGCCTACGCCTGCGATACCGGAACCGCCGGGTCGGCTTCCTTTTCCCGCCGTGGCCGCGCCAACCGGAACGCGCCCACCGCGAGCGTGATCGCGCCGATCGCCACGACCACCGCCGCGGCGCCGAGCGAGTCACCGGTCCATTCCGAGACCGCCTCCCCCGCCGCCACCGCGATGGCCACACCACCCCCGATGACGAGCACGGCCGAGCGCTGGGTCGCATACAACGCGAAGCAGACCACCGCGATCACCGCGGTGATCGCGTAGGCCCAGGTGCGACCGTCGATATCGAGACTCTGCGCGGCCGCGACGGAGGTGACGATCGCGATCAGGTATCCGACCCGGATATCGACCAGGGCGTCGATCCTGGTCAGCGCGAACCACCCCGCACCGAGCAGCAACACCGCCACGCAGGCCCACGTGTCGTCGAGACCGAACACTTCGGTCAGCATCCCCGCGACGGCCGCGGGCACGAAGCAGGCGCAGACGAGCATGCCGAGGACGGAGGGCAGCGCGAGATAACCGAGTACCGCGATCACCGCCCCCGCCACGCATGCGAAAACCCAAGCGGCGTCGGCCGCGTCGAGCGCGGTGCCGACGGATCCGGCCAGCGCGACGGAGCCCAGCGCGAACAGCACGGCCGCCAACCTGTCGCGGGCGTTCAGCGCGCTCCTGCGGCCGGACGGCACCCCTGCGAGCACTACTCCGCCGAGCAGCAAGCCGGCCGCCACGACGGCGAGCACGCCGACCCGGACCGGCCGGTCGAGCGCGTCCCAGGACGAGGCCGCCACCAGGGCGATCCCGCCGAACACCAGACCGGCGCCGACGTAGGCGGCGATCTCGGCGAGCACCTTCCCGCGCGCGGTCGCCGCGGCCCGCTCGACGGCCAGCGCCGCGAGCACCGCGTCGGCCTGGTCGCGAGTCAGCACGCCGTCGGCGACCAGCCGTCCGATTGCGGCTTCCGCTTTGCCGTCGCTCACCATGCGCCCAGTATGTCCGAGTCCGCCGCCATGACAACACGATCGGCCACGCGAACCGGTCGGCACAGGGCCCGTCGTCCGATGAAACCGAGCGGGCGCGACCCGCCGCAATCGGCTGGCGGTGTGATCACAGTCACCGTAGAATTAGTTTGACGTCCTAGTATCGGGCGACAATGGAATCCCCGGAGGAATCCCAGTGGCCGACAGCAGCGCGCTCTACACGCCCACCCATCCCGTTCGCTTCGTTACCTCGGCGGCCCTGTTCGACGGGCACGACGCGGCGATCAACATCATGCGCCGCATCCTGCAGAGCCAGGGGGCGGAGGTGATCCATCTCGGTCACAACCGCTCGGTCAGCGAGGTGGTCGACGCCGTGCTCACCGAAGACGCCCAAGGCGTCGCCGTCAGCTCCTATCAGGGCGGCCACGTCGAGTACTTCGAATATCTCGCGGACGCCCTGCGGAAAGCCGGAGCCGAGCACGTGCGGATCTTCGGCGGTGGCGGTGGCGTGATCGTGGCGGAGGAGATCGCCCGACTGGCCGCGTCCGGCGTGACCATCTTCTCCCCCGAGGACGGACAGCGACTCGGGCTGCCCGGCATGATCAATCAGCTCATCCGCGCCTGCGACGTCGACCTCGCGGCCGAGCCGCCGGTGCTCGACGCGGTGCTCGCGGGCGAGCGCGCCGCCCTGGCGCGCGTCATCACCTGTCTGCAAGCGGACGCGCTGCCGGAGGCCGACCGGCGGAAACTGGCCGAGACCGCGGCGGCGCGAACCGTGCCGGTGCTCGGCATCACCGGGACGGGCGGCTCCGGAAAGTCCTCGCTCACCGACGAATTGGTGCGCAGGCTGCGCTCGGACCAGCAGGACAAGGTGCGGGTCGCGATCCTCGCGGTCGACCCGACCCGGCGGCGCGGGGGCGGCGCGCTGCTCGGCGACCGCATCCGCATGAACGCCCTCGACGGCGAACACGTCTTCTTCCGGTCGCTGGCCACCCGCGGCGGACACGAACTGCCCGACAACATCGATCTCATCGTGGCCGCCTGCAAGGCAGCGGGATACGACCTGGTCATCCTCGAAACGCCCGGCATCGGCCAGGGGGACGCCGCGGTGATCGACCACGTCGACGTGTCGATGTACGTGATGACGCCCGAGTTCGGCGCCGCCTCCCAGCTGGAGAAGATCGACATGCTGGACTACGCGGACGTGGTGGCGATCAACAAGTTCGAGCGCCGAGGGGCCGCGGACGCACTGCGGGACGTGGCCAGGCAGCTGATCCGCAACCGCGAGGAGTTCCACGCCGCGCCGCAGGACATGCCGGTCTTCGGCACCAGCGCGGCGACGTTCAACGACGACGGGGTGACGGCGCTCTACCAGCACCTGACCGGCCTGCTCGCGAACCACGGCCTGCGGCTGGAGCCCGGCGCGCTGCCCCGGGTGGACACCCGCGCGTCCACCAGGTTCGCCCAGCTCATCCCGCCCGCACGGGTGCGCTACCTGGCCGAGATCGCCGAGACCGTGCGCGACTACCACGCCGAGACCGCCGCGCAGGTCGTCGCCGCGCAACGGCTGCAACGACTCGAGCAGGTGGCGCTCGAACTGCCGGACGACACCGCCGTGGCCGAACTGACCGAACGCGCCCGCGCCGACCTCACCCCCGCGAACGCCGCACTGCTGGCCGAGTGGCCCGCCCTCGCCGAGTCCTACCGCGGGGAAGAACAGGTGATCCGGGTGCGGGACCGGGAGATACACACTCCGCTGCGCCGGGAGACCCTGTCGGGCAACTCGATTCCGCGCGTCGCCCTGCCCCGCTTCACCGATCACGGTGAGCTGCTGCGTTTCCTGCGCGCCGAGCATCTGCCGGGGCGCTTCCCCTTCACCGCCGGAGTGTTCCCGTTCAAACGCGACAACGAGGACCCGGCCCGGATGTTCGCGGGTGAGGGCGATCCGTTCCGCACCAACCGCCGGTTCAAGGTGCTCAGCGAGCACTCCGAGGCGAAAAGGCTGTCCACGGCGTTCGATTCGGTCACGCTCTACGGGCACGATCCCGCCGAGCGGCCCGATATCTACGGCAAGGTCGGCACCTCCGGCGTGTCGATCGCCTCGCTCGACGACATGGAAGTGCTCTACGACGGTTTCGACCTGACCGCGCCGACCACCTCGGTCTCGATGACGATCAACGGTCCGGCGCCGACCATCCTGGCCTACTTCCTCAACACCGCGATCGATCAGGCGCTGGAACGCTTCACCGCGCAGCAGGGACGGCCGCCGACCGACGCCGAAGCGGCCGACCTGCGAGCCCGCACGCTGGCCACGGTGCGCGGCACGGTGCAGGCCGACATCCTCAAGGAGGACCAAGGCCAGAACACCTGCATCTTCTCCACCGAATTCAGCCTGCGCATGATGGCCGACATCCAGGAATGGTTCGTGCGCAACGGCGTACGCAATTTCTACTCGGTGTCGATCTCCGGCTACCACATCGCCGAGGCGGGCGCGAACCCGATCAGCCAGCTGGCCTTCACCCTGGCGAACGGATTCACCTATGTGGAGGCGTATCTCGCGCGCGGCATGCATATCGATGACTTCGCGCCGAACCTGTCCTTCTTCTTCTCCAACGGGATGGATCCGGAGTATTCGGTGATCGGCCGGGTGGCCCGCCGCATCTGGGCCGTGGCCATGCGGGACCGTTACGGCGCCAACGAGCGGTCGCAGAAGCTGAAGTACCACATCCAGACCTCCGGCCGGTCGCTGCACGCGCAGGAGATGAACTTCAACGACATCCGCACCACGTTGCAGGCGCTGATCGCGATCTACGACAACTGCAACAGCCTGCACACCAATGCCTACGACGAGGCGGTCACCACCCCGACCGAGGAATCGGTGCGGCGCGCGCTGGCCATCCAGCTGATAATCAACCGGGAGTGGGGCGTCGCGATGAACGAGAACCCGCTACAGGGCAGCTTCCTCATCGATGAGCTCACCGATCTGGTCGAGGAGGCGGTGCTCACCGAGTTCGAGCGGATCAGCGAACGCGGCGGCGTGCTCGGCGCGATGGAGACCGGTTATCAGCGCGGCAAGATCCAGGACGAGTCGATGCGCTACGAACAGCGCAAGCACGACGGGTCGCTGCCCATCATCGGGGTGAACACCTTCCGCAACTCCCACGAGGAGCCGCACCGGGAGCTGGAACTGGCGCGCGGCACCGAAGCGGAGAAGCAGTCGCAGCTACGCCGGGTGCGTGAGTTCCAGCAGCGCAACCGGGACGCCGCCCATGCCGCACTCGCCCGGCTCGAAGCGGTCGCCCGCACCGACGACAACATTTTCGAGGTGCTGATGGACGCCGCCCGCGTGTGCACGTTGCAGCAGATCACCGACACGTTCTTCACCGTCGGAGGTCAGTACCGCCGCAACGTGTGAGTCTTTTTGCGCGCCGTGTTGAGCCGGTCGCTCGCGCGGGTTTCGAGCAGCCGTATGCCCGGGTGGCCCGGTTCGCGCTGGCGGACCGGGTTCGCCCGCGGATCCGGCGGAACCCGCCGTGCCGACTCGGCGGGCGCGGATTCCGAACTCACCGCGCGCCGGGCATGTGACAATCGCCGAGCAAACCTTCGGCGCGGTTGGGGACGGCAGACATGGACCTCTCGGGAATCCGGATCATCGACGCACACATCCACCAGTGGGATCCGTTCGGCACACCCCGGGATTTCAGCGCCCTGGCGAAGCTGTTCCGGCTGTTGCCGGTCCCGGTGGACGCCGCGAAGCGCCTCGCGCCGCGCCGGGACCGGGAATTCGTCGGTGACCCGGTCGCCTACCTGCGGCCCTACCTTCCGTTCGACTACCGCGCCGACGCCGGGAACGCGCCGGTGGAGGTGGTCGCGCACATCGAAGTCGAATGGTCGCAACCCGGACCGCTCGGGAAGGCCGGGGAAACCGCCTGGGTGGCCGGGCTGCCGCTGGAAGCGGCGCCACGGCTCGGCGCGATCCTCGCGGGCGGCGATCCGGCCGACCCCCGGTTCGGGGAGCTCCTCGACGCGCACGCGGCCGCCTCGCCGCTACTGCGCGGTATCCGCACCATGGTCGCCCACCATCCCGATCCCGGTGTTCGGTCGTTCACCGACGCGCCCGGCAAGCTCGCGACCAAGGAATTCCTGGACGGCTTCGCGCGGCTGGCCGAGCGCGGCCTGTCGTTCGAGGCCTGGGTGTACTCGCATGCCATTCCCGACGTCACCGCGCTGGCCGAACGCTATCCCGAAGTGCCGATCGTGCTGAACCACCTCGGCACGCCCGCGGGGATCTTCGGGGCGGTGGGCAAGCACACCGGCACCAATCCCGGGCTGCGCAGGCAGTTGCTGGTGCGGTGGCGCGACGATCTCGCCGCACTGGCCGCGCGCCCGAACGTGGTCGCGAAGGTGAGCGGGCTGATGATGCCGATCCTCGGCCATCCGATCCCGCCGCGCGGCACGCCGACGCCGGTGCCGCAGCTGCTCGACCGGATCGGTCCGCTGGTCGAACACGCCGCGGACGTCTTCGGCGCGGACCGTCTCATCTGGGGGTCGAACTTCCCGGTGGACAAGCCGGTCACCAGCATCGCGAACAGCATCGAGGCCATCGCGACCGCCGTCACCGGCCACGGGGGCGGCCCGACCGAACTCGAGCAGGTCTTCCGGACCACCGCGCAGCGGGTGTACCGGATCGCCGACTGAGCCGGTTGTCGGTGCCCGCGGCGCCGACCGCACGAACGAGTTCTGCGTGATCGTGCCCGCCAGCGGCACCGGTGACCTCGCGGGCATTACGGGCACGGGCGGACTGCACGTGGACGCCGACGGCACGCACCACATCTGGTTCGACTACGAATTGGGTTGAGCCGCCCGAGCCAGTTGCGCGGTGAGGGTATCGCGGGCAGTTGCCAATGAGGGCCCATACCAGGTGAGGGCGCGGCCTTCCACCAGCGCGACCGGGATGTCCGGAAACGCTTCTGGCCCATCGGTTTCGGTGAAGACATAGGGTTCGTCGGGAAGCACCGCGAGGTCGACGCCTTCGATCAATTCGGCCTGCGTGACGCGCGGATAGCGGTCGGGGCGATCGGCATGCACCAGCCGCAGGCCCAAACGGCGAGCGATGTCGCCGGTGAAGGTGTTCCGTCCGACCACCATCCACGGGTCGCGCCAGACCGGGATGACGGCGGCGCGCGCCGGCTCGGGCGGTGGTGCGGCCCAAACGGATCGGGCCTCGGTGAGCCAGGCGGGCGAGTCGACGCCGAGCGCCTCCACGCAGAGCCGGGTCAGGGAGGCCATGGCCTCGTCGACGGTCTCTATCTCGGTAACCCACACCGGAATTCCCGCCGCGCGCAGGCGTTCTACGTCGAGGCGGCGGTTCTCCTCCTTGTTGCACAGCACCAGGTCGGGGGCGAGTTCGACGATCCGGCGGACATCCGGGTTCTTGGTCCCCCGGACGCGCTCGACCGCGAGATCGGCTGGGTGCGTGCACCATTGCGTGGCGGCGACGAGGACTTCCGGACAAGTGCGCGCCACCGCCTCGGTCAGCGACGGAACGAGCGACACCACCCGGCGCGGGGGTGTGCGGAGATCCACCGGAGTACCGAGGTCGTCGCGGGGCGACCCGGCCGCTGGGCTCTTTCCTGCCACGCTGTCAGCCTATAACAGAAGATTCACGCAGGTGGGCGGCCTTTTCTGGACGAAGCGAGCCCAGCCGCGACGATCGGGCCACGCCGGGAGAGATGCGGCAAGTGCGGTGCAAGGGCAGCATCCGGGCGTGGCTGGGGCAGTTCCGCGCGGGGTTGAGCGGCGCGACACTGAATAACGGCACCCGGCGTCGGGAAGTCTCCGGTCCCTTCGCTCCGCCGGTATCGATCCCGCCCCGACAGACCGGCGGTAACCGACAGCCCCGATGCTGGGTGCCAACCAACGTCAGCGGTCGAACCGCCGATAGAGCGCGGTGAGATCGCGCAGACCGGTCGCGGCGACCGTCTCGTCCGCCGAAGTCATCCGCAGCGCCTTACGGAGCAGCAGCGGATCCAAATCCTCCGGCGCCGCCCGGAATTCGACCGCGGGCAAGTCCGGCAGCGAAACGCGCTCACCGTACGGATCGTCGGAAACGGTGGGTCTCGGCTCGCGCTCGATGCCCCCGATCAGCGTGTCCAGGTCGAGTCCGCGCAGGGTCAGGATCTCGCGCGGGTGTTCGTCGAGCCGCTCGGCCAGCAGGTAGCAGACCGCCGCCACGTGCTTGCACGGCCAGCCCGGGTCCGGGCAGCTGCAGGTGAAATCCAGGTCCGCCGCGGTGCTCGGCAGCAGCAGCGGCCCCAGCCCGGTGGGCAACGCGCCCGAGGCGATCTCGGCGAGCATGCCCGGCGCCGAGCGAATGGTCTCGATGAGCAACTCGAGTTCGTCCTCGCGCAGCGGGCGCACGGTGAACACCGCCGTGAACGGACGCGGTTGGCTGCCTTGCACTTCCGCCGTCACCGCGCCCGGCTCGATCCGGTAGTTCACCACCTGGCCGGATCGGGCGTAGTTGCGACCGCGCGCCAGCCGCCCCGGCTCCGCCATTCGCTCGACCGATTCCACCAGCGCCCTGCCCCACCAGGTGCGCCCGAAACCGCCTCGTCTGCTGCGGGCTTCCACTCCGCCGCGCACCGGCAGCTTCTTCCCGTACTCGGAGTAGTCGATGAACGGACTCATTCGCCCACCGCCGCCGCACCCAGGGCGAACAAGTCGCGCAATTCGTCGGTGCTCAGTTCGGTGATCCAGTTCTCCCCCGCGCCGACGGCCAGATCGGCGAGCTGCCGCTTGCCGTTGATCATCTCGTCGATCCGCTCCTCGATCGTGTCCACGCACACCAGCTTGCGCACCTGCACGTTGCGCTGCTGGCCGATCCGGAAGGCGCGGTCGGTGGCCTGGTTCTCCACCGCGGGATTCCACCAGCGATCCAGGTGGACCACGTGATTGGCAGCGGTGAGATTGAGCCCGGTGCCACCCGCCTTGAGCGACAACAACATCAGCGGCGGTCCGTCCGGCGCCTGGAAGCCGGTGACCATCGCGTCGCGCTTCTTCTTCGGCACGCCGCCGTGCAGGAACGGGATCGCCGCGCCGAACCGCTCGGCCAGATAGGGCGCGACCAGCTCGCCGAATTCCCGGAATTGGGTGAACAGCAGCGCCTTCTCACCGTCGGCCAGCACCGCGTCCACCACGTCCTCGACGAGGGCGAGCTTGCCGGAGCGATGTGCCCCTCGGTGCAGCACACTCGACCCGTCGCCCAGGAAATGCGCGGGATGGTTGCACACCTGCTTGAGCCGGGTGAGCGCACCGAGCACGGCGCCTTTGCGCGCCATGCCCTTCGCGTCCTTGATCTTGGCCAGCATGTCGTCCACGACCGCCTGGTACAGCGAGGCCTGCTCGACGGTGAGGTTGGCCCGCACGGTCATCTCCAGCTTCTCGGGCAGGTCGCTGATCACCGTGGGGTCGGTCTTCACCCGGCGCAGCACGAACGGCTGGGTCAGCCAGCGCAGGCGACTGATCGCGTTCTGGTCGCGCTCGCGTTCGATGGGCACCGCGAAGCGGGCGCGGAAGGACTGCGGACTGCCGAGCACTTTCGGCACCGCGAAATCCATGATGGAACGCAGCTCTTCCAACCGGTTCTCCACCGGCGTGCCGGTGAGCGCCAATCGATGTCGCGCGCGCAGCGACCGCGCCGCCCGCGCCTGCCGCGTCCCCGCGTTCTTGATGTGCTGCGCTTCGTCCAGTACGACGCGGTCCCAGTGCTGTCTGCCGAGTTCCCCGGCGTCGCGCGCCAGCAGAGCGTAGGTGGTGATCACCAGATCCGCGGCGGCGACCGTCTCGTCGAGTTCGGCGCCCACCCGCCGGCCCGCGCCGTGATGCACCCACACCCGCAGGTCGGGTGCGAACCGCTCCGCCTCGCGCTGCCAGTTGCCGACCACCGACATCGGGCACACCAGCAAGGTCGGGCCCGGCGGCGCCGGCTCGGACGTCGCGTTCTCGCGCTCGTGCACCAGCAGGGCGAGCACCTGGACGGTCTTGCCGAGTCCCATGTCGTCGGCCAGGATCGCCCCGCAACTCATCCGGCTCATGGTCGCCAGCCAGGCCAGGCCGCGTTCCTGGTAGGGGCGCAGCTCGGCCTTCAACCCGACGGGCGCGGCGACCGCTTCCGGCTGCCGAGCGCGGTCGAGCAGGTCCCCCGCCCATCCCGAGGCGGTGACCTCGGTGATCGGCACCTGGGGCACCCGGGAGACCGCGATCTCGCCGAGCATGTCCGCGAAGGTGATCGGCGAGTCGTCGGCGTGCGCGGCGACGTACTTGGCCGCGGCGACCAGCGCCTTGTGATCGGCCTGCACCCATTGACCGCGCAACTCGACGAGATCGGATTTGGCGCGCACCAGGCGTTCCATCTCGGCCGTGGTCAGCACCATGCCGCCGAGCGCGAGTTCCCAGCGGTAGGACACCAGGCCGGGCAGACCGACCGTGCTCTCCGCGGCGGGCACCGCGCTCTCCACCCGCAACCGCATGCTCGGCTCGGCGACACTCCAGGCGCGCGGGAGCAGCAGTTGGACCCCCACCGCATGCAGGGCGTGCACGCCGTGCGCGACCAGGTCGAGCACCACTTCGGTGGGCAACAGCAGATCCATGCTGCGCGGATCGCTCGGCAGGTCACGCAGCCTCGGATATGCCCGCTTGGCCGCGCCGAGCTTGTCCCCCGCGATCCGGACCAGATTCGGGTCCTCGTGCAGCGGAACGGTTCTGGGCGCCTCACCGGTGAGCCGCAGGCACACCTCCAGCCGCCACAACGCCACCGACTCGTCGGCGAGACCGAGTTCGCCATCCGGTTCCAGCAGACGCAGCACCAGTTCCGGCTCGTCACCGGTCAGGCTGGCCCGCCAGCCCTCGAGCACCTCGGCGACCTGATAGCTGCCGTTGTCCAGCGGAATGTCGCCGACCAGGGCGGCCACCAGGGGATGCGGCGAGTCCGGCAGGTCGGCCAGTGACCGCGCGATCGGGTCGGTGAGTTCGGTGACCAGGTCCTCGAGCAGCGCTGCCGGACGCCCGGCCACCCGCAGCGCCTCCGGCATGGCGACCGCCAGCTCGGCCAGCCAAGCCCGCTGCCGCTCCCCGCCGACCAGCCGCCAGCGCACCCACCACTGGCCGTCCTCCCTGCGCAGGTCCGGCACGACACGCCCGGCGCGCACCCAGCGTTCGATGCCGCCCGCGACATGCGCCAGATACCGCAGATCCCCCGCCACCAGGTCGGCGGGCAACCGCTGCCGGAGGGCCTCCGCTGCCGCGACCGGGGCCAGCGCGTGCGCGCGGACCTGCTCGGTCCCGGCGATCCCGTGCTCGACGACCAGGACCTCGGCCCGGTGCCGGAACTTCGACGCGCGCAGCACGCTGCCCAGCGGATCCGGAAGCTCGGCGGACGTCGCGGCGACCGGCGAGTCGTGCCAGAGCAGCAACCCGGCACCCGGCGACCACAGTCCGTGCAGCATCACCCCATCCAAGCAGGCGGGTACGACACGGCCGCGCACACCGTGCCCGGACCGTTGTGGATTTCTGCGCCCAACCGGCACATACTGGAATATCCGCAGGTCATCGCAGAACAACCGCAGCTTGGTGTCAAGGAAGCGGAGGAAGCAGCATGACGATTCTGCTCCAGGTTCTCGAGCAGA
The DNA here is from genome assembly GCF_040610355.1 of Nocardia sp. NPDC004168. Taxonomy (NCBI): domain Bacteria; kingdom Bacillati; phylum Actinomycetota; class Actinomycetes; order Mycobacteriales; family Nocardiaceae; genus Nocardia; species Nocardia sp. NPDC004168. The sequence goes on along the minus strand of NZ_JBEXME010000004.1, from coordinate 437,276 downwards.
GCTTCACACCGACGACCACGTGGGAACGGCGCAAATTCACCTTCGTGCATGCCGACAAGATCGTCGGCATGCGGCTCGACGGGCAGTGCGGGGTGTGGCTTGACCTGTCGCGCCCAGGTGAATCCCAGCGGCTGGCCCGCACCACCGACCCGCGCGAGGCGATCACGTTCCTGCTCACCACCTTCGCGAAGATCGCCGAATGCGAGGAGCGCGGCGGCTCGTGGGTGATCGGGCACGACGGATCGCATATCGAGTCGATCGCGGCCACCCGGTTCCCGCCCCGGGCGAGCGAGGTCGTCGACGACGATCTCCTGGCCCGGGCCTGGCTGTAAGGCGTCAGTTACCGGTCGCGACCGGCCGTTTCGGATCGTTCGACCACTGCGACCACGACCCGGGATACAAGGCCGCCTCGACGCCCGCGATGGCGAGCGCGGCGACCTGGTGCGCCGCTGTCACACCGGAACCGCAGTACACGGCCACCGGCCCGGATCCGAAATCGGCGAAGCGGTCGCGCAGTTCCGCGACGGCGCGGAAGCGCCCGGCCGCGTCGAGATTGTCGGCGGTCGGAGCGCTCAGCGCGCCGGGGATGTGCCCGGCGCGGGGGTCGATCGGCTCCACGTCGCCGCGGAAGCGCTCGCTGGCCCTGGCGTCCAGTAGCACGCCCTTCCAGCGGGCCGCCGCGTCGGCGTCGATCACGGGCAGGTGACCGGGACGCACTTCGACATCGCCCGGCTCGGGGTCGGGTTCCGCGCCGGTCGCGACGGACCCGCCCGCGTCGATCCAGGCGGGCAGCCCGCCGTCGAGGATGCGCACGTCCGCGACACCCGCCCAGCGCAGCAGCCACCAGGCGCGCGCGGCGGCCATGCCGCCGGTGGCGTCGTAGACCACCACGGGGTCGCCCTCGCACAGGCCCCAGCTGCGCGCGCACTTCTCCAGTTGCGCGGGCTCCGGCAGCGGATGCCTGCCGCGCGCGGGTGACGGCGGCGCGGCCAGCTCGGTTTCCAGGTCGACGAACACCGCGCCGGGAACGTGGCCGGCGAGATAGTGCTGCGGCCCGTCCGGATCGCCCAGCGCCCATCGCACATCCAGTAGGCGAAGCCGCTTGTCCGGCAACGCTTTCCGAAGCTCCTCCGGTGAGATCAGTACCGCGCTCAACTCAGCTCCTCGTCCCGAATCGCGTCCTCGCGCACCGACTCCCCACCCTACGCACCCGAATGTGCCGATGTCGCCGAACACTCTCGCCCGTGCCGCACACCGGCTCGAGTCAGTCCAGTTTCGGGGCACTGGCAGGCGACACGCGTCCGTGACCAGCGGCAATATCCGACCGGTGTCGAACGTATCCACCACCGAGACCACCGCGACGCGGGAACCCGAACGGGCGGGAGCGGCGCTGGCGCCGCCACTCGGCGCGGGCGTGGTGACGGCCCTGGTCGGATTCACCAGCTCGTTCGCCGTGGTGCTGAGCGGATCGACCGCGGTCGGGGCGAGCTCCGCGCAGGCCGCGTCGGGTCTGCTGGCGCTGTGCGTCACCCAGGCGATCGGCATGATGGCGCTGAGCTACCGCTACCGCATGCCGATCACGCTGGCCTGGTCCACACCGGGCGCGGCGCTGCTGGCCGGGACGGGCGCGGTGGCGGGAGGCTGGCCCGCCGCGATCGGAGCGTTCGTGGTGACGGGGGTGCTGATCGTCGTCACCGGACTCTGGCAGCGGCTGGGCACCCTGGTCGCGGCGATCCCGGTGGAGATAGCGCAGGCCATGCTGGCCGGAGTTCTGCTGCCGCTGTGCCTGGCGCCGGTGCGGGCGGTGCAGACGAGTCCGGCGGTGGTGGCGCCGGTGATCCTGGTCTGGCTCGTGCTGCAACGATATGCCCAGCGTTGGGCGGTGATCGCGGCCTTTGTCACCGCGGCGGTAGCCGCCGGCGTGAGCATCGTCGTGCAGCACCGTCATCTCGACGTCGGCGCGATGGCTCCGCGACTGGAACTGACGCTGCCGCACTGGAGCTGGCAGGCGCTGATCGGCGTCGCGATCCCGCTCTACATCGTCACCATGGCCTCGCAGAACATCCCTGGCACCGCGGTGCTGGCCTCGTTCGACTACCGGGTGCCCTGGCGCGCGGCGATGACGGTCACCGGTCTCGGCACCGTCGTCGGAGCGCCCGCGGGCGGGCACACGATCAATCTCGCCGCCATCAGCGCCGCGCTCGCGGCGGCCCCCGCGGCGCATCCGGACCCGAAGCGGCGCTGGATCGCGGCATTCACGGCGGGCGCGATGTACCTGCTGCTCGCGCTGGGCTCGGCCGCCGTGGTCACGCTGATCGCGACCGCCCCGGCCGGAACCCTGGAAACAGTGGCCGGCCTGGCCCTGCTGGCGACCCTGGGCGCGGCCCTCGGCGCGGCGCTGCGCTCCGAACACCGCGAAGCCGCCGTGGTGACGTTCCTGATCGCCGCCTCCGGTGTCGGCTTCGCGGGGATCGGCGCCGCCTTCTGGGCGCTACTCGCCGGGCTCGTGGTGCGCAAAGTGCTGCGTTAGCGACCGGACCGAGCGAAGGCGAGGCAGCTGCACAAAAGGCGCAGCCGGACACAGTCCGTCCACAGCCCGCACCGGACCGAGCGAAGGCGAGGCAGCTGCACAAAAGGCGCAGCCGGACACAGTCCGTCCACAGCCCGCACCGGGCCGAGCGAAGGCGAGGCAGCTGCACAAAAGGCGCAGCCGGGCGCAGTCCGTCCACAGCCCGCACCGGGCCGAGCGAAGGCGAGGCAGCTGCTCAGGCCTGCAGCGCGGCCTGGAAGCGCCGCATGCCGGCGATCCAGCGGTCGTAGTCGGAGCCCTTGTGGCGGTACATCTTCAGCACCTCGGGGTGGGGCAGGATCAGGAAGTGCTCGTCGGTCACCCCGGCGAGCACGATCTCGGCGACCTCCTCCGGGGACAGCACCTCGCCCGCGCTGGTGACGGCCTTCACCGCGAGTTCCGCCTCGGCGGCGTGCTCCGGCGGAACGAGGCCGCCGCGCAGCAGCCGCGTATCCACACCCATCGGGCACACGCAGCTCACCCGCACTCCGCGGTCGCCGTAGGTGACCGACAGCCATTCCGCGAAACCGACGGCCGCGTGCTTGGACACCGCGTAGGGGGCCGAGCCGAGCTGGGTGAGCAGCCCTGCCGCCGACGCCGTGCCGACGAAATAACCACCACCACGGGACAGCCACCCGGGGACGAGCAGCCGCGCGGCGCGGACGTGGGCCATCACGTTGACCTCGAGCGCCGCCGCCCATTGCTCGTCGGTGCTGTCCAGACCCGCGCCGCCGCCGATGCCCGCGTTCGCGAAGTACAGGTCGACCGGCCCGAACTGCGCCTCGGCGCGCTCGATCAACGCGCGGATCACCGCCTCGTCGGCCACGTCTCCGCCGACGGCGACGGCATCCGCCCCGAGAGACTCCGCGACCCGCGCCGCGCTCGCACCGTCGAGGTCGGCGAGCACCACGCGCGCACCGGCGGCGACGAGCCGGGCGGCCAATGCCGCCCCGATCCCCGCGCCCGCCCCCGTGACAATGGCAACTTTGCCCGAAATCTCCATCCCCGCACCCTAACGGGACATCACCGGTCTTCCGCCGGGAAGCCCGCGACCACCTCGTAGAGCTGCGGGTGTGCGGTGGCGAACCCGGGCGCGGCGGCGAGCCGCCGCTGAAACGCCGGATTCTCCGTCGCGCTGCGCCACGCGGCGGCGCTGTCCCAGTGCGCCACGTTCACCGCCGTGTACCGCGCGGCGGGGTCGAGCGCACGGTGCAGGCGATTGTCGCGGAAGCCGGGGGCCGCGCTCATCAGCTCGGCCCTGGTTCGCCAGTGGGCCAGAAATTCCTCGAAGTGTTCGGCGGGCAGTTCGAAGACGTTGACGAAGGTGATGCCGGGTCCGTCCGAGTGCGCAGCGGAGCGATATTCGGCGGCGACCCGGTACTCGCTGCCGACGACCTCGGCCTTGGCACCGGCGGCTCGGGCCGACGCGCGGAACGCGGAGTCGCGCAGCGCCGCGTCCCTGGCGGCGACGCTGTCCCACTCCGCAACCATGACCAACGGCAGCGGCGCGTCGGCGGAGGTCGCGCGGTGCATACGGGCGGAACGGAAGCCCGGTGCCCGGCTGACCTTACCGGCGCGCTCGCGCCACTGCGCGATGTACTCGTTCGCCCCGTCGAGCGGCAGCCGGATGGTATCGATCACGGTCATTCCGTCATGCGTCATGCCGCCATCCTGAAACCTCGATCGCACTCGAGGTCAAGGATATTCAGCCCGATTTCGCCAAGCGGTCGAGCAATGGGGCGGTACGCGGACCGACCAGCTCGCGCATCACCAGCGCCATGTTCGTCCGCTCGACGCCGGGGATCTTGAGGATCTGCCCGGCGATGCGATACAGGTCGTCGGCGTCCTGCGCGACCACCCGCACGGTGAGATCGGTGAGTCCGGTCATGCCGCACACCTCGGTCACCTCGGGCACCTCGGCCAGTTCGTCCACCACCGAATCCAGCCGGTGCTGGTCCACGACGACCGCGACGAACGCCGCGAGCGGATAGCCGAGCGCGCGCGGCTCGACGCGCCGCTCGAAGCTGCCCAGCACGCCACCGGCCTCCCAGCGGGACAATCGAGCCTGCACGGTGTTGCGGGACAGGCCGAGCCGAGTAGCCAGCTCGACACCTGTCGCCCGGGGATTGGCGACCAGTTCCAATAACAGCCTGGCGTCGGTGGCGTCCAGGCTCACGCCGGCGGTTTCTCTGGTCATACCACGCAGTATGACACCACCGCGCGGGTCGCAATTGAGCATTCTGCCCATCCGACGGCCGACCACTTGCGCAGTTCGCATTCGGGTGGATGCTGTGAGATAGGACACAATCCGACCTGTCGAACACCTGGCGAGGAGGCGATCACTCATGCCGGGCAAATCCGAGTATCCGGTGCAACTGGTACAGCCGGACGGCCGTCGCGTCCTCGATCGCGAGCACGCCGCGCTGGTCGCCGACATCGGGCCGGACGACCTGCGGGCGCTGTACGAGGACATGGTGGTGGCCCGTCGGATCGACATCGAGGCCACCGCGCTGCAACGGCAAGGTCAGCTCGGCCTGTGGGCGCCCATGCTCGGGCAGGAGGCCGCCCAGGTCGGCTCCGCGCACGCGCTGCATCCCGACGACTACGTGTTCTGCAGCTACCGCGAAACGGCGGTCGCCTACTGCCGTGGCGTGCCGCCCACCGATCTCACCCGGCTGTGGCGCGGCGCCGCCCATCATTGCTGGGATCCGCACGCGGTGAACATGACCAACCCCAACATCGTCGTCGGCTCCCAAGGGCTGCACGCCACCGGCTACGCGTTCGCGGCGCACATGGACGGCGCGGAGACAGCCACCATCGCCTACTTCGGCGACGGCGCCAGCAGCCAGGGCGATCTGGCCGAAGCGCTCGGGTTCGCCGCGACCTGGAGCGCGCCCGTGGTGTTCTTCTGCCAGAACAACCAGTGGGCGATCAGCGCACCGGTGCGGGTGCAGAGCGCGACGCCGATCGCCCGCCGCGCGTACGGCTACGGCATGCCGGGCAGGCAGGTCGACGGCAACGACGTGCTCGCCGTCCTCGCCGTGACCAGGCAGGCGATCGCCAGGGCGCGCACCGGCGGCGGCCCGTCGTTCATCGAGGCGCTCACCTACCGGATGGGTCCGCACACCACGGCGGACGATCCCACCCGCTACCGTTCGGCCGCCGAGACCGAGCAATGGGCGCGGCGCGATCCGATCGACCGTATCCGCAGGTTGCTCGAGCGCGAGGGCCACTGGGACGACGCGTTCGGCACGCGGGTTGCCCAGCGGTCGGACGAGACGGCGGCAGTGGTGCGCCGCGCGACCATCGACATGCCCGATCCCGCGCCGCGCGAACTGTTCGAGCACGTCTACACCACCCCGCATCCGCTGATCACCGAACAGCGGAGGGCGTACGCGGAGTACCTGGCCGGCGATCCCGGCGGGCCCTCCGCACGAGGAGAAGGAGTCCCGCGATGATCACCACCTTCGCCGCCGCGCTCAACACCGGCCTGCGCCGCGCGCTGGAGGACGATCCGAAGGTCTTGCTGATGGGCGAGGACATCGGGCGCCTCGGCGGAGTGTTCCGGGTGACCGACACGTTGCAGAAGGACTTCGGCGACAATCGCGTCATCGATACGCCGTTGGCCGAATCCGGCATCATCGGAACGGCTTTCGGCATGGCGCTGCGCGGCTACCGGCCGGTGTGCGAGATCCAGTTCGACGGATTCGTCTATCCCGCGTTCGACCAGATCGTCTCGCACGTGGCCAAGATCAACTACCGCACCCAGGGAAAGGTCAACGCGCCGTTGACCATTCGCATCCCGTTCGGCGGCGGCATCGGTTCGGTCGAGCACCACTCCGAATCACCCGAGGCGTATTTCGCGCACACCGCCGGGCTGCGCGTCGTGACACCGAGCAACCCGGCCGACGCGTACTCGATGATTCGCGCGGCGATCGCGCTGAACGATCCGGTGATCTTCTTCGAACCCAAACGCAGGTACTGGGACAAGGCCGACGTCGATTTCGCCGCGCTCGACCGCGACGGCGGCCTGCCGCTGGATCGCGCGCGCGTGTGCACGACAGGCGCGGACGCGACCGTCGTCGCCTACGGCGGGACCGTGGCGACCGCGCTGACGGCCGCGAAGATCGCCGCGCGGGAGGGACACGCGCTCGAGGTGATCGACCTGCGCAGCCTCTCGCCGATCGACTTCGACACCGTCGAGGAGTCGGTCGCGAAGACCGGGCGGCTGATCGTCACGCACGAGGCGCCGGTATTCGCCGGGCTCGGCGCGGAGATCGCCGCCCGCGTCACCGAGCGCTGCTTCTATCACCTGGAAGCGCCCGTGTTGCGCGTCGGCGGATTCGACATCCCCTACCCCCCGGCTAAGCTCGAAAAGCACCATCTGCCCGACCCCGACCGCATTCTCGACGCGGTCGACCGTTCCCTCGCCGCGTGAGGCGGGCTCGCCGTAGTGAGAGGTGCCGCGTGGAAAACTCGGTCGGCCATGATCTTCCGGCGTCCGTGCTGGAATTCCGGCTGCCGGACCTCGGCGAAGGGCTGGCCGACGCCGAACTGGTGTCGTGGGCGGTGGCCGAGGGCGACACGGTCGAGCTGAACCAGGCCATCGCCGACGTGGAGACGGCCAAGGCGGTCGTCTCGTTACCGTCGCCGTTCGCGGGCCGCGTGGTCGAATTGCTGGCGCGGCCGGGCGACACCGTCGCGGTCGGGTCGCCGCTCATTCGCATACAGGCGGCTGGAGCGGAAGAGACGCCGAACGACACGGGGCGCACGTCGGTCCTGGTCGGCTACGGCCCTGAGGCGGAGGCGACGTCCCGGCGGCGTCCTCCCGCACAGCCCGCCGTTTCGCGGTCCGACCGCGCGGACGGCCAGGCGGAGGCGCAGGGCGTTTCGCGGTCCGACCGCGCGGACAGTCAGGCGGAGGCGCGGGGCGTTTCGCGGTCCGACCGCGCGGACAGCCATGCAGAGGCGCAGGGCGTTTCGCGGTCCGACGGCACGGAGAGCCTGGCGGAAAAGGTTCACGAGCAGCAACCGGGCACCGTGCTCGGCGCGCCGCGGGCGGCGGCGACACCCGCCGCGCGGAAACTGGCTCGCGAACTCGGCCTGGACCTGTGGTTCATCGCGGGTTCCGGCCCAGGCGGCGCGGTCACCGTCGAAGACGTGCGCGGCGCTGTACCCGTCTCGCAGCCGCGTCCGGCCACCGCGCCCGCCGTCGCGGACGCCGGAGCGCGCCCGTCCGCCCGCGAGGAGCGCACCCCGGTCAGCGGCATCCGCAAACGCACCGCGGCGGCGATGCTGACCAGCGCGCGCACCATCCCGCAGGCCAGCACGTTCGTCACCGCGGACTGCACCGCCTCGATGGAACTACTCGATCATCTACGCAGTACGAAATCCTTCGCGGGCCTGGCCTTGACGCCGCTGCCGCTCGTCGCCGAGGCGGCGCTCGCCGCGCTCGCCGACTTCCCCGGCATGAACGCCTGCTGGGATGAAGCCGCTCAGGAAATCGTCACCAAGCACTACGTCAACCTGGGTATCGCGGTGGCCACCGAGCGCGGGCTGCTGGTACCGAACATCAAAGAGGCGCAGACCCTGAGCCTGCGCGACCTGACCCGCGAGATCGGCTGGCTGGCCGACACCGCGCGCGCGGGCAGCGCGACGCCCGCCGAGCTGCGCGGCGGCACGTTCACCATCACCAACGTCGGCGTCTTCGGCGTGGACGCCGGAGTCCCGCTGGTCAATCCGGGCGAGGCCGCCATCCTGTGTCTCGGCTCGATTCGCAAGCGGCCGTGGGTGGTGCGCGACGAGATCGCGATCCGGTGGGTGACCACCCTGGGCGTCAGCTTCGACCATCGCATGGTCGACGGCGAACTCGCCGCCCGCTTCCTGGCCACTGTCGCGGGATTCCTGGAGGACCCGCTCACCTTGCTCAGCCGCGTGTGACGCGCCCGCCGGTCAGTCCGTGACGAGCTCCGCCGCGGCGGTGCGGATGACCTCCGGGATCTCGACCGGCTTGCGGGTCTCGGCGTCCACGTAGACGTGCACGAAGACACCGGTGGCGGCCAGTTCCAGCGCGCCGTCGGCCTCGCGGAAGATGGCCAGGTCGTAGGTGATGCTGGAGCGGCCGAGCCGGGAGATGCGCAGGCCGACCCGCAACTGATCCGGGAAGCTGATCGAGCCGAGGTACTGGCAGGAGGTCTGCGCGACCACGCCGAGCGCGGGCAGGTCACGGATGTCGGTTCCGGTGGCGTGCATCAACCATGCGTTGACCGCGGTGTCGAAGTACGAGTAGTAGGTCACGTTGTTCACGTGCCCGTAGTGGTCGTTGTCGGCCCACCGGGTCGGCACCGGCCAGAGCACCGGATACTGCTGCGTCACCCGGCCGACGATAGCTCAGTGGCGGTCACGCCCAACCGGTGGTCGCGCGGGGAGATCCCGAAGTGCCGTTTGAACGCGGTGCTCAGCGCGAAGGCGCTGCCGTATCCGACCTGACGGGCGATGGCCTCGATGGTGGCATCGGATTCCTGCAACAGGTCCGCGGCCAGCGCCAGCCGCCATTCGGTGAGGAACGCCATCGGCGGCTCACCCACCAGATCGGTGAACCGGCGCGCCAGCGCCGCCCGCGACATCCCCACCGCCTCGGCCAGGCCCGCGACCGTCCACCCGTGCGCCGGATTGTGCTGCAACAGGCGCAGAGCCTTGCCGACCAGCGGGTCACCGTAGGCGTGGTACCAGCCGGGCGCGTCGGCGCGGGAGAACCAGGCGCGCAACGCGGCGATCAGCACCAGATCCAGCAGGCGGTCCAGCACCGCGCTCTGCGCGGGCTCGTCCTTGATCACCTCGTCGACCAGCAGGTCGAGCACCCGACTGTCGAACTCGCCGCGCCGCAACACCAGCACCGGCGGGAGCGCGCGCAGCAGGCGACGGCTGGCCGCGCCCGCGGACTCGTAGGTTCCGGTGACCATCAAGGTCGCCCCGTCCGGGTCGGTTCCCCACTGCCGGACGCCGAGGCTCAGTGTCTCGCAGAGGACTTCACCCTGTGGCGTCTTCGTCACCTGACCGGGATGGATGATGATCTGCGGTTCGGTCGCCGGGTCGTCGGCCACCGTGTACGGCGCGGGCCCACGGAAGATCGCGACGTCCCCCGCGCCGAGCTGCCACGGTGCGTCCTCGTCGGTGACAATCCACGCGCCGCCGCGAATCATCGACAGCACGGTGAGCGGAGCCTCGTCCTGGATACGCAGCGACCACGGCGGATCCAGCAGCGAACACATCAGGAACGCGCCGCGAGCGCGAGGGCCTTCGAGCAGACTGGCGAGCGCATCCACCCGTCCACAGTAGACGATCACGCATGGCCACAGGCCGGTGCGCCAGGTTCCGTCTCGACTGCGCCGGATATTCCGGGCTACCCGCCGACGTGGTGAGTCTGTTCGGCACCGGTGCTCGATGGTCGCAACGCCGAGCCCGTAGAGGAAGTGCGGCGCGCGCTCGGCCGGAGCCCGGATTTCGCCGACTACGTCGGGGAACGGCGGTTGGCGGAATCCGGAATGTCCCGGCACCGTGACGCGTTTCACAGGATGAAAAGGACTCGCTCGCGGACGTGACGCGCAGTGTCGAGCGTCCCGCACGGCCGCACGACCAGGTCAACGGCGCCCTGGGCCGGTTCCGCGAGCGAGTCCGGTCGGGGTGGGGATTTTCTCGGTACCGTCGAAATGGTGTTGAGCCCGACGGTCGATCGTCAGTTCCGTGTGGCGCGTGCCGCGGTATTCACGGTTTTCGCGTTGAACGGCTTCCTGCTCGCCATGTGGGTGGTGCACATTCCGGTCGTCACCGACCGCACTGGGGTCGCCAAATCGACGCTGGGCATGTTCATCCTGCTGATGTCGGGCGCGGGCATCGTCGGGATGCGACTGGCGGGTCCGCTCGCCGATCGGTTCGGCAGCAGGACATTGGTCGGCGCCGCGGCGTGCTTCGGGTCGGTCGCGGTGGTGGGCCCCGGCTTCGCCACCGGGCCGTTCACCTTGGCGCTCGCGCTGGCCTGCTTCGGTTTCGGCAACGGAGCGCTGGACGTGTCGATGAACACCCAAGCGGTGCATGTGGAACGGGCCTACCGGCGTCCGATCATGGCCGCCTTCCACGCGTTGTTCTCCGGCGGTGGACTGGTCGGGTCCCTGCTCGGAGCCGCCGCGCTCCGGGCGGGCTGGGATGTGCGGGTGACCCTGGTCGTCGCCGCGGTGGGCTGCGTCGCTCTGGTCCTGACGCTGGTGCCGCGTTTGCTGCGGGAGACGGCATCGGAAACGGCGGAGTCCCCCGGCGTCGCCTCGTCCGTCCACGCGACCGAATTCGGCGCCGCACCACTGGAACACGACGCGACGGTGTCGCTGCGTCAGGGCGATTCGTCCGGGCACGACGTCATGCCGACAGGGACCGATGCGGCGTCCACCGCACAGTCGCCGGACCGGCTCGACCGAGACCGATCATCGCGCGCTCCCGCCACGACCTCCCTCGATACTCGCGCTCGCGGCCGAAAGGTGCTCGCGCTGGCCGTGCTCGCCTTTTCCCTGCTCTTGGCCGAAGGCGTGGCCGCCGACTGGAGCGCATTGCAGCTGCGCGACCATCTGGACGCCGACGCTGCTACCGCGGCACTGGCCTTCGGCGCCTTCTCCACCACGATGACGGTCGGGCGGTTCGCCACCGACCGGGTCAGCCACGTCTTCGGCGGGGTCGCGGTGGTGCGCTACGGCTCGCTCCTCGCGGCCATCGGCCTGGCCGTGATCGTCGTCTCGCCGTGGATTCCGCTGACGCTGCTCGGCTGGGCCTTGACCGGCCTCGGACTCGCCGGGGGCATCCCGCAGATCTTCAGCGCGGCGGGGAATCTGGGCTCCCGCACGGCCGCGACCGACATGTCACGGGTGTTCAGCGTCGGCTACCTCGGCTTGCTCGCCGGGCCCACGGTCATCGGCTGGCTCACCGCCGTGATGTCGCTGACCACGGCGATGGTCGTGCCGATCCTCGCCGTACTGCTGTGCTGCGCGTACGCGAGCGTCGTCGCCACGCCACGCTGACCGGATCACGAAGTCCAGGCTCCGCCGAACAGGAAGCCGAGCCGAGCCCGGAACACGGCGATCGGCGCGCGCACGAACCATCTGGTCCGCAGCAAACGCGCGCCGATGCTCGTCATCGTTTCCAAGCTAGCCCCAACCGCTACTTGGGCGGCGCCAGGCACATGGTGATCGGCTCGGGCTTGGGGTAGACGATGGTGTCGTTCTCGGTCGCCTTCGCTCCGCACGCGGACTTGTCCGCGGTGCCCCGCACGATCCGGCCGATCTTGAAGTCCGCCGTCGACCCGCAGGCCACCTTGGTGCTGGCGCCGAGGAAACCGCCGTCGATGCAGTCGCCCTCCTTGACGTTCAGCCGCAGGCATAGCGTGTACTCGTCGCCGCCGGTCTGGTAGTAGCTGGCGTAATCCTTGGTGGCGCAGTCCGCGTTCGCCCCGTCGAGCCGTTGCGCCACCACGTAATTGGCTTCGGCGTCGGAGCATTCCTTGGTTTCGAACTCGGCTTTGACGGTGGTGCCCGACAGCTTCGCGCACTGACCGATCTCGATCTTCTCGCCGTCCGAGCGGAACACGGTGCGAGCGCCCACGATCAGCAACCCGATCACCAGGACGACGCCGAGTATGCCGAGGATCTTGCCGATGCCGCTCCCGCCCCGATTCTGTCGGGGCGGGGATCCGGGCGGCGGGAACCCGCCGCCGGGGTAACCCGGCTGCGGCGGGAAACCACCCTGCGGCGGGTAGCCCGGCTGCGGCTGACCGGGATAGCCGGGCTGGGGATAACCCTGCGGCTGACCGGGATTTCCCGGCTGGCCCGGAAAGCCCTGCGGCGCACCGGCAGGCGGCTGCTGCGGATAGCCGGGCTGGCCTGGATACGGTTGATTCGGTGGTGTGGTCATGGATCCCCTCCCCGGGTCTCGCTAGATTCCGTGCGCACAGAAGCGACGGGCGAACCCATGGAATCTAGCCGATCGGTGCGCGTACCGCCGTGTGGGATACCGCCCGGTTCGCCGCACCGACTCGCCAACCGGCGCAAAGGCTTCGGTTCGCCAGAGTTCTCACAGGTACAGCCCTGGATTCACCGCGTCCACAGCGACGGCATCGATCCGTGCCTCGCCGTCGCGCGCCGAGACGAGTTCGGCCAAACTCGCGCCGTCCGGAAACGCGGTGGCCGGGCCCGGCCGCTCGCGATCCAGCCAAGCCGCCGCCTCGCCGGAGGACAGCCGCCCGATCTCGATCCGCGCCAGGCACCGGCCCGGCCGCGTCACCGCCGGATGCAGGCGGGACAGATCCTCGTTGGTGGTGATGGCGACGAGCACGTCCCTGCCCTGGCCGAGCATGCCGTCGGTGAGGTTCAGCAACCGCGAGAGACCCTGCCCGGCAGCTTCCTTCGCTTCTCCGCGTATCAACTCGTCGCAGTCTTCCAGCACCAGCATCCGCCAGCGGGGCATGCTCTCCTCGGCGTTGTCCACACCGGCGGCCACCTCCATCAGATAGCCGGGCTTGCCGAACATCACCTCGGGATCGAGCACGCAGTCGAGCTGGCACCAGCCGCCCCAGGCCCGTGCCAGTGCGCGCAGCGCGGTGGTCTTGCCGGTGCCGGGCGGTCCGTGCAGCAGCACCAGTCTGCCGCGTACGTCGTCGGCGGTGAGCGTCATCAGGCGGTCCAGCGCGGTGGCGACCTGCCCCGCGTAGTTGCCACGGATCGTCGACCACTCGGGCGCCGTGATCGAGCGCGCACGCCGCTGCGGACCGTGGTTGTGCATGTGCCAGAAGCCCATCTCGACGGTCTCGCCCACCTCCGACGGCGCCGCCGCGTCCCGGATGGCCTCGGCGAGCAACTCGTCCGCGAGCGCGTCGGTGACGGCGGTGACCTCGACCATCGCCGAGCCGCCCGACCAGCGCACCGACCGCAGCGACCAGCCGGGGCCCACGACCAGCGCGGCCCCGCTGTCGTTGTCGCGTACGGTGCGCACCACGCGGCCGCGGGCGGGACGCAACGGTGCGTCCGGTCGCACCCGTTCCAGCTGCGCGGTGCGCGCGCATGGATGATCGCCGCGCAGGAACGGACCGAGCGCGAGGGCATCGATCGCGTCGCGGATGGAGTAGGTGGAATCGACTACGACGGTCCACGGCAGCCGCTCGGCCGGATCGGCCGAGGGCTCCCCGGGACCGATCAACCGAAGAGACTCATGACGTGCGGACACTTCGAGAATGATCCGGGGCGGCGGGGCACGGTGTCCATCGAATTACGACAGTGCCCCCTCCACACCACAGCGGAGGGGGCACTGCGCGGAAACGCTCGGCCTACAAGGCCTTGAGTTCTTCGGTGACTGCTCCGACGGATTTCTTGGCGTCGCCGAACAGCATGGACGTGTGGTCGGCGTAGAACAGCGGGTTGTCGATTCCGGCGAAACCACTGTTCATGGAGCGCTTGAGCACGATCACCGACTTGGCCTGGTCGACGTTGAGCACGGGCATGCCGTAGATCGGGCTCGAGGAGTCCTCACGGGCGGCCGGGTTGGTGACGTCGTTGGCGCCGATCACCAGGGCGACGTCGGTGCGATTGAATTCGCCGTTGATGTCGTCCATTTCCTTGAGCGCGTCATAGGACACTTCCGCCTCGGCCAACAGCACGTTCATGTGGCCGGGCATGCGACCGGCGACCGGGTGGATGGCGTATTTGACCTCCACACCCTTGGCCTCCAGCAGCGAAGCCATCTCCTTGACCGCGTGCTGCGCCTGCGCGACCGCCATACCGTAGCCGGGGACCACGATCACCTGGTTGGCGTACGCCATCTGGATCGCGGCGTCCGCGGCGGAGGTGGCCTTGGCCTGCTTCTGCTCACCATCACCGGCGCCCGGCGCGGTCCCGCCGCCACCGAAGCCGCCCGCGACGATCGCCGGAATGGACCGGTTCATCGCCTTGGCCATCAGGTTGGTCAGGATGGTGCCCGACGCGCCGACGATCATGCCCGCCACGATCATCGCGGTGTTGTTCAACGCCAAACCCGCCGCGGCGGCCGACAGACCGGTCAACGCGTTCAGCAGCGAGATCACCACCGGCATGTCCGCGCCACCGATCGGCAGCACGACCATCAACCCCAGCACACCCGCGAGCACCAGCACCGCGATCATCCACAGCTGCGACACCCCCTCACCCGTGGCGCCGACACCGATCACCACCGCCGCGGCCACCGCACCCAGCAGCAGCAACAAGTTCAACGGTTGCTGCAACTTCCCGATCCCGATCGGGCGGCCGGGCAGGATCTCCTGCAACTTGCCGAACGCGATCAACGAACCCCAGAACGACACCGAACCGATGATCGCCGCGAACAGCGACCCGATCACGATGTGCACCGTCGGCTCCTCGTCGAAATGCGAGAAACCCTGGGAGTTGATGAATTCCGACCACGCGATGAGCGCGACCGTGCCACCGCCGACACCGTTGAACGCGGCCACCAGCTGCGGCATCGCGGTCATCTTCGTGTACTTCGCCGGCGGCACACCCAGCACGACGCCGACCACCAGACCGGCGACGATCAGAATCCAGTTGCTGGTGTGGCGGATCGAGATCAACGTCGCGATCACCGCGATCACCATGCCCACCGCGGCGATCAAGTTGCCGCGCACCGCGGTCTTCGGGCCGGTCAAACCCATCAGACCGTAGATGAACAGCGAGAACGCCACGATGTAGAGACCGTTGACCAGATAGGTCACGTTGTCGAAGGTATGCATCATTCACCGGCCTTCTGAGCAGCGGGCTTCTTGCTCTTGAACATGCCCAGCATGCGGTCGGTGACCACGAAACCACCGATGACGTTCAGGGTTCCGAACACCACCGCGACGAACAGGATGATCTGGGTCAGGATCGAGGGATCCTGCACGTTGCCCAAGGTGACCAGCGCACCGAGCACCACGATGCCGTGAATAGCGTTGGTGCCCGACATCAACGGCGTGTGCAACGTGTTCGGGACTTTGGAGATCACGGCGAAACCCACGAACCCCGACAACACCAGGATCGCGATATTCGCCAGAAGTTCGGTATACATCAGTTCTCCACCTTCGCCTCGGTCGGCTCCGACACAGCCGCTGCCTCGGCGGACTCCGCTGCCCCCGTCGCCTCGGCAGGCGCCTCGGGCGCGTCCGGCTCACGGGTGACGCAGGAATCCGCCAGCACCTGGTCGCTGAAGTCGGGCGCGAGCTTGCCGTCCACCAGCATCAACTCCAGCAATGCCGCGATGTTCTTCGAATACAACTCCGAAGCGTGCTCGGGCATGGTCGCGGGCAGATTCAACGGCGAGGCGATGGTCACCTCGTGCTTCACCACGACCTCACCCGGCTCGGTCAGCTCGCAGTTGCCGCCGGTCTCTCCCGCCAGGTCCACGATCACACTGCCGGGCTTCATACCTTCCACCGCGGCCGCGGTCACCAACCGGGGCGCGGGACGGCCCGGCACCAACGCGGTCGTGATCACCACGTCGAAGCCCTTGATCGCGTCCTCGAGCGCCTGCTGCTGCTTCGCCTTCTCCTCGTCGGTGAGCTCACGGGCGTACCCGCCCTCACCGGCGGCATCGATGCCCAGATCCAGCCACTGCGCACCCACCGACCGCACCTGATCGGCCACCTCGGGGCGCACGTCGTAACCGGTGGTCCGTCCGCCAAGACGCTTCGCGGTGGCCAGCGCTTGCAGACCGGCCACACCCACACCGAGCACCAGCACCGTCGCCGGCTTCACCGTGCCCGCCGCCGTGGTCAACATGGGGAAGAACCGCGTCGACTCCGACGCCGCCAGCAACACCGCCTTGTAACCCGCCACATTCGCCTGCGAGGACAACGCGTCCATCACCTGCGCACGCGAGATCCGCGGAATCGCCTCCACCGCGAACGCCTGCACCCCCGCCGACTTCAGCGCACCGATCTGATTCTCGGCATTGCGCGGCGCGAGGAAACCGATCAGCGTCTGCCCCGACGACAGCTTGCCCACCTCGGCGTCACTGGGCGGGGCGACTTTCACCACCACATCCGCCGACCACGGATCGCCGATCGACGCACCCGCCTCCACATAGGCTTCGTCGGGAATCAGCGCGCCTTTCCCGGCCCCGGGCTCGACGACAACTTCCACACCCTGTTTCACCAGGCTCGGAATGATTTTCGGCACCAAAGCGACACGTCGCTCGCCCGCGTTGGATTCGCGAACGACACCGACACGCGCGCCGCGCGGCGACAGATCGCCTACGCTCTGCGTTGTCTCCACTTGTCAGACTTCCTTCTCTTACTGAGCTTCAGGCAACGGGCAGACGACCGGACGATGTTACCGATGAGTAAGTTCGCCCAAATCTTCGCAACTGTACCTGGCCCGCCGTGAGCCTAGCTGAGATGCCCATCACACACGCCGGACGGATCGCGCTAGGACGCCGGAGTTCCTCGGTCGCCACCGAGGGAGCCGCCGACCGCCGAGCGGCGTCCACCGTTTTTCCTTTTCGCTGTGTGATCGTGGTCTCCGCAGGTGAACACGGCAAGACCGTACGGAGAAGTTCGTTACCAACCTCGAGGTTGGGCACCTGGTGGGACGCCCGGCCCACAGCGGCATAGTGACATGCGTCATGCCGATCGGCGATCCGGGGTGTTCCGCTCGGCTCGTACGCCGTATGGTCCAGCGTGTGAACGACTGCGTCTTCTGCCGCATCGTGGCAGGCGAGGCACCGGCGGCGAAAGTGTACGAGGACGACACGCTGTGCGCGTTTCTCGATGTCCGGCCGGTCGCCCGCGGGCACACGCTGGTCATACCGAAGCGGCACGCCGCCGAGTTGGAGGACCTCGACGCCGAGCTCGGTGCGCAGATCTTCCGGACCGGTCATCGGCTCGCCCTGGCCATCCGGCGCAGCCGCCTCGCCGCCGACGGCGCCAATCTGGTGCTCAACGACGGAACGGCGGCGTTCCAGACCGTTCCGCACGTCCACCTGCACGTGATCCCGCGCAGACACGGCGACACGCTGCGATTCGCGAAGGGCTTTCTCCTGCGCCGCCCGCACGATCCGATATCCACCGCCGCGGCCATCCGGGAAGGGATCGCGGCATTGGACAACGAGGGCACAAGCCCGGAAAAGGAAACCGAGGGATGACCGAGACGTTCGATCGGGCCACGCTGATCGACCTGCTGTCACGGCAGTGGGAGGCGATCGACGCGCTGGTCGCTCCGCTGGACGAGGATCACTGGCGCACCCCGTCGTCGCTGCCGGGCTGGAGCGTATTCGACGTCGTCGCCCACATCATCGGCACCGAATCCTTCCTGCTGGGTGACCGGCCGCCCGCGCACGATCCGACCAAGGCCAAGACCGACGTGCGCACGCTGCCCTACGTGCGCAACGAGACCGCGGTGCTCAACGAGATCTGGGTCGACCGGCTGCGCCCGCTGTCCGGGGCCCGCCTGCTCGCGTTCTATCGCGACGTCATCGACCGCAGGCGCGCGGCGCTCGCGGCCATGGGCGACGCCGAATGGGAGAAGGAGACGGTCACGCCGATCGGGCAGGTGACCTACGGCAGGTTCATGCGGGTGCGGTTGTTCGACTGCTGGATGCACGAACTCGACATCGCCGACGCGCTCGGGGTGCGGGTCGAGGAAGGCGGTCCCCGCGGCGAATTGGCCTTCGACGAGTTCGCGGCCGGCATTCCGCGCGTGGTGGCGAAGAAGGGCGAAGCGCCGGAGGGCGCGCGGATCGCCTTCGCGCTGACCGGTCCGCTGGCCAGAACCCTGCGTATTCAGGTGGCGGGCCGGGCGAACTACGTGGACGCGTTCGACGGACCCGCCACCGTCGAGGTCGGCTTGGACTCTCGGCTTTTCGTGCGTCTCGGCGGCGGTCGGACCAGCGCCGAGGAGCATTCGAGCGAGATCACCGTCGAGGGCGACGACGAACTCGGGCAGCGCCTCGTCCGCCACCTGGCCTTCACCATCTGAGCCGCCGGTGCGACTGTTCCTGTCCAGCTACCGGTTCGGCGCGCACTACGACCGCCTCGTCACGCTCGCGGGGCCGCCCGGCCGGGTCGCGCTGATCCCCAATGCCTGCGACGCCTGGCCGCAGGCGTGGGCGGGTGCGGTGACCAGCGACCTGGCGCCGCTGCGCAAACTCGGCTACCAGCCCGAGGTGCTCGACCTGCGCGAGTACGTCCGCCGGGAAGCCGAGCTGGAACGGAAGCTGGCGGAGTTCCCGCTCGTGTGGGTGCGCGGCGGAAACACGTTCGTGTTGCGCGCGCAGTTCGCCCGCAGCGGCGCGGATCGCGTTCTGCCCCGGCTACTCGCCGCCGACGCGCTCGTCTACGCCGGTTACAGCGCCGGGGCCTGCGTGCTGACCCCGGACCTGCACGGCCTGGATGCGGTGGACGATCCGGCCGAGGTCGCTCCCGCCTGCGGCGTCGAACCGCAGTGGGACGGACTGGGTCTGGTGAACCGCAGGATCGTGCCGCACATCGATTCGGCCACCGACCCCGAAGGCGACTGCACTCGCCTCGCGGCTCGCTACCGCGCCGAAGGCGTCGCGCACTGGGCGCTGACCGACGACGACGTGATCGTCGTCGACGGGGCGCGCACCGAAGTGCTGATCAGTCCGGTGGCGTCGTGATCTCTAGTTCGGGATCGCTGTCCGACACGACGATAAACATGCTCTCCTTGCAGGCGGCCGAGGGTCGAGATCGGGGTCGAGTGCCACATTCGCGGCGCTGAGATCGCCCGTCACGTCAGGCGCCAACGCCGATTCCCTACATGAAGACGGCTCGACGATCGTCGTCGCACGGACCCCGGGCGACCGGCAGCGGTGGCTGGGATGACCCACAGCCGTCGTCCGACAGCCGAGCGGCCATAGTCGTCGCACGACCCCCGGGCGACCGGTAGCGGTGGCTGGGATAACCCACAGCCGTGTCCGACAGCCGAGCGGCGATCGTCGTCGCACGGACCCCTGGGCGACCGGTAGCGGTGGCAACCCATGGGATGCACAGCCGTTGTCCGACAGCCGACGGCGATCGATGTCCGTCGATTCAGGGCGAGTCGTCCAGACCGGCGGCCACTCAGCCGGGTCGCGGCCTCCTCATGTCGCGATACAGGTGTCCGCAGCACATCTCCACCGCCGACACCTCACATCGCGTCGGGAGCCAGCTCCGGTTCCGGCTCGACCGCGCGGCGGAAGACCACCCAGCGCATGGCGCTGTACATGTAGACGGCCTCGCACGCGCCCGCCAGCAACCGGGACACGTGGTACTCCACGCCGAGCGCGGTGAGCCCGCTGCCGATGCCCAGGATGAACGCGAGGTAGTTGACCACCACCACCACGACGTACACCGCGGCCTGCCTGCCGACCGGCGCGTGGGAATGGAAGTTGAACGTGCGGTTGAGCACGAAGCTGAGCCCGAACGCGCACACGTATGCCACCGTCACCGACGACCACACCGGCAGTTCGAACCAGCCGTGCAGGACGGTGAGCAGCGCCAAGTCGGCGGCGAAGGTGCCGCTGTTGATCAGCGCGAAGCCGAGGAAGGTCGGCGGGACGAGACGGTTCAGCCCGAACGGCAGCCGGTGCACGACCGACTCGCACCAGCGGGTGAACCGGTCGGCGATGGTGTCGGCGGTCTCGGACAGCTCGTGCACGCGACCAGCGTGCCAGCGGCAGATGTCCGGCAGATGAGCGGGCGGCGACCGCCGGGTGGCTCAGCCGATCTGCGCCTGGCCCGGGTCGTCCGCGGCGTGGTCCAGGCTCGCCCATGCCGCCAGGCATCGCCGTCGCGCGACATCGTCCGCGTCCGCCAGCAGCGCCTCCAGCAACTCGCGGGGCTCGCGCCGCCAGAGATCGGCCAGCTCGGCGCACGTCTCCTTGTCGAAGACACCGGAGCGGTCCAGCGCGGTCAGCCATTCCTCGTGCTCGCCCGCGTGCACCCGGCGCAGCACGTCGGGGTCTATACCATCCTCGACGAACTCGCTGGAGAACATCGCGGCGACCAGTTCCCGGCGACTCGGTTGCTCGCCCTGCATCCGTTCCATCCCTCCAAGTGCTCCGCGGCGAACCGCATGGACTGCCGGCGCCACGACGTGGCGACGCCAGGAGAACTCGATGCCCCGAACAGTCAAGCCCCTGTCGGCATTCTGGTCTCCCGTAGGCGGTAATACCACTGTGGCGGCTGACATCACATTCCAGGCCGTCCGTTCGCCACACACGCACGGTCGACCGATCAGCAAATATCGGGCACGGGGAGCTAGCGTGAGGTGGTGGACCTGCATGACTTGATCGCCGCCCTCCCCGACGGCGCGGTGCTCACCGACGTCGACCTGCTGGCGAGCTACCGCCAGGACTGGGCGCGCGATCCCGGCGCGGGCACCGCCCTGGCCGTGGTGCGCGCCACCAGCACCGACGACGTGGCCGCGACGCTGCGGTGGGCCAGCGCGCATCGCGTCCCGGTGATTCCTCGCGGTGCCGGGTCCGGGTTGTCCGGCGGCGCGACGGCCGTCGACGGAGCGATCGTGCTGACCACCGAGCGGATGCGGGAAATCTCCGTCGACCCGGTGACCCGGACCGCCGTGGTGCAGCCCGGCCTGCTGAACGCCGAGGTCAAGCGCGCGGTCGCGGAGCACGGGCTGTGGTATCCGCCGGACCCGTCGTCGTTCGAGATCTGCTCGATCGGCGGCAACGCCGCGACCAACGCGGGCGGCCTGTGCTGTGTGAAGTACGGCGTCACCACAGACTACGTGCTCGGCATGCAGGTCGTGCTCGCCGACGGCACCGTCGTGCGGCTCGGCGGTCCGCGTTTGAAGGACTCGGCCGGGCTGTCGCTGACCAAGCTGTTCGTCGGCAGCGAGGGCACGCTGGGCGTGATCACCGAGCTGACGCTTCGGCTGCTGCCCGCCCAACCGCCGCAGAGCACGGTCGTCGCCAGTTTCGCCACGCTCACCGCCGCCACCGAGGCCATCCTGACCATCACCGGCGAACTGCGCCCGTCGATGCTCGAGTTCATGGACTCGGTGTCGATCAACGCCGTGGAGGACGAGCTGCGGATGGGGTTGGACCGGAAGGCGGCCGCGCTGCTGGTCGCGCGCTCCGACGCCCCCGGCGAATTCGCCCACCGCGAGGCCGAGATCATGGCGGCGGCCTGCGAGAAAGCAGGAGCGACAGAGGTTTTCCACACCGAGGACCCGGCCGAGGGTGAAGCGTTCACGGCCGCCCGACGTCTGGCGATCCCGGCCGTGGAGAAGCTCGGGCCGCTGCTGCTCGAGGACGTCGGCGTTCCGCTGCCCCGGCTCGGCGACTTGGTGAGCGGCGTCGCCGAAATCGCCGAGCGCAACGAGGTCACAGTGTCGGTGATCGCGCACGCGGGCGACGGCAACACCCACCCGCTGATCGTGCACGACCCCACCGACGCCGACCACACCGCGCGAGCGAACCGCGCCTTCGGCGAGATCATGGACCTCGCCATCGCCCTCGGCGGCACCATCACCGGTGAACACGGCGTCGGACGATTGAAGAAGGCATGGCTGCCCGACCAACTCGGCCCCGACGTCATGGCCCTGACCCGCCGCATCAAGGACGCCCTCGACCCCGACGGCATCCTCAACCCCGGCACGATCCTGTAACCACCGCGACGGAACATTCCCCACGCACAAGGAGTTCTACCCCGACATGACGACCAGGCTCGAACACAACGTCGCCGATACCCGTTTCGAGATCTACATCGACGACACCCTAGCCGGGTACGCCGACTACGCCGAACGCGAAAACCCCAAGGTCCGCGACTTCCACCACACCCTGACCTTCCCCGAATTCCGAGGCCGAGGCGTAGCCGCCCAAGTCGTCGAATACGCCCTCAAAGACTCCCGCACAGCGGGTTTCTCGGTCATCCCCACCTGCTGGTACGTAGAGCAGTACATCACCCAACACAGCGAATACGCCGACTTGGTGAAGTAAACACACCCGAGCGCCGCGAGTGGCACACCACCGAGAGGTCTACTCGCGTTTTGCCACAGCCATGTGCCACTCGCGAAAGTGTGCCAGCGGGCTGATGGTGGGTTCAGGGTCGCTTGAAGTCTCCGGCGGTGATGCCAGTGGTGAAGGTGTTCCACTCGCCGGGCGTGAAGACCAGCGCTGGGCCGGTCGGGTTCTTCGAGTCGCGTACGCCGACACGGCCTCCCGCGAGGAAAGCGACCTCGACGCACGCTTTGTCGCCACCGCTTCGGCTGCTTTTGAACCACTTCGCCTCGGAGAAGTCGTAATTCACAGTGCGTACTCCCTTGCCATCTGCCGGAGCAGATTCCTGCTCTGATCCGGGTCCAGCGCCGCTCGCTCGAGCTGCCGGTAGGCATCGACATACCGGTTCACAGCGCCGAGCTTCTCCAGGTACAGATCGCCTGTGAAGCTCTCGACGTAGACAACAGTAGGCTCCTTCGGCTGCCGTTTGCCGTCTCCCCCGGACTTCAGGATCACGAACGGACCGACGGCCACACCCATGGGGAATCCGGCCGAGAAGGGAAGCACTCGGATCGTGACGTTGGGCAAACCCATGAGATCCACGAGATGACGGAGCTGGGCGGACATGACTCGGTCGTCGCCGACCATCCCGCGCAGCACGGACTCGCGAAGTATTGCGTTCACGTTTACGGGCTTTGTTTTGCGTGTTATCAGTGCTTGGCGTTTGCGCCTGAGATGGACCCGACGCTCGTGTTCCAACGCGGTGTCATCCGGGTAGACAGCGCGAATCAATCCGCTCGCGTACGCAGGGGTCTGGAAGATCCCCGGCACCAGTTCCGGTTCGTACCAGGTCAGCGACCGTGAAGTGGCCTCCAGATCCACGAACACATCGAAGTTCTCGGGGATCAGGTCGCCGAACTCATGCCACCACGACTTCACGCTCGCCTGCTTCGCCAGCCCGACCAGTGCGTTCGTGTACTCCTCGGTGAAGTCGTAGATCTTGCACAGCGCCTCCACATCGACGGTGCGAATGCGCTCGGTCTTGCCGACTTCCATCCGCTGAACGGTGCTGACGCTCCACTGCATCCGTTCGCCGACGTCGGCCAACGTCAATCCCGCCGCTTCCCGTCCGTTTCGCAGATGCCTGCCCAGCTGACGACGAGGCAGGGTCGAGCCACCACTTTCGGCCATGCGATTCCTGTCCACTCCGGGCGACCCGGGATTCTCATCTCCGGGCCGATTCTCATTGCAGAATGAAAAACGTGCTGGTCGAGCTGATGAGATCTCATCTTTACCTAGTTCATCGGACAGGTCCAGTGGTTCGCTGATCGTGCGCCCGGCAGGGGACGACGGAAACACTCGCACCGCAAAGTAATTCGCTCCCCGCACGGCTACCGACCAGGGATCACCAGAGCTATGGGCGCACCCTGAACCCCTTCGATGAAGCAGAGGTCTCGTTGCGCCACATAGCGTTTGGAGACACGCCGTTGTCTCGCTGTCACTACTACCGCCAGGTATGCGGACTCCCCGCGGTCGTGGACCCTCCCCAGATCGGGCGGATCATCGTCCGCACCGGAATGGTCTGGGGCATAACCATGCCCGCTGTACTGGGACAGCACGTGAAGGTGTGGATGCAGGACCACGGCCACGAGCTGGGGCCGATCCTGTCGCATCCACGCTCGAAGCGGTGGACGTTCATCATCCGGCCGGACCTACCGGACGACGTGCCGCTGTTCGCCGAGATGTTCCGCTTGAACGTGTCCATCATCCGCTACGGCGGCATGATCGCGCTGCCGAGCCCTGCCGACCGAGGGACCAAGTTCCGCGCGTGGATACTACGCCCGGACACGGCATTTCGCCCTTCCGGCTGCGTGGTCGTCGCGGCGATCCGCCATTGCGTGGCCGCGAAGCTCGCGCGCGGTCGACGGGTGATCGCATATGCCTGACCGCGCAGTCTCCCCGATCCCGTCGGAGCCGGATGTGCACCTGTCGGTGTTCTGGCACGGAGCCCGCCTGGACTTCGTCGCCTGCGTAACGGCCGCATGCCTTTTCGTCCAGGAATGGCGGACCCGGCACTGGCACGACGCAGTGGAAGTATCCACAGACACCACCGACGACTACCCCAGACTCCCGTGCGAACGCCTCTACCTGGAGCCCTGACAGCGCCCCCAACGACGTCGCCTCGGCAAAGTCCGCGACATAGGTCCACGAGTGGCACACCAGCGAGAGGGTCACTCGCGTTTTGCCGCAACCATGCGCCACTCGTGGCTGCATCGCTTCGAGAGGGGCGCGCCTGGGATGGGGCTGACTCCGGGCCCTGGCGAAGCGCAGGCATCGGGACGTCCCGGTGATCCGGGTTTCAGGTGCGCACCTATTCGGTGCCGTCGAGCCGACAGCGGGCGCGCGGTGTGATCGACAGGATGTTCGGGCGGCTTATGCCTCGACGTCTCGAGAGACGGTTTCAGGCGCGCCCGAACATCCGGCGATCTACAACAACCTCACTTGAGCAGGGCGCGGCTCATCACCAGGCGCTGGATCTGGTTGGTGCCCTCGTAGATCTGAGTGATCTTGGCGTCGCGCATCATCCGCTCCACCGGGAAGTCGGTGGTGTAACCGGCGCCACCGAACAGCTGGACGGCGTTGGTGGTGACCTCCATGGCGACGTCGGAGGCGAAGCACTTGGCGGCGGCGGAGATGAAGCCGAGGTTCTTCTCGCCGCGCTCGGCACGGGCGGCCGAGGTGTACACCATGAGGCGGGCGGCCTCGATCTTCATCGCCATGTCGGCGAGCATGAACTGGGTGTTCTGGAAGTCGGCGATCGACTTGCCGAACTGCTTACGGTCCTTGGTGTAGGCGATGGCCGCGTCCAGTGCGCCCTGGGCCAGGCCGACGGCCTGCGCGCCGATGGTGGGGCGAGTGTGGTCGAGGGTCTGCAGCGCGGTCTTGAAGCCGGTGCCCGGCTCGCCGACGATGCGGTCACCCGGCACCCGGCAGTTCTCGAAGTACAGCTCGGCGGTGGGCGAGCCCTTGATGCCGAGCTTGTGTTCCAGCGGGCCGACCACGAAGCCCTCGTCGTCCTTGTGCACCAGGAAGGCCGAGATGCCGTTGGCGCCCTTGTCCGCGTCGGTCACCGCCATCACGGTGTACCAGGAGGACTTGCCGCCGTTGGTGATCCAGCACTTGGAGCCGTTGATGATCCAGTCGTCACCCTCCTGCTTGGCCCGGGTGCGCATGCCTGCCGCGTCGGAGCCCGCCTCGCGCTCGGACAGCGCGTAGGAGGCCATCTCGCCGTTGACGATGTCCGGCAGCACCTTCTGCTTCAGCTCCTCGGAGCCGTTCAGGATCAGGCCCATGGTGCCGAGCTTGTTGACGGCGGGGATCAGCGAGGACGAACCGCAGACGCGCGCGACCTCTTCGATCACGATGCAGGTGGCCACCGAGTCGGCGCCCTGGCCGCCGTAGGCCTCGGGGACGTGCACGGCGTTGAAGCCGGAGGCGTTGAGCGCGGTCAGCGCCTCCTCCGGGAAGCGGGAGTTGCCGTCGACGTCCTTCGCGTGCGGGGCGATCTCCTTCTCCGCGAGGGCGCGGATCGCTTCGCGTAGTTCGTCGTGGAAGTCCTCGAGCTTGAACAGATCGAAATCGGGGTTTCCCGCCATGGGGCCTTCACTCCTGATCGTCGGTGGTCGGCGCCGCTTTCCGTCGAACAAAAGCAGCATCTCGGCACTCAGTGCCATATATGAATCGAGTATACCCATATGGACGCCGATTACGTGGGGAGATGACGTGGCACTCAGTGTCAGATCGGTCGCACTTCGATCCGGTTCTACAGGTTGCCGAGCTTGCGGACCAGCAGGTCCGCGATCTGCTTCGGCGCGACGTCACGGGGAAACACCGCGACGACCAGCTCGTCCGCGCTCGCGGTACGCCCGGCGCCGCGCGGGATGGCGGCCAGCTCCATCCGCAGGTCCGCGGCGCCCGCGTCCGACTCGCCGCGCACCATGCGGCGCAGCAGATAGTTGTGTGTCGCCGTCACCGCGGCGGTGAACTGCACCCGGGCCAGATCGGGAACGTCGGGCAGCCGCTCACGCAGGTAGTCGGTGAACAACCGTTCATAGCGGAACACCGTGACGATCTCGCGCTCCCGCAGCGCGGGCACCCGCCGGACCACCTGGTAACGCCGCGCCGCGATCTCCCGCCACTGCGTGAACCGCTCGAACACCTGCACCACCGCCGAGCACACCGCCTCCCACGGGTCCTCTCGCGAGGCGGCTAGGAACTCCTCCGCTTGTGCCAGCTGGGACTCGTGGTCGGCGAAGATCACGTCCTCTTTCGACCGGAACTGCCGGAAGAACGTGCGCCGGGAGATGCCGGCCGCCTCCGCGATCTCGTCGACGGTCGTCGCCTCATACCCCTTCTCGGCGAACAACCGCAGCGCCTGATCCACCACCGTGAGCCGAAAATGCGCGGTGTCGTCGCCTCCCCGCGTTCGAGCGATATCCCCTGTAGTCACGACCTCACACCGTAGTCAGCGGCCGAGAGCGCGAGTCCCCGACACCGGAAGCTTTCGCGGTCCGCCGCCGTATCACCAGGTCGACGGGGCTCGACCGCAGTTGCCGCGGCTCGGCGAGACCGACCGTGCTCCCAACCGGCGTTGCCGCGATCGTCGCGGTGACCAGGGCGTGCGACGCGCGTTGCCGCAACGCTGCCGTGCTGGATTCCCGGCCGATCGCGTCGCCGGGCTGCCCCTGCTGGGTGCGCTGGGTGCGAACACCCTGTTCGTCCGCGCACAGCCCGATCAGCGTGCGGAAGCATGCCCCTTCATCCGGTCAGCTGCCGAGGGTCGCCGACATGTCGGCCGGTGTTGCGGTACCCCGAAGTCCCGCCGCGCCGGTGCCGGCACGGCGTGCGCGCAGCCCGCTGACCAGGCACAGCGTGACGCCGAGCGCGAGCCAGGCCAGCAGGACGAGGACGGCGTGGGTGGCCCCTCGACCGTCGAAGAAGGCAGTGGATCGCAGCAACCGGCCACCGGCACCGGGCGGCAGCAGCTGGCCGAGCGCGCCGGACCAGCCGGGCAGCATTTCGGGTGCGGTCGCGGTACCCGAGAGCGGGTTACCGATGAGCATCATGAGCACGGCGCCGATTCCGATCCCGGCGTATCCGAGCAGCGCCTCCAGCCCGAGGACGGCCGCAGCGGTGGCCGCGATGGACAAAGCGACGGCGCCGGAGTTGGCGAGGTAGGAGCCGCTGAGCGAGCCGAGCCAGAACTGCAGGATCGCGGCGACGGCCAGGCCGCCGGTGACCGCGAAGGCGAGCGCTCCGGTGAGCCGACGGGCGGTGCCGCGCACGAGCCGGGTCAGCAGGACCGCGGCCAGCAGACCGCCCATGACCAGAGGCAGGGCGCCTGCCGACAAGCCAGCGCCGCGCGGGTCGTCGGCGGGCAGGGCGGCGAGGTCGCGGGCCGCCGTGCCGGGCTTGCCCTCCTGCGCGAGGCCGCTCGCGATGCCCTGCAAGGTCTGGGCGACCGCGGTGCTCGCGGCGGAGGCGACGATGACCTCGGGAGCACCGGAGCCGACGGCGATCGCCCCGTACACCCGCCGGTCGCGAATCAGCGTTTCCGCGGCCGCGGTGTCGGGGACCTCGGTGGTCTCGAAGCCGCCCGGCAGCCGTTGCTCGAGTGCCGTGCGGACCTGGGCGACCGCGGTGGCCGGACCGGCGACGGCGATCGGCACATCGTGTACCGACGACCGCGCCGACGGCCAGGCGAAGGCGACGAGCAGCACGCTGACGATCGCCGTGAGCAGGGCAACCGCTGCGGCCACCGTCGGCCATCGCGACGGGAAAGTGTCGGCGAGCGGTGCCAGCGTGGTCATGTCTACTCCTCGAACGGTGGGGTCGGTGTTCATCGCAGGGTGAGCGGGGTCTGCGAATCGACGTGGGTCAGTTTCTGCGGGTTGCGCACGTAGTAGAGGCCGGTGATACGGGTGTCCTCGACGCGCATCGCGAGGACGCCGTCCAGTTCGCCGTCCATGCGCAGAGCCAGTGCGGGGCAGCCGTTGACCGTGGTCGATTCGACGGTGAGCGCGACATCGTGCTTGGTGAGGCCGCCGACGATGAAGCGCGCCACCTTTTCGGCGCCGAAGACCGGCCGTGGCGTGGCCTGTTTGATACCTCCGCCGTCGCTGATGGCGACGACGTCGGGGGCGAGCACGGCGAGCAGTCCTTGCACGTCGCGAGTCTCGAGCGCGCGCCGGAACGCCTCGGCAGCCGCCTCGGCCTGGCGCGCCGTGACCGAGCGGCGTGGACGGCGAGCTTCCACGTGGCGACGGGCGCGGTGGGCGATCTGGTGGACGGCGGCGGGCGTCTTGTCGACCGCGGCCGCGATCTCGTCGTAGCCGAACCCGAAAGCTTCGCGCAGCACGAACACAGCCCGTTCGGTCGGGGTCAATGTCTCGAGCACGAGCATCAGCGCCATCGACACGCTTTCGGCGAGCTCGACGTCTGCGGCCACATCCGGTGTGGTGAGCAGCGGCTCCGGCAGCCAGGAGCCCACGTATGCCTCCCTGCGGCGCTTCACCGAGCGCAGCCGGTTGAGCGCTTGCCGGGTGGTGATCCGGACCAGGTAGGCGCGCGGCTCGGTGACGTGCGCCGCGTCGACGCCGACCCAGCGCAACCAGGTCTCCTGCAAGACGTCGTCGGCGTCGGCCACCGATCCCAGCATTTCGTAGGCGACGGTGAACAGCAGGTTGCGGTGGGCGAGGAACGTCTCGGTCGCCGTCGCGGCGGTGTGGTCGCCGCCGTCCCGGCCTTCTGCCTTCTGGTCGGTCCACCGTTTCTCATCGGCTCCACTGGCTGCTTCCATGAGGTCCTCTTCTGTTGCTCAGACATTCGATCCGACTCGCTGGATCGTCGATGCCCAGTCCGGCGCACACCGGACGATGCGCTCGCATCCGGCGATGCGCCGACGGCCGGGCGGGTGCGGCGGCGACGGCGAGAACAGCGCTGCCACACCCCGTGCGGGCGAAGTAGTCGACCGGAGACCACCGGCGCTGCTACACAGCCGGTTCGGCGGCGACCGGCGCGCCGCCGCGCTGCTCCCGCAGCAGCTGGGGCCGGTGCTTGCCGTCCTTGGGCCAGTGATGCGAGCCGGGCTTGCGCGCTTCGTTCACCAGGTGCTCGACACTGGCGGCGCAGGAGAATTCCTTCAACTTCTTGCCCGCGAGTCCACTGAAGTAGAGCGGCATCGCGGTGTCGTCCTTGTGGCCGAGCTGGAAGATTCCCGCGCCCCGGCCGAAACTGATGCACATCGCGGGGAAAGACAGGTCGATCGGCGCAGGCCTCTCACCCGCGATCCGGTTCAGCACCGTGTCGGCGGCATGGGCGCCCAGGCACCCCGCGGCATAGGCGCTCATCCGGAACGGCAGATCGGACGGCGCCGCCGAATCCCCGGCCGCGACGATGCGCTCGTCGTCGACGCTGGTCAACGTCTCGTCGGTGCGCAGCCGTCCCGTAGCGTCGGTGCTCAGTCCGCTGGTGACGGCCAGATCCGGCACACCGAACCCGGTGGCCCAGATGGTCACCCGACTCGCCAATGTGCGGCCGTCACCGAGTTCCACGGCATCCCGCGTCACCGCCGTGACCGCCGCATCAGGGCCTTCGAGCACGGTGATCCCCAACTTGGCGAGGTACTTGCGGGCAGTCCGCCGGGCCCTCGGGTGCAGGTACGGGCCGACCACGCCGCCGCACACCAACGTGACCGCGCGACCCTGCTCCGCCAGCTCCGCAGCGGTCTCGATGCCCGTCGGACCACCCCCGACGACCGTCACCGCCGCCGTCGTCGGCGTGTCGTAAAGCACCGACCGCAACCGCTGCGCCGCCTCCAAAGTGGCAATCGGATAAGCGAACTCGTCCACGCCCGGCACCCGCGAGCCCGCGCTGCCGCTACCCACCGCGTAGACCAGGTAGTCATAGCCGACCGTGCCCCCCTCGGCCAACGTCCCGCTGCGCCCGGCCGCGTCGATCCGTGTCACGCTGTCGACCACCAGCCGGACCCCCTCGGCCAGCACTTCGGTGTAGTCGACGACCGCATCGTGCGTCCCGCCCACCAGCTGATGCAGACGCAGCCGGGGAACGAACGCCGAGCGCGGATTGATCACGGTCACCGCGACGTCATCGCGCTGCGTCAGCCGGTTCGCCGCCATCACACCGGCATACCCGCCACCGATCACGACCACGTCGATCTTCTTGCTCATGGTGTCTCCTTCGCTCCGAGAGGCTCGAAAACAAGACACCGCAGCCCCGAACATTCCTGACACCATGTGACGTAGATCACTATTCAAGCGCCGCGGGGTGCGCACCAGCATCGCGGGGGCTGGCCGCGGATCCGCGGCACCGGCCAGCGACTCGGTTGCGATGCCGGGGAACGTTTCGAATATTTTGTTTAATTCGTATACTGCGGTTAGGAGGTGATCAGAGTGGCGAACATCCGAGACGCAAAGCGCGCCGAGCCAGGAGCGATCGATGCCGATGTCGCAGCTCGGGCCATGCGCCGGATCAAGGACTATCTGATGCGGCACCCCGGCGAGCAAACCATCCAGGTGGCCCCTGAGCATCCGGGCGATGACGCCTTGGTACTGCCCCGCCAGGCCGTGAGCATGTTGGCATTCATCCTGGCGCAGGCGGCCGAGGGACGTGGTGTCACCGTCGTGCCCTCGCATGCCGAACTCACTACGCAGCAGGCGGCGGACATGCTGAACGTGTCGCGCCCCTACGTCGTGACGCTGTTGGAAACAGGCGAGATTCCCTTTCGCCGGGTCGGGCGGCACCGTCGGATCCGATACGACGACTTGAAGCAGTACCAGCGGCGAACCGAGGCCAAGAGCAGAGCCGCGATGGATGAATTGGCGGAACTCGGCCGAGATCTCGGCATCTGACCATGGCTTTCGTTGTCGTCTACGACGCCAATGTGCTGTATGGCAACACACTGCGGGATCTACTGATCCGCCTTGCGCGATCGGGTGCCGTGCAGGCGAAGTGGACTGATCGCATCCTGGACGAGGCGCTGAACAACCTAGCTGCGAAACGGCCGGACATTCCGGCGGACCGGCTGACCCGACTGCGCACATTGATAAACGATGCCGTGCCGGATTGCCGCATCTACGGATACGAACCACTGATCGACGCGGTGAAGCTCCACGACCCAGATGATCGGCATGTCCTCGCAGCCGCCATCGCTGCTCGGGCACAAGTCATCGTGACTTCCAACCTGGCGGACTTTCCGGATGACGCGCTGGAACCCTGGCACATCGAGGCGAAAAGTCCCGATGATTTCGTGCTCGACCAGATCGATCTGGACGACCGTGTGGTCTGGGCGTGCATCCAGCAGATCGCCGATTCACGCACCAACCCACCGGAGACCACTGAAGACGTGCTGGACGTCCTTGGAGAACGCCGGATTGGTGGAAGCGGTCGCAAGTTTGCGTGCAGGCAGGCGCGACCGCTGACCGTGCGCCGCTCAGCCCAGAAGTTTGGTGCGCAGCGCGTCGTCCTTTTCCAGCACCATCTGCTCGAGCCCGGCCTGGAACTGTTCCATGCGGGTGCGCAGGGACGGGTCGTGGGCGGCGAGGATGCGGGCGGCGAGCAGGCCCGCGTTGCGGGCGCCGCCGATGGAGACGGTGGCGACCGGCACGCCGGCGGGCATCTGGACGATGGACAGCAGCGAGTCCATGCCGTCGAGGTATTTGAGCGGCACCGGCACGCCGATCACCGGCAGCGGAGTGGCCGAGGCGACCATGCCGGGCAGGTGGGCAGCGCCGCCCGCGCCGGCGATGATGACCTTCAACCCGCGCCCCGCCGCGGAACGCGCGTAGTCGAGCATGCGCTGCGGCGTGCGGTGCGCCGAGACGACGCCCACCTCGAAACGGATCCCGAATTCGGCCAGCGCCTCCGCGGCGGCCTCCATCGTCGGCCAGTCCGAGTCGCTGCCCATGATCAGGCCGACCGCGGGGGCGATGGCCAGTTCCTCACTCATGCGGATCCCATCCGTCGGTCCAGATCGCGTGCGACATCCAGTGCGCCGCCCGCTCGGCCTTCTCCCTGACCTCGGCCACGTCGTCGCCGAGGATGTTGACGTGCCCGATCTTGCGGTCGGGACGCTCGCCCTTGCCGTACAGGTGCACCTTCGCCTCAGGGATCCTGGCGAACAGGTGGTGCAGCCGCTCGTCCATCGACATCGCCGGGGCCTGCGGCGCGCCGAGAATGTTCGCCATCACGGTCACCGGAGCCAGCGGCGCGGTGTCGCCGAGCGGGTAGTCGAGCACGGCGCGCAAATGCTGCTCGAACTGCCCGGTGCGGGCGCCGTCCATGCCCCAGTGCCCGGAGTTGTGCGGGCGCATGGCCAGCTCGTTCACCAGCAGCTCGCCGTCAGTGGTCTCGAACAGCTCCACCGCCATGACGCCGACGACGCCGAGTTCCTTGGCGAGATTCAGCGCCATCGTCTCCGCCGCGGCCGCCGTGTCCTCCGGCAACTCGGGCGCGGGCGCGATGACGACCGCGCACTGTCCCTTCCGCTGCACCGTCTCCACTACCGGCCAGGTCGCCGCCTGCCCGAACGGCGAACGGGCCACCATCGCCGACAGCTCCCGTTTCAGGTCGATCTTCGCCTCCGCCAGCAACTGGACGCCGCGGGCGAGCTGGTCGGCGACGATCGCCGCGGCCGCGTCGGCGGACTCCGGCATCCAGACGCCACGCCCGTCGTAGCCGCCGCGTACCGCTTTCAGCACGATCCGCCAGCCGTGCTCGTCGCCGAAGCGCACCGCGTCCTCGACCGAGGTCACCGGCGTGAACGCGGGCACGGGCAGCCCCAGCGCGCTCAGCTTGGTGCGCATCGCCAACTTGTCCTGCGCGTAGACCAGCGCCCGCGGCGGCGGCTGCACGTTGACGCCCTCGGCGACCAGCGCCTCCAGGTGCTCGGTCGGCACGTGCTCGTGGTCGAAGGTCAGCGCGTGCGAGCCGACCGCCGCTTTGCGCAGTGCGGTCAGGTCGGTATGGCTGCCGAGCACCACCTCGGGGCTGACCTGGGCGGCCGGGTCCTCGGGGTTCTCGGCGAGCACGCGCAGCCGCTGGCCCAGCGCGATCGCCGCCTGGTGGGTCATGCGCGCCAACTGGCCGCCGCCGATCATGGTGACGGTGGGCATGGCCGAAGGATCGAAGGAACGTGCGCTCACGTCGGACAATATTGTCATGTCCGGCGCAAATGACAGCTACCGGTACACTCCGGTCTTGTGTCATTCGTCGACGACGTGGTCAGCGTCCTCCCCAAGCCGCTGCAAGATATCGCGTACCGGCAGCGGGAATTGATCAAGTTCGCGATCGTCGGCGCGACCACGTTCGTGATCGACAGCGGCATCTTCTACATACTCAAGTGGACGGTGCTCGCGGAGAAACCGGTCACGGCCAAGATCATTTCCGGCGTCATCGCCGTGATCGCTTCCTACATCCTGAACCGGGAATGGTCGTTCAAGAATCGCGGCGGGCGGGAACGTCATCACGAAGCGCTGCTGTTCTTCGCCGTCAGCGGCGTCGGCGTCGTCCTCGCCTTCACCCCGCTGTGGATTTCCAGCTACGTCTTCGACCTGCGCCAGCCCAACGTGAGCTTCACGGTCGAGAACGTCGCCGACTTCATCAGCGCGTTCATCATCGGCAATCTGCTGCAGATGGCGTTCCGTTTCTGGTCGATGCGCCGCTGGGTCTTCCCCGACGAAATGAGCGAACTCGAAGCGGAATTCGTCGACCTCGTGGAAGAGGAACTCGGCCGCGGCTGAGTCACCTCGGCTCGGGCACCACCGAGTTGGCCGGACGGGCCTTCGACCCGAGGAACACCGCGAACAGCGCGGGCCTGCGCCGCTGTAATTCCAGCCGTCCGCCGTCGGCCTCGACCAGCGCCCGCGCGAGCGCCAGCCCGACACCGGTGGAACCGCCCGCGGAGAAACCGCGGTCGAAGATGTGCGGCGCCAGCTCGTCGCGCACTCCATGGCCCTCGTCGGCCACCTCGACACACACCAGCGGCTCGCGATCGGCTCCCGGCCGCACCGAGCGCACCGACACCGTGCAGGTCCCGCCGCCGTGCATGAGCGCGTTGTCCACCAGCACCGTCACCGCCTCACGCAACCGCGAACCCGTGATCGGGGCGCGCAACGACTCGTCGCCGGTGAGCGTCAGCGACCGTCCCGCCTCGGTGAACGGGTGTTTCCATTCGGCGACGACACCGCGCAGTTCGTCCATCACGGGCACCGGATCGCGGTCGGCCGCGTCCTCGTCGCGGGAGGCGCGGACCAGGTCGTCGATCGCATCGGTGAGCCGATCGACCTGAGCCATCGCTTCCTCGGCCTCGTGCACCACCTCCGGGTCGGCATGCGCGGACAACTCGTCCAGGCGCAACCGCACGGCGGTCAGCCTGCTGCGCAGCTGATGCGAGACGTCCGCCACCAGGGCGTGTTCGCGCTGGAGTCGTCCGGCGATCTCCACCGTCGCCGAGTCGAGCACGTCGGATACGCGATCCAGTTCCGCGATGCCGTGCCTGCGCGGATCGGGCCGGAAATCCCCCATCGCCAGCCGGGCCGCGCGCGCCGCCACGTCCCGCAGCGGATCGGCCACCCGCCGGGCGGTGACCACCGCGACCGAGACCGCCGCGCCGAGCGAGGCGAGCACCGCCAGCGCGACCACCGCGACCGCCTGGCGCTGCATGGCGTGCATCGGCGCGGACGGCACCTCCAGGCGCAGCGAAGCGGACTTGCCCATCGAGAGCGACTCGACCAGCGGGTCGGACACGTCGGCCACCCCCACGTCGCGGCGGACGGCGTTGTCCCGCTGCGACGGGTAGACGATGGTGAGCCTGCCGTTCTCCGGCACCAACGGCGCCACCGACCGGATGTCCAGCTCGCCGGACACCGTGCCGTCGCGTTCCTGCGCGATGATCTCCGTCGCGATCCGGTCCAGCCGGTTCTGCAGGTCGTTGCGCGTGATGTCCTCCACCCACAACCACGCCGTGTAGATCAGCGGCACGCCGAGCACCACCGTGGTGAGGGTCAGCACGGTGAGCATGGAACGCAAGATCCGGCGGCGCACGTCAGTCGGTGTTCAGCCGGAATCCGACACCGCGGACGGTGACGATGCGCCGCTCGGCCATGGGGCCCTCGTCCCCGATCTTGCGGCGCAGCCAGGACATGTGCATGTCCAACGTCTTGGAACCGCGCAACTCCGCGTCGCCCCACACCTCGCGCAGGATGGTCTCGCGCGCCACCACCTGACCGGCCCGGTCGATCAGCACCTTGAGCAGCTCGTATTCCTTGTTGGCCAAACCGATTTCGACGCCGTTGACCAGTACGCGCCGGGCGGCCGGCTCCAGGCGGATGCCGCCCACCTCGACCGTGTCGTCGCCGATTCCGCTGCGCCGCAACAGCGCTCGCACCCGGGCGAGCAACTCGGCGAGCCGGAACGGCTTGCCGACGTAGTCGTCGGCGCCCGCGTCCAGCCCCACCACGAAATCCACCTCGTCGGTGCGCGCGGTGAGCATCAGCACGGCCAGATCCGCGCCGCGGGCGCGCACCTGACGGCAGACCTCCAGCCCGTCCATGCCGGGTAGGCCGAGATCGAGAATGAGCAGGTCGTGCCCGCCTTCCAGAGCCCGCTGCAGCACGGCGGGGCCGAAACTCTCGACAGTCACCGAGTAGCCCTCGCGGCCGAGCGCGCGCGACAACGGGGCCGCGATGGCATCGTCGTCCTCGGCCAGCAGTACAGCGGTCATACGCCCAGGTTACGGGCTCACCGGTAGCTGCGGCGGTCGTCCCAGCGCTCGTCACGCCCGTCCCGATGGCGTTCGACCTCGAACACTTGGTGGTAGAGCAGCGAATGCACCTGCTGGACCGCGGGGATGTCGTCGTATTCCAGCGGCTCCGAGGAGGACGACTCGATGATCAACGTCCCGGTGCCGAGCAACCGATCGAACAGCCCATGCCGGAACTGCACGCTGGAGATCCGGCTCATCGGGATGTCGATGCCGCTGTGGGTGATGACGCCCTGACGCACCAGCACCCGCCGGTCGGTGACGATGAAATGCGTCGACTTCCAGCTGATAACCGGTACGGCGCAACGCCATAGCAGAATCGCCACATACACCACGAGCACCGTGATGAGCAGCGCCGAGGCGGTGGTGCCCGTGGCCTTCTGCGAAATGAGTCCCCCTGTGAAACCCGCGAGAGCGGTGGCGACGATCAGCGTCACGATCGGCCAGAAGAGCATCTTCCAATGCGGGTGGCGATGCAGCAGCAACCGTTCGTCGGGCGCCAGCACATCCTCGGGATAACCCATGTAGGAACAGTACCGCGTCAAGATGCCC
Source organism: Nocardia sp. NPDC004168 (assembly GCF_040610355.1). NCBI lineage: Bacteria > Bacillati > Actinomycetota > Actinomycetes > Mycobacteriales > Nocardiaceae > Nocardia > Nocardia sp. NPDC004168. Next base: position 400,320 of record NZ_JBEXME010000004.1, on the reverse strand, counting down.
GAACGGCTGACACCGCAGCGCGTCATGCTGCACAATCGGCACCCTGCGTGTGACTATTTCCGCGCAGTGGCTCTCTGTATCGCGCAACGCCCGGCTCACCATCATCGCCGATTCCGACCGTGGAGGAACGCGTGACCAAAGACCTGACCCCGCTGCAGATCCTGGCCGAACTCGAACCCGTCGCCGAAGAGAACCTGAATCGGCACCTGTCCATGGCGAAAGACTGGAACCCGCACGATTATGTGCCGTGGAGCCAGGGCCGCAACTTCGCCGCCCTTGGCGGCGTGGATTGGCAACCGGAGCAATCGCACCTCAGTGAGGTCGCCCGGGTCGCGATGATCACCAACCTGCTCACCGAGGACAACCTGCCCTCCTACCACCGGGAGATCGCGCAGAACTTCTCCGAGGACGGACCGTGGGGCACCTGGGTCGACCGCTGGACCGCCGAGGAGAACCGCCACGGCATCGCCATGCGGGACTACCTGGTCGTCACCCGCGCCGTCGATCCGGTCGCCCTGGAGGAGGCCCGGATGATCCACATGAGCAACGGGGTCCGATCGCCGGACGGGTGGGGCGGGTTCCTGGCGAGCGTCGCCTACGTCACCTTCCAGGAACTGGCCACCCGTGTGTCGCATCGCAACACCGGCAAGGCATGCAACGACGCCGTCGCCGATCGCCTGCTCCAGCGCATCGCCGCCGACGAGAACCTGCACATGATCTTCTATCGCTCCCTGTGCGGCGCGGCGCTGGACCTGGTGCCCGACCAGGCGCTGCCCGCGATCACCAGGATCATCACGAACTTCCTGATGCCAGGCGCCGGGATGCCCAACTTCCGCCGCTACGGCGTGCTGATGGCCAAGCACGGCATCTACGACCTGCGCCAGCACCTGGAAGAGGTCATCGAGCCGGTGCTCAAACAGTGGAACGTCTTCGACCGCTCGGACTTCGGGCCGCGCGGCGAGCAGGCGCGCGACGAACTGGGCACGTTCGTGGAGCAGCTGGCCAAAGACGTGATCAAGTTCGAGGAGCAGCGCGATCGCGCACTCGCCCGGGACGCCGCGCGCGACGTCGCCCAGCACGTCTGAGGCCGCCCGGAGAGGCGGTCAGTACTGGGCGCGCAGATGCGTGACATCGCCCGCGGACACCGCTTCGCCACCGATGAGCAGGCGGCCGTAGTCGTCGACGCCCTCGGCGATGCCGGTGAGCTGTCGGCCGCCGGGTAGTTCGGCGCGGACCTCCGTGCCGATGGTGGCGCACCGCTCGCGGTAGGCGGCGGCCAGTTCGTCGGTCGCCCAATCCGCGTCGCGCCACGCGGTGAAGCGACGGGCGAACTCGGTCAACAGCGACCGCACGAGCACCGTGCGGTCGGTCTGCCGCGCACCCGCGATGGTCAGCGACGTGGCGTGCGGCACCGGCAGTTCCTCTTCGGTCAGGCTCACGTTGAGCCCGAGCCCGATCACGACGGCGGGCGCGCCGCCCCCGCTCGCCGCGACCTCGGCCAGGATGCCCGCGACCTTGCGTCCGTCGATCAGCACGTCGTTGGGCCACTTGAGTTCCGCGGCGACGCCCGCCGTGGTCCGCAGCGCGTCGACCACGGCGACGCCGGTGAGCAGCGCCAGCCAGGCGAGCGAGGCGGGGCCGATCCCGGGCAGACGCACCAGCACCGACATCGCCAGTTGCGCCCGGGGCGGGCTGACCCAGGTCCTCGCGTGCCTGCCACGGCCCTGCACTTGGGTTTCCGCCAGCAGAACGACGTGGTCGGCGTCCGGATCGGCCGCCAGCGCGATCAGATCCGCGTTCGTGGACCCGGTCGACTCGACCACGTCGATCCGCGAGAAGAACGACAGTTCCGGCGAGTCGACGGCACTGCGCCGCAACTGCTCTGCATCCAACGGTGGCCTCTGCACACCGGCAGGCTACTCGCCGCGCGGGCGCTACCCGGCCAGGTCGTACCAGGAGACGAGCGGGTCGCGCGCCGCCATGCCCGCGCGGTCGTTCTCCGGCTCGCCCTCGGTGGTCTCGGTCCAGCACTCGGGCTCGCCGTACTTCGGAGCCGTCTCCGTGTTCCGTGTCCACGCCGCGGCGGCAGCGTATTCGGCGAAAGTCCTACCCCATTCCCACATGACGCGCTCCTCCCCTGAGCCGAAAATGTTTCGCCCTCAGGCTATCCGGACCCGACCGGTGGGCGATACTCATTTTCCGCCTCCCCAACGTCGCTACCGACCAGGAAGTTTGCGTCCGAAAATTGATCTAGCTGCGGTTTTCTACTCGCCGGTAGCCCCCGTCTGGGTTAGAGAGACGCACTGGTACTGGTTACACTCCGATGCCATGACGAGTGTCCAGCAGCAGCCCGCATCAGGTCCCGCGGGTTCCCCCGATATCCACACCACCGCCGGGAAGCTGGCTGACCTGCGGAATCGGCTGGAAGAGGCGAAGCACCCGATGGGTGAGGCCGCGGTCGACAAGGTGCACGCGAAGGGCAAGATGACCGCCCGCGAGCGCATCCTCGCCCTGCTGGACGAAGGCTCCTTCGTCGAACTCGACGCCCTGGCCCGCCACCGCAGCGTGAACTTCGGCCTGGAGCACAACCGCCCGCTCGGCGACGGCGTGGTGACCGGTTACGGCACCATCGACGGCCGCGACGTGTGCATCTTCAGCCAGGACGTCACGGTGTTCGGCGGCAGCCTCGGCGAGGTCTACGGCGAGAAGATCGTCAAGGTGATGGATCTGGCCCTGAAGACCGGCCGCCCCCTGATCGGCATCAACGAGGGCGCCGGCGCGCGCATCCAGGAGGGCGTGGTCTCGCTCGGTCTCTACGGCGAGATCTTCCACCGCAACATCCAGGCCTCCGGCGTGATCCCGCAGATCTCGCTGATCATGGGCCCGGCCGCCGGTGGCCACGTGTACTCCCCCGCGCTGACCGACTTCGTCGTGATGGTCGACGGCACCAGCCAGATGTTCGTCACCGGCCCGGACGTCATCAAGACCGTCACGGGCGAGGACGTCACCATGGAGGACCTGGGCGGCGCGCACACGCACATGACCAAGTCCGGTGTGGCGCACTACGTCGCCTCCGGCGAGCAAGACGCCCTGGACTACGTCAAGGACCTGCTGTCCTACCTGCCGAGCAACAACCGGGCCGAGGCGCCGCGCTTCCCGGCCACCGACCCGATCGACGGCGCGATCGAGGACTCGCTCACCGACGAGGATCTCGAGCTGGACACGATCATCCCGGACTCGCCGAACCAGCCCTACGACATGCACGACGTGATCCGTCGCCTGCTCGACGACGACGAGTTCCTCGAGGTGCAGGCCGAGCGCGCGATGAACATCATCGTCGGCTTCGGCCGGATCGACGGCCGCAGCGTCGGCATCGTGGCCAACCAGCCCACCCAGTTCGCGGGCTGCCTGGACATCGACGCCTCGGAGAAGGCCGCGCGCTTCGTGCGCACCTGCGACGCGTTCAACATCCCGATCATCACCCTGGTCGACGTGCCCGGCTTCCTGCCCGGCACCGGGCAGGAGTACAACGGCATCATCCGGCGCGGCGCGAAGCTGCTCTACGCCTATGGTGAGGCCACTGTGGGCAAAATCACGATCATCACACGCAAGGCCTACGGCGGCGCCTACGACGTCATGGGTTCCAAGCACATGGGCGCCGATGTGAACCTCGCCTGGCCGACCGCCCAGATCGCCGTCATGGGCGCTTCGGGCGCCGTCGGCTTCGTCTACCGCAAGCAGCTCCAGCAGGCCGCCAAAGACGGCGGAGACGTCGATGCGCTGCGGCTCGAGCTCCAGAACGAGTACGAGGACACACTCGTGAACCCGTACGTCGCCGCCGAACGAGGCTACGTGGACGCGGTCATTCCGCCGTCGCACACCCGCGGCCAGATCGTCTCCGCGCTGCGACTGCTCGAACGCAAGATGGTCACCCTGCCGCCGAAGAAACACGGCAACATCCCGCTGTGATCGAGCGATACCCTCGATAGGCCGCGCACAAAGGGTGGGGCATCGGCCTCGGTAACACTTACGCTGGCGTGTACCGGCTTGTTGCAGAGAAGCAAAGAGTGCGTCCGAGGACGATTGCTTCATCCATAACTTGTCGGAAAACGGGAACAGCCTGATCAGTTCCGCTGATAAGGGCGAAGAGAGGACCTGGCACTGTGACGACCGTGGCAGAAGAAGATGTGTTGAGCGCCGTCGAACTGGATCTCACAGTCGACCCGATCGCAGACGAGGCCGGTGCGTCCACCGGTTCGACCGCGACAGCGCAATCCGCAGAGGCCACCCCGGAGCCGTTCTTCCGTGTCGTGAAGGGCTCGCCGACCGACGAGGAACTCGCCGCACTGGTGTGCGTCCTGTCCGCCGCCGCGAACAGCGCCGCGCCGGGCGGGCCCGCAGGCCCGCCCGACCTGTGGGGCCACCCGACGCTGATGCATCGCGGCGCTTCCCCGTTCTCCCCGTACTCCTTCCCACAGCTGTCCCACCTGCGCGGGTGACGCGGCTGATCCTGGCCTCCGCGTCCCCGGCCCGCCGGGAGGTGCTCCGCTCGGCGGGCATCGACCCGATCGTCCGGGTCTCCGCCGTGGACGAGGACGCGGTGGCCGCCGCCCTCCCCGAGGGCACCCCTCCGCAGGGGGTCGTGGTGGAGTTGGCGCGCGCCAAAGCGGCGGCCGTCGCCACCGCGGTTCCGGAGTTCGCCGCCGACTGCGTTGTGGTGGCCTGTGATTCCATGCTGCTCGTGGACGGCGAGTTGCAGGGCAAGCCGCACACCCCCGAGGTCGCCCGCGCGCGCTGGGGCGACATGGCCGGACGCAGCGCCGATCTCGTCACCGGGCACTGCGTGCTGCGGATGCGGGACGGTGGGATCATCGCCGAAGCGGTCGACTGCAGCAGCACCACCGTGCATTTCGCCAAGCCCGAGCCGGACGAGCTGGACGCCTACATCGCGACCGGCGAGCCGCTCCAGGTGGCGGGCGCGTTCACCCTCGACGGGCTCGGCGGCTGGTTCGTCGACCGCATCGATGGCGACCCGTCCAGCGTCATCGGCATCGGGCTACCACTGCTGCGCCGACTGCTTGGCGATGTTGGGATCGGCGTTACGCAGCTGTGGGGCCACACGGCCTGACGGCGTGGTGAACGCCTCGGCGTCACCGCCGGGCACCTTCGCGGTCTCCTGGGCCTCGGCGCGCTGCGCCGCGATGAGTTCCAGACGGGCCACGCACAGCTCCGGCTCCACGAACGGATGCATCCGCACATCGATGGTCCCCTGCGCGCCGCCCCGGCGGAGGACGTCTTCGAGCAGCCCGAGGTGCACGCCGCAGACCACTTCGGAATGCGTTCGCGCGAGTTCGCGCAGCGGACACGCGGTCATCCGGATCAGCACCTTCCCCTCGTTCTCCGGGGAAGAGTCGCGCTCGGGCGCGAAACCCAGTTCCGACATCAACGTCATCGTGAGATCCTTGGCGTCCTCCAGCGACTCGACCCGATGGTCACCGACGTCGAGTCTGCTGCCCCAGGCGCGGCCCGCCGCATTCGCCGCCTCCGCCCTGCGCCGGGGATCCGGGCCGAGCTGGTCGGCGAGCACCTGGGCGAGATCCTGGTAGCCCACCGATCGCTGCACCGCGCTGTATCCGATGCGCGGTCGCCCGCGGCCACGCGGCGGCTGCTGGAACTGCCGGACGAGGGATTCCCTGGTGAGCACGTCCAGATGGAACCGGACCGTGGTGACGTGCTGTCCGGTGATTCTGGCCAGTTCCTGGGCGTCGAGAGGCTCGCTGGCGCCACGTAGGATCGCGAGCAGTCGCCGCCGCGGCCAAGAATCGGACATAGCTCACCCCTCCTCCCGGGAGACTTTATCGGATGTAGGTGCCCTTTATTCGGCCCTCATCCGATTTGTGATCTGAAACGAGAGCCACTGTCGCCTCACACCTACCATCGCTGTGAGGCCTCGAACCGCTGCCACCACCGTCCACCCATGCGTGAAGGACCCAAACACCGTGCCCGTCGCTCCGGACCCTCATCCCTCGCTCGGTTCCTACGCACACCCACACCGACTAGTAACCACGGAGTGGCTGTCGGCAAACATAGGCGCGCGGGGACTCAAGATCATCGAGGCCAACGAGGACACGCTGCTCTACGACATCGGGCACGTTCCGGGCGCCACCAAACTGGATTGGCGAAGCGATCTGAACGATCCGGTCACGCGCGACTATATCGACGGAACGCGATTCACCGAACTGATGCGCGCGAAAGGTATAGATCGTGACGACACGGTTGTGATCTACGGGGATCGCGGGAACGCGCAGGCGGCGCACGCGGCATGGGTGTTCACCCTGTTCGGGCACGAGGACGTGCGCCTGCTCGACGGCGGCCGCGCGGCGTGGATCTCCGAAGGGCGCGACACGACCTTCGAACCCGACTACCCGGTGCGCAGCGGCTATCCGGCTGTGCGCAGAGACGACAGCACCCTCCGAGCCTTCCGCGAGGACGTGCTCGCCCACCTCGGCAAACCGGTGCTCGACGTGCGCTCGGCCGAGGAGTACTCCGGCGCGGATGTGCTCCAACCGGCCAACCCCGAGGACGCGGCATTGCGCGGCGGCCATATTCCCAGCGCGTCGAACATCCCGTGGTCCGAGGCGCTCACCGCCGACGGGCGTTTCCGCTCCCGCACCGAACTCGACGACGTCTACCGCGCGTTGGCAGGCGCGGACGAGGTGATCGTCTACAGTCGAGTCGGCGCGCGATCCGCTCACAGCTGGTTCGTCCTGACCTACCTGCTCGGGCGCCACGGCGTACGCAACTACGACGGGTCGTGGACCGAGTGGGGCAACTCGGTGCGCATGCCGATCGCCACGGGGGAAGAACCCGGCGAGGCGCCCGCGCGCGGCGGGTCGCGACGCACGCGGAGCAGGTAGGCGGGGCGCGGTCCCAAACACGGGACGCGTACGTTGTGATCCGCGACCTACTGTTCAGTAGGCCTAGCCGAGTTCGGCGACTGTTGGCAGACTGCCTACACTCGCCCGAGACGTAAGTTTGTCGATTATGGGAGCGGAGCCCGCACAGCGACCCCACCCCCGGCGAAGCGACCAGAAGAATGCACACAGGAGGCTCAGTGCCCAGCCATGCCAGCGCGCGGATCACAAAGGTACTCGTAGCTAACCGAGGCGAGATCGCCGTGCGCGTGATCCGGGCGGCCAAGGATGCCGGTATCGGCAGCGTCGCCGTCTACGCGGAGCCGGATGCCGATGCCCCGTTCGTCAAGCTCGCCGACGAGGCGTTCGCCCTGGGCGGGCAGACCTCGGCCGAGTCGTATCTCGTCTTCGACAAGATCCTCGACGCCGCCGCCAAGTCCGGCGCCGACGCCATCCACCCTGGCTACGGCTTCCTTTCCGAGAACGCCGACTTCGCCCAGGCCGTCATCGACGCCGGGCTGATCTGGATCGGCCCCTCCCCCCAGTCCATCCGCGACCTGGGCGACAAGGTCACCGCGCGGCACATTGCCGAGCGCGCGAAGGCGCCGATGGCCGCGGGCACCAAGGACCCGGTCAAAGACGCGAGCGAGGTCGTCGAATTCGCGAAGAAGTACGGCGTGCCGGTCGCCATCAAGGCGGCGTTCGGCGGCGGTGGCCGCGGCATGAAGGTCGCGCACACCATCGAGGAGATCCCGGAGCTGTACGACTCGGCCGTCCGTGAGGCGACCGCCGCCTTCGGTCGCGGCGAGTGCTTCGTCGAGCAGTACCTGGACAAGGCCCGCCACGTCGAGGCTCAGGTCATCGCCGACAAGCACGGCAACGTCATCGTCGCGGGCACCCGCGACTGCTCGCTGCAGCGGCGCTTCCAGAAGCTCGTCGAGGAGGCCCCCGCGCCGTTCCTGTCCGACGAAGTGCGCGCGAAGATCCACGCCTCGGCCAAGGCCATCTGCAAGGAAGCCGGCTACTACGGCGCGGGCACCGTCGAGTACCTGGTGCAGGGCGAGACGGTCTCCTTCCTCGAGGTGAACACCCGTCTGCAGGTCGAGCACCCGGTCACCGAGGAAACCGCGGGCCTCGACCTGGTGCGCCAGCAGTTCCGCATCGCCAACGGCGAGAAGCTGGAGATCACCGAGGACCCGACGCCGCGCGGCCACTCCTTCGAGTTCCGCATCAACGGCGAGGACGCGGGCCGCAACTTCCTGCCCGCCCCCGGCCCGGTCACCGTCTACAAGGAGCCCACCGGCCCCGGTGTCCGCGTCGACTCCGGCGTGGTCCAGGGCAGCGTGATCGGCGGGCAGTTCGACTCGATGCTGGCCAAGCTGATCGTCACCGGCGAGAACCGTACGCAGGCCCTGGAGCGGGCGCGGCGCGCGCTGGCCGAGTTCGAGGTCGATGGACTGGCCACGGTCATCCCGTTTCACCGGGCCATCGTCGAGGACCCGGCGTTCATCGGCGACGGCGAGAAGTTCGAGGTCTACACCAAGTGGATCGAAACCGAGTGGGTCAACACCATCGAGCCCTTCACCGGCGCGGGCGCCCCGGCCGACGAGGACGAGGAAGCGCCGCGGCAGAAGGTCGTCGTCGAGGTCGGCGGACGCCGGGTCGAGGTCTCGCTGCCGGGTAACTTCACCGTTGGCGCCGGAGCGGGCGGGGCAGCGGGCAACGGCGCGGGCGTGATCCGCAAGAAGCCCAAGCCGCGCAAGCGTGGCGGCGCGGGCGGCGGCGCGGCCTCCGGTGACGCGGTCACCGCTCCGATGCAGGGCACCGTCGTCAAGGTCGCCGTGGAAGAGGGCCAGTCGGTCGAGGCGGGCGATCTGATCGTGGTGCTCGAGGCCATGAAGATGGAGAACCCGGTCAACGCGCACAAGGCGGGTGTGGTCACCGGCCTTTCCGTCGAGGCGGGCGCGGCGATCACGCAGGGCACCGTTCTGGCGGAGATCAAGTAGTACCCGGCGCAGACCGGGAAACGGGCGGGCGCGGACCTGGAGGTTCGCGCCCGCTCCTTTGTTCACGCGGCGGTCCCTCCGTCGTCACGCCGCTGGACCGATACGCATACCGTGGTGTCGTATCGTGATCCGGTGACCAGCTCGACAAGTCTCTCTCCTGTCGCGGAAGTGATCCGCGCGCGTCGTGCCACGGGCGGCCGTGCCGACGGTCACCGCCTGGCGCTGGTGGTGGAGGGAGGCGGCAGCCGGGGCGTGTACTCCAGCGGCATGGTGTCCGCGCTGGAGGAACTCGGACTCGCCGGGATATTCGATGCCGTATACGGCACGTCGGCGGGCGCGATCAACGGCGCCTGGCTGTTGTGCGGGCGCGCGATCCCCGGCATGCGCTCGTGGACCGATCCTGCGATCATGCGCCGTGCCATCGACCCGGCTCGGCTGCTGCGCGGGCGCCCCGCGTTCGATCTGCGGTATCTCGTGCATCAGGTGTACGACGGCATCGAACCGATGGACTTCGAGGCGATCCTCGCCAACTCCACGACGTTCCATCCGATCGCCACCGATATCCGGACCGGGCAGGCGGTCGACCTGCATCCGCACATCACCGACAAGCGGACGCTCATGCGCGCGCTGCGCGCGTCGGCGGGCCTGCCCATTCTGGCCGGACCTCCGGTCGCCCTGGGCGGTTCGGCCTTCTTCGACGGAGGTCTCTCCGAGACCGTGCCGATCCGCACTGCGGTCCGAGCGGGCGCCACCCTCGCCTTGGTCCTGCGTACCCGGCGCGTGGACGAACGGCGCCCGGCCGCGTCGCGCCTGCACCAGCTCGTCGGCGGCGGTTATATGCGCGCGGTGGCCCCCGGCGCGTACCGGGCGTGGCTCGAACGCCCCCGCCAACAGGACATCGAGGATCGCGCGCTCGCCGAACTCGGCGACTCGGTACTGCAAATCCACCCGCCCCTCGGCTCTCCCGACATCGACAGCGCCGCTCGCGACACCACGCTGCTGGCCGCGGGCCTGCGAATCGGCCGCCAAGCCGTCCTCACCGCGCTGTCCGCCGTCCTCCCAGCCGCCTGAGCGGGCTCGCCGCTTCCCATCCACAGCGGGCAAGCCGAAGCATCGCGGACCCGCATACAGGTGGCCGAGCTCGACACCGCGCTCGCCGCGCCGTGCAGCGGAGTCACCCCGGTAGCGAGGTGTTCGGGCGGAGAGCATCCGTTTCCGGATCGGCACCGGCATCGCCGCGCGAAGACGTTCAGCCGAGGGCGACTCGGACGCCGTTGGACAGAACGAAGTCGTGAAGTTCCAAATGGTCGGGAGTGACCGTCGGCGGGAGGTCGAAGACGAGTTGGGTCGTGGCGGATTGCCCGGGGCGCAGCTCGAAGGAGTAGCCGAGGCGCCGTTGGGTGTTCTGCCACATGGTGGCGGTGGCGTTGTGGTCGAACGGCGTGTTCTGCGTGTCCAGCAGGCGCTGGCCCAGCGGCAGGAACCACTTCGATTCGTCGGAGATATTGCGGACGGCCAGCGTGACGATCAGAAACGAACCGGCGGCCGTCTGCAATCCGATGCGTGCCACGCCCGCGTCGACCTTCGTCACGACGAATTCGAATTTGCCGTCGCGAACGGGAGTGCCCATCGGCGCCACGGCAGCCGGATCGGTCATGGGGTCGTCGCGGGACGGTCCGGGTTGTTCCACCGCCACCGCCGCGGGCGGCAGAGTCGGTGCGGGCGTGCCGGAGTCGCCGGTTCTGGTTCCCGCCGCGATCAACGCGACGCAACCGGCCGCGAACGCGAACGGCGCGAGGAACACCACGATCAGCGCGCCGATCAGCTTCGACAGCAAGCTCCGCCGACGTCGGGGGATCGCGGCGCTCGGCCGCTGGGGAACCGACCGCCGACCCGGACGCGGGACCGCCGGGAAGACCTTGCGCGCCTGCGCCCGGTACGGCGGCGCGACCGGGCCGGGCTTCGGGGACAGCACGCGTGCTTGCAGGGCCAGCAATCTGCCCTGCCAACCTGGCTGTCCGCCTCCGGCGGCGTACGGCGCGTTTCGATACCCGCCTGCTGAATATGGCTGCCCCGCAGCGGGGTGACCAGGGACGGCCGACCGACCGGCATATCCCCGCACCGGCGGACCCGATTGCGGAACGTCCTTGCCCGGGGTGGGAATCGGCCCAGGGGTGACCGTGGACCAGTCGAGCCTGGTCGCCACGAGCGTCGGCGTCGGGCCTGGCTGGGGCATGACTTTGGTCGGGGTAGGCGTGCGCCGTGGCGGTGCACTCGGCGCTTCCGAAAAACGCTCTGCCGCAGAGGCTCCAGCTGACGGACGCGGCGAAACGTTCTCTTGCCCAGGGAGACCGCCGTCGCCACCAGCACGGGGCGCTGGCGGCGGCACGGCTCGCGAGTCGGGAACGCCGATCGCCGACCGCGCGGCTGCGGCGAATTCCCCGGCGGTCGCGAATCTTTCGTCCGGCTCCTTGGCCAGACCGCGGGCGATGACGGCATCCAGAGCGGCGGGGACAGCGGCGCACACCGAACCGGCTCGCGGGGGCGTCGCCATCAGATGGGCGTGCATCTGCTGTGCGGGGTCGGTGTCGCCGTAGGGCCGGGAGCCGGTCAGGCACTCGTAGAGCACGCAGGCCAGCGAGTAGACGTCGGCGCGTCCGTCCACCTTCCCGGTGAACCGCTCCGGAGCCATGTACGCCAGGGTGCCGATCGCCATGCCCGTGGTGGTCACGGCGGTCTGGCCGAGCCCGTGCGCGATGCCGAAGTCGATCAAGTAGGTGAAGCCGCTGGGGTGCACGACGACGTTCGACGGTTTGACGTCGCGGTGCACCAGCCCGCGCCGGTGCGCCACATCGAGCGCCGCGGCGACGTGGCCGATGACGCCGACCGCGACGGCCGGTGGCAGCGCTCCCTCGGCCAGCAGTTTGCCCGCCAGATCCGTGCCCTCGACGAACTGCATGTCGATGTAGAGCCGGCCGTCGATCTCGCCGAACCGGTGGATCCGGGGTACGTGCGGATCGCGCAGTTGCGCCACCGCTTCGGCTTCACGCTCGAATCGCTTGCGATATCCCGCGGCGGCGGCGAGTTCGGCAGGCAGGAGCTTCAACGCCACCCGCCGCGCGGCCACCGTGTCGTAGGCGAGCCACACTTGCCCCATACCGCCCTTGCCGAGCAGTCGCTCCAGCCGGTAGCCCCCGAATCGCACCTCCCCCATCGCGAACCTCCAGTCAGCGTTGACATCTGGCCGATCCGGCCTCCCCGCGGCGCGGAACGAAAATCAGCAGGTCACCGCGCGAATGCCGTAAGAATGGCCTTCTTCGGAGCGTAACCCCGCCCCGCGTCACACACCACTGTGGGCTCGACGACAGTCCGGCAACGGCCCCCTACTTGCCCGGTTTGGGCTTGTCCCTGCCATGTCCCTGGTTCGCGTGATCCGGCTTGCCCCGGTCGTGCTTGTCGCCGGAATCCTGTTGCCCGGGTCCGTTCGAGTCGTCGGCGTTCCGCACGGCGACACCGCCGGAGGCGGGCGACGCGGGAAGCCAGCTGGGGCGGCCCGCCGACGGAGTACAGGTGAGCACCAGGCCGTCCACAACGACGCTGTGCACGTCGACCGCCGGATCGCACGGCTGGCCCGCGCCGGGCAGGACCACGATGGGCGCCGAGATCGGCGCAGGGGCGGCCGGGGCTTGCGACGGCGGGTTCGACGGTGTCCCGTGGTCCTGGTTCGACGACGGCAGCGGCGTTGTCGCCGGTCCCGCGTCGGCCACGTCCGGCCGTCCCAGCCACAACGCCCCGGCGACCGCCGCGGCGAGCGCCCCGAACGACGCCAGCGCCAGGCGCGGTCCGAGGGACGTACGCGCACCGGACGAGACACCGGTCGTGGGCGAGACACCGGTCCGGGGCGAGACGCCGGAGGTGGCCACCGCACGGAGCGGCGGCAGTACGACGGTCGGCACCGCGGAGGCGAGTTCGACCGTGTTCGCGTCCCGGCCGGTCAGCGCCACGTGCGCGGCCGAAGCCAGTTCCCCCGCACTGGACCAGCGCTGGTCCGGGTCCTTCGCCATGCCGCGCGCGATCACCGCGTCCAGTGCGGGCGGGAGGGCCGGATTCAGCGCCGATGCCGACGGCGGGGCTTGCATGAGGTGGGCGCGCAACAGGCGTGGCGGCTCGCCGTCGTCGAACGGCCGGTACCCGGTCAGGCACTCGAACAGCACACAGGCCAGCGAGTACTGATCCGAACGTGGGCCCGCAGCCCGGTCGAACCGCTCCGGCGCCATGTAGGCCAGCGTGCCCACCACGTTGCCGGTGGCGGTGAGCGCGGGCTGGTCGCTGCGGTGCGCGGTGCCGAAGTCGATCAGATAGACCGTGCCGCCGGGCGTCACCATGATGTTCGACGGCTTCACGTCGCGGTGCACCAGGCCGGCACGGTGCGCGATGTCGAGCGCGGCGGCCGTCTGCGCGACGATCTCGATCGCCCGCTCTGGGTCCAGTCGCCCCGAACGCCGCAGCAGCGCGGCCACGTCGCAGCCCTCGATGAACTCCATATCGATGTACAGGCGGCCGTCGAGCTCGCCGAACGAATGGATCGGCACCAGGTGCGGCCCGCGCACCTGGGTGGCTAGCCGAGCCTCCCTGGTGAACCGCTGCCGGAATTTCGGGTCCGCCGCGTACGCGGTGGGCAGCAGCTTCAACGCGACCACACGGTCGGTCGTGGTGTCGTGCGCAAGCCAGACCTCGCCCATGCCGCCGCTGCCCAGCAACCGATCGAGGCGGTAATGGCCGAACCATAGCTCGCCCATATCGATAGAACCTCCCGCTAGCCTCTTCCTCATGATCGAGCTACCCGAAATCCGGTTCGTTACCGCGAAACGCGCAAAAGCGACGTGGCGGCCATCCGATCATGTCGCAGCGAGGCCGTTCGGCGTCGCGGAATTCGGCGGAGTGCCCGCCGACGACTCGCGCGGCGGAACGGCCGAACGCTGATGGAGCCGATCGAAATCAACGCGGGCGCCTGGTATCTGCGCGCCCTGCGCGCCGACGACCGCATCGACGACCGCCCCGCCCTGGCCGCGGGCGGCATCACCGAACCGGACTACGTGGCCCGGCGCGGTGCGGGCTGGGCGGAGGAGACGCACTTCTCCTGGGCGGTCTGCGAACCGACCACAGCCGAGCTGGTCGCCGAAATCGGGGTGACGCCCGAGGCCGACGGCACCGCGAAGGTGAGCGGATGGGCGCGCCCCGGCTACGAGGCCGCTTTGGACGCCGGGCTGACGTCCGTTCAGCGCTTCGTCGAAGGCGGTCTGGGGTTGCGTCCGGTCAGGTCCTGACCGCTGCGCAGGCCGGGCCGAGGTCAGCGCATGACGCCGGTGTGGCCCGTGGAGTAGCGGCCCGGCTGCGGCCAGATCGTGAGTCCATGTGGCCCTTTCCCTACCGGGATGCGAGCCAGCAGATTCCAGTTGACGATGTCGATGGCGTACACCTCGTCGTGGTGTCGGCCGGACGCCCAGAAGACGCGACCGTCCGCGGAGATGTTGCCCATATCGGGACTGCCGCCGCCGGGCACGAACCACTTGCGCACGAGCCCGTTCGCCGCGAAGTCCCACACCGAGACGCTGCCTTCGTGCCGGTTGGTGATGAGCATCTGCGCGGAATCGCGGGTGATGTAGAGGCCGTGGGCGCCCTTGCCGGTCGGCACGAATCCGGTGTTCTCGAAAGTGTGCGCGTCGAACAGGTAGATGCCGTCGGCGGTCATGTCGGCGACGAAGAAAGTGTGGCCGTCCGGGGACAGCTTCACGTCCTGCGGCATGCCCGAGCGACCGCCGGGCAGATCGACCAGCTTGACGACTTTGCGCTCGGCCACGTCGAAAACCAGCATGCGGCCGCTGAATTCGCACGAGACCAGGGCGAAACGGCCGTCGGCCGTGAAGTCCATGTGGTCGACTCCAGCGCAGTCGGGCACCGCCATGGCATGCGTCTTCTGCCAGGTTCGCGGATCGTAGAAATCCAGCGACTTGTCCGCCTCCGCGACCACGAGCGCGTACCGGCCGTCCGGCGTGTAGTACATGTTGTAGGGATCGCGCACAGGAAACGGTTCGCCCGGCTTGCCCGTCCTCGGGTCGATCGGCAACAGGCTGCCCGCGCCGATCGGCAGATCGTTGGTGACGTAGAGCGTCTGCAGGTCGTACGACGGGACGACGTGTTGTGGTTCCGAGCCGCCCGCCGCATAGGTGTCGATCACTCGAAAGGTCTCGGGATCGATCACCGAGACCGTATTCGACTTGCTGTTGGGCACGTAGACGAGCGGGCGGTGGTCGGCCACGGTGGGGCTGAGCTCTCGGTCGGCCACGTACACGTCGGTGGCTGAGAGCGGCGGCGGCATCCCCGGCAGCGGATCGGTCATGTGCGGTGGGAGCACGCCTGTAGTGGGGGCCGCCGCGGCGGCCGGGGTCGCGACGGTGATCTGGGCGGTCCGGCTCTGCTCGTCGCCCACCGTGCCGGGGTCACCGGCCGCGCAGCCGGCCGGAGCCGACAGCAGCAGCATGGAGACGACGAGGTGGGGCGCGCAACGCCGAAACATCCGCTGTCGGTTCACCTGCTGCACCTTGTCGGAGCGTGGTGAAGACGAGATGACATGGGTGCGAAGCCTAGGAGCCGAATCCGGAATTCCGGCGCACCCGCGCCGGAGTGCACCGGAATGTCCGGATCGAACCTCCGTGCGTTATTCGAGGCTGGTCAGCACCCGATCCAGCGCGTCGACGGCCTCGTCCAGTTCGGCGCCGGTGACCGTCAGCGGAGGACGGAACCGGATGCCCCGCTCGCCGGTGCCGAGGATCAGCACGTGCTCGCGCTCACGCAGCGCGGTGAGTACCTCGTCGCGCAGCCGGGAGGACGACAGGGTGATCGCGCACATCAGGCCGCGCCCGCGCGGCTCGCTGACATCGGCGTGCCGGGCGCCGAGCGCGCCGAGCCGTTCGAGCAGGTGCGCCCCCAACGGCCGGGAGCGTTCGATCAGCGCGTCCTGCTCCAGCACCTCCAGGGTGCGCCTGCTGCGCACCATGTCGGCCAGGTTGCCGCCCCAGGTCGAGTTGAGCCGGGAGCTGACCGCGAAGACGTTGTCGGGCACCTCGTCCACCCGCCCGCCCGCCATGACGCCGCACACCTGGGTCCGCTTACCGAACGCCACGACGTCCGGCGCCAAGCCGAGTTGCTGATAGGCCCAGGCCGTTCCCGTCATGCCTACGCCGGTCTGCACCTCGTCCAGCACGAACAGCGCGTCGTTCTCGTGACACAACCGTTGCACGGCCTGCAGGAACTGTGGACGCAGATGCCGGTCGCCGCCCTCGCCCTGGATCGGCTCGGCGATGAAACACGCTATGTCGTGCGGGCTTTCCTCGAATGCCCGCCGCACCTGGGTCAGCGCGGAGGCCTCCGCCTCCTCGACGTCGAACGCGTCGGTGAGATAAGGCGACTTGACGCGCGGCCAGTCGAATTTAGGGAAGCGCGCGGTCTTCACCGGATCGGTATTGGTGAGCGACATGGTGTAACCGGTGCGGCCGTGGAACGCGCCGGTCAGGTGCAGCACTTTGGCGCCGAGTTCCGCTGGGCGGCCGTGTGCTTCGTTGTGCCTGCTCTTCCAGTCGAACGCGATCTTGAGGGCATTCTCCACCGCGAGTCCGCCGCCATCGATGAAGAACAGATGCGGTAGCCGCGGATCGCCGAGCACCCGTACGAACGTCTCGACGAAGCGGGCCATCTCGACGGTGTACACATCGGAGTTGCTCGGCTTGTTCACCGCCGCGGTGAGCAGCTCGGCCCGGAACTGGGCGTCCTCGGCCAGAGCGGGGTGGTTCATGCCCAGCGCGTTGGACGCGAAGAAGCCGAACATGTCCAGGTAGGGGCTGCCGTCGCGTTCGTCGACGAGGCGGCAGCCACGGGAACGGGTGAGGTCGAGGACGAAGTCGAAGCCGTCGGCCAGGATGCTCGCCGACAAGATCTCGTGCACCCGGGCGGCGGGGGTGACCGCCGGGCGGGTGCGTTCCAGTTCGATGGTCACGCCCTGAGGGTACGTAAAAATTTACGGAACCTCTACAACATGGCGGATTAATTACACCAAATCGTCACTTGTCATAGAATGTCTGAAGGATGATGGTGCTCCTGGTGCGCACATTGGCGGTGGCTCTGATCTCTTGGAGCAACTGCTCGAGGTGCCGCGGGGACGCCACGCGCACCAGCAGGATGTAGCTCTCCTCACCGGCCACCGAATGGCAGGCCTCGATGCCGGGGATGTGCTGCAACACCGCCGGCGCGTCATCGGGTTGCGACGGGTCGAGAGGAGTGATCGCGACGAATGCCGACAGCAGCTGGCCGAGGGCTTCCGGATCGACGTGCGCGGTGTACCCGCGGATCACACCGCGCGCCTCTAATCGGCGGACCCGTGACTGCACCGCGGACACCGACAGACTCGCCTTTTCGGCCAGGTTCGACAGAGTGGCCCGTCCATCGGCCATCAGTTCACGAATCAGCAGGCGATCGATGTCATCGAGTACGGGTCTTGCCGGTGTATCCGCCATCAGCGAAGGCTAACTCAGGCAGCCCGCCTCGTGTCCGGAACCTGACCTCCACCCTCCCGCTATGTGGGACAGACACGCCGCGACGCGGCCGAAAGGTATGGCGGAACAACAGATGACCGATGTACTCGACGACCAGGCCACCCAGCGACTCGCCGCCCGCGCGGAAGCGGTGCTGCGCCAATTGGGCGCGCCGCCACCGGAACCCGGCGATCTGCCCGCACGCACTCCGATCACCGGAGGGCAGCTGACTACCGTGCGATCCAGCTCGCTCGACGAGGTCGACGCCGCGATCGGCCGGGCCGCTACCGCCTTCCGCGCCTGGCGCGGTGTTCCGGCGCCCGTCCGGGCCGGGGTTGTGCGCAGCCTCGGTCGGCTGCTCACCGCGCACAAGAGCGACCTGGCCGAGCTCGTCACGCTCGAGGCGGGCAAGATCCCCGCCGAGGCCGCGGGTGAGGTGCAGGAGATGATCGACGTCTGCGAATTCGCCGTCGGCCTGTCCCGGCAGCTGTACGGCCACACCATGCCCTCGGAGCGTCCTGGCCACCGGTTGATGGAGACCTGGCATCCGCTCGGCGTGGTCGGGGTGATCTCGGCGTTCAACTTCCCGGTCGCGGTCTGGGCATGGAATACGGCGATCGCGCTGGTCTGCGGCGACACCGTGGTGTGGAAGCCGTCGGAGACGACGCCGCTGACGGCGCTGGCCTGTCACGCGCTGCTGCGGCGAGCGGCCCGCGAAGTGGACGCGGACCCCGAGATCCATCAGTTGATCCAGGGTGCGAGCGCCGTCGGCTCCCGCTTGGTCGACGACGAGCGGGTAGCGCTGGTGAGCGCGACCGGCTCGGTGCGGATGGGTCGGCTGGTGGCGCCACGGGTGGCCGAGCGGCTCGGGCGCTGCCTGCTGGAACTGGGCGGCAACAACGGCGCGATCGTCACCGCGTCCGCGGACCTCGACCTCGCGGCGCGAGCCATCGTGTTCGCGGCGGCGGGCACGGCCGGGCAGCGCTGCACGACACTGCGCAGGCTGATCGTGCACCGAAGCGTGGCCGGCCCGCTGCTGGACCGACTCGAACGGGCCTACCGGCAACTGTCCGTCGGCGATCCGTTCGACGACGGGGTGCTGGTCGGGCCGCTGATCGACGGCAAGGCATACACCGGAATGCGCGCGGCGCTCGACAAGGCCGTGACCGACGGTGGCGAACTGGTCTGCGGCGGCGAGCGAGTCGATGGGTTCGGTGACGACGCCTACTACGTGCGGCCCGCCATCGTGCGCATGCCCGCCCAGACCGCGGTGGTGCGGGAGGAGACCTTCGCGCCGATCCTCTACGTGCTCACCTATGACGACTTCGATCGCGCGATCGCCCTGCACAACGAAGTGCCGCAGGGCCTTTCGTCCGCCGTCTTCACCACAGACCAGCGCGAGGCCGAACGCTTCCTCGCCGCCGACGGATCTGACTGCGGGATCGCCAATGTCAACATCGGTACCTCGGGCGCCGAGATCGGCGGCGCCTTCGGCGGCGAGAAGCAGACCGGCGGCGGCCGCGAATCCGGCTCGGACTCCTGGAAGTCGTACATGCGCCGAGCCACCAATACCGTGAACTACTCCACCGAACTCCCCCTCGCCCAAGGCATCGAGTTCGGCTGAACGCCACACCCCTCCCCGGCTGCCACATCTGCGGCGGCTGCCACATCCTGACCGGCTCGGCTGCCATGCGGGTGCCATAAACCGCATGGGCCGACGTTTCCCGAGCCCAGCGGGGGCACTATGGGATCCGCTGTGGGTGGGCAGCCCGGTTCGGACGCCACCCGGCCACCGGGCGGTAGCGCGCCCGAAGTCATTCAGGAGGGGAACTATGCGATCCATCATCCGCGCGGCCGCGGCACCGTTGGCCGGCTTCGCCATTCTGCTGTCCGGCATACCGTTCGCGGCGGCGGCTTCCGCCGTCGTTCCGGGCGCGAGTTCCGCCGTCGTCCTGAGCGAGCGGCCCGCGACGGTGACCGAGATCGACTTCGACGCGGTGGCGGGGCGCCGCCCCCACTACATCGCGGGATACACCGATCACGCACGCCAGCGAATGGCCGAGCGCCGGATCAACGAGGATCAGGTCGAGTCCGCCATCTACAGCCACTACGAGGGGCAATGGCAGCCCGAGCACCGCACCTGGCTGGTGACCTGGGGCGGAGTCTCCGTGGCGATCAACGAGGACGCCTACATCGTCACGGTGATGTAGCGGTCTTCCGAGCCGGCAACTGCCGATGACAGCCCGCATGTGTGTGGCGCTCGCGGCACCACTGTGGGCGGAAAACCTCTACATCGCATAGACGATCGGAGAAGCAATGACGACCTTTCGTACCTCCGCGACCGCAGCCTTGTTCGCGACGTGGTCACTCATCGCCGTCGCGAGCGCCCAAGCGGTCGCCGCACCGCTCGAGGACACGACGTCACCCGCCACGGCGGTCATCTTCCAAGGCGATGCCCCGGCAGCGCCGTCCGGATTCGAATTCGCGGCCAAGCGGTTCACCGACAGCGAGGACCGCGCCGCCGCCCGGGATCTCGGTTACGCTGAGGCCAAGGTGGGCAGAAGTCACGGGTGTTTGATCTTCAAGCACGCGAAGAAGAATTTGTACATTTCGCAGGACGTCGACGGCCACAACGGGGGGCGGTGGAAGATGGCGAGTTCCCCGGAAAGGCTCGCCTCGAAGGACACCCGGATGGGGACGTACGACGAAAACCTCAACCGGATTGGTGACTGACTTGGATCGTCCGAACGACCGGATCCCAGCTGCTCCGGCCGCCGCCGGAACGTGGCAAATACGCTTCGAACCGGGGATCACGAAGGAGAACGTCGAGCGTATCGCGGATTACGCGGTCGCAGAGGGCATGGCCCCCGCGGACTCGGCGGCTTTCCTCCGGACGGGGCGAGACCCGCGGTTCTGGTTTTCGTGCGTCCTCGACAGCACCGAAGTGGATGCTTGCCGCCAGGTCTTGCGCAAGGTGGTGAACAACGAGCCGACGGCCGACCAGGACTTGGCACCGATCCGCGGGCTCATCCAACGGTTCGACGACTGGTTGCGAGACCTGGCGTATCCGCGCGAGGAAATCTATGACGCGGACGACAGTTTCTTCGACTTCGACTGACACGATTGGAGCACCATCATGGCCGAGCCCGCAGCGCAACGGTGGCAGATCCTCTTCCCGGACGGCCTGACCGAAGGGCAGGTGGCCCGGTTGGCCCGGTTCGCGGCCGACAACGGCATCGACGAGCCGATGCACGGCATCGACGACCGGGCGACGTTCCGCTATGACTACGACCGGGCGACGGTCGAGCTGTACCGCCACATCTTCCAGAAAGTCCTCGACGGCGCCGCACTCACCGCGAGCAATCAGCTCGTTCTCATCGACTTCCTGGCGGAACTCGACGACTGGCGCACGGCGTCCATCGCACCGGACTGACTCGCCCGCCCCGCGGGCGCTGACCGCGCTCGTCGGCACCGGCGAGCGCAGGATCGAGATCGAATGACGGTGATCATCGCTGCGCAGCCGCGTCAGGAACAAGACGATGCCCCGGCGGTGCGCGCGTGGCACCCACTGACGCGCATCGCATTCCGCTTCTGTTTCGGCTATTTCGCTCTCTACTGCTTGTGCACCCAGGTGATCAGCCCCTTGCTCGGGTTCGTGAGCAGACCGTCCGCGGGACTGAGCGCAGGACTGCTGCCCGCTCCCCTCGTGGACTGGGCCGCCGCGCATGTCTTCGGCGTGCACGAACCGCTGCTGCACGAAGCGACCGCGAGTAGCGACCGGACCTACGACTGGGTGCTGCTGTGCTGTCTGTTGGTCATCGCTGCCGCGGCCACCCTCGTCTGGTCCGTTCTGGATCGCCACCGAGCTGCCTACCCGGCGCTGCTCGTCTGGTTCCGGCTGTTTCTGCGGTTCACGCTTGCGGGGCAGCTGATGCTGTACGGCACAGCGAAAGTGTTGTTGACGCAGATGCCGTCACCACCGTTGACCACGCTGGTGACGCCGTTCGGCGAGCTGACGCCGATGGGGTTGCTCTGGTCGTCGGTCGGCGCCGCACCTGCCTACGAGATCATGATCGGCAGTTTCGAAGCCATCGGCGGCATGCTGCTCGTGCTGCCGCGTACGACGACCCTCGGCGCGCTGCTCGGCACCATCGGCTTGACCCAGGTCTTCGTGCTGAATCTGACCTACGACGTACCGGTCAAGTCGATGTCGTTACATCTGTTGTCGATGAGTGTCTTCCTGCTGGCGCCAGACCTCGGCAGGCTGCTGAACGTGCTCTTGTCCCATCGACCGGTCGGGCTGTCGACCCTGCCTGCACTGTTCGAGACCCGCCGGTTGAACCGCATGGCATTGCTCGGACAGATACTGCTGGGGCTGTGGATCGCGATCCCCATTGCGCAGGACTGTATGGCCGCGTGGAGCGAACATGGCGAAGGGCGACCGAGGCCTCCGATGTACGGAATATGGCAGGTGGATCGGCTGGTATCGGACGGCCGTGAGGTGCCGCCGCTCGTCACCGATGACCGACGCTGGCGCCGCGTGTTCTTCGAATACCCCGGCGAGTTCAAGGTGCAGCGTATGGACGACTCCATCACCGTCTACCGAGCAACCGTCGACGTGGCCAACCATCGGTTGGATCTGAGCCGGTACGACTCGCCGAACGTCATCTCGACGCTGACGCTCGAAATCCCGACAGCGGACAGCGCGCGATTGTCCGGCACGCTCGAGGGTCACCGCGTGGAGATCGGGCTTCGGCATCTCGACACAGGCACATTTCCATTGCTGAGCCGCCGGTTCCACTGGGTGCAGGATTACCCGTACAACCCGAACAGCCGCTGAGCCACCCGGCTTCCTAGCCCGCGAACTTGCAAAGCGCCAGCGCGCGGCTGCGCAGGGCGCCGAGACTGATCTTGTCGCCCCCGGCACCGTTCGCGCGAAGGGGTTCGATACTGGCCAGCCCGGCTTGTTCTGCTCTTTCGTTGAGCGCGTACGCCTTTCCGTCCGGAGCGACGAACACCGCAACCTCGCCCGCGCGGCATTCGATGGTGCCGTGCGCGATCGTGAACGGCCACAGGTAGCCGAGGTTCTCACTGGCCACCGCTTGGCTGTTGGATGTCGGCTCGGGCACCGGAACCGGATTCGGATGATCCGGGTCCTTGGCCCCCGAACCGCCACCACACGCCGCGACGGCCAATACACCGCAGGAAACCACACCGATCACTAGACGCCGAATCATCGTCCCCTCCTCCGAGCACAGTGGAATTCTTCTATCCATAACGTTGCGCACTGCCATCTTTCGGTTCATGAGCGGCGATGGCAGCCGCGGCGAATAAGGTCGAGAACAGGCCCCACCCGACCCAGGAGAGTTATTGTCCGTTCACCGGCCGTCCCGGATCGATATCGTGTGCGCGACGTTCAACCGTTCCACGGCGATCCGGGCAACGATAGACAGCGTACTGGCGCAGACCGTCGCCGACTGGACGCTGCTCGTCGTCTCGGACGGCTCCACCGACGACACCGACGACGTCGTCCGCGCCTATCGCGACCCGCGGATACAACTGCTGCGCGTCGGCCCCTACGGGCACCCCGGAGGGCCGCGCAATGCGGGGGTCGCGGCAGCGACGGCGCCGTATGTCGCGTACCTGGACCACGATGATCGGTGGTCACCGACCCACCTCGCGACACTGCTCGGGCTGCTCGACGGCGGCGCCGCACTCGCCGCCACCGGCTGCATGCGGGTCGACGAGTCCGACGCGGAGCTGGATCGCAGTGGCTTCACCGATCTGATCTGGCATCCCGAATTGCAAACCACCAATGCCATGTTCGAGCCGACGCGCGTCGGTCACGTGCGAAAGCTGCTGGCGGAGGTCGGTTACTGGACGACCGAACACGCCGGATACGAGGACTGGGATCTGTGGTTTCGCTCGGCCCGGCACGGCTTCGACTTCGCGGTCGCCGCCGAGCGCACCGCGCTCCTCACGGTCGGCCCGCACACGAGGCGCAACGGACTTCGCCCGCCGCAGGCGGTCGTACTGCAGTGGGTGGACAGCCAGGCCGAGGCCGAAGCGGTTCTGCAGGCCATCGGAACGGACGAACACCGCAGTGCCGCCCGCGCGATTCATCTCACCGAACTCCGCGATTGGTATGCGGCTCTTGCTGATTCCAGCCGCTACCGCACGGCAGAGGGCATAATCCGCGACGAGGTCGACGACAAGCTACGCGAGTTCTTCATTCAACAGGGGAAACACTGTCTGCTGGAGGAGCTGGCTAGCACGGCCGTGGGCGGCCGATACGCCATCCTGCTTCCGCTGTGGTGCGCCACCGACCAGCACGCACAAGCGATCGGTGGTGTGCTGCGTGCCCGGTTCCCACGTCAGCACGCTTACCTGAGGACACTCACCGGCGGCGCGACGGCGTGATCACGGCGTCCCCGCCCTGGCGGTTCGCAGCAGAGCGATATAGCCGTCGTCCAAGGTCGGAGCAACCGGACGCGAGCCGGGCGGCGGCGTCGGTCCGACGATCCGGTACTCCGGTCCCTCGGCGGTGCTGGTGACGTTCACCACGGTGAAGTCGCCGCGCGGCTCGTGGGAGGCGCGCACCAAATGCGTCCGGCCCTCGGCCAGGGCAACCAATCCGGGCGTCGTGCCGTGATAGGCCATCCGGCCTTCGGTCAGCACGGCCGCCATCGGGCAACTGTGCGCCACGTCGTCGAGGATGTGGGTGGAGAGGACGACGATCCGATCGCCGCCGAGCCGGCCGAGCAGAGCGCGAAAGCGAATCCGCTCCTCGGGGTCGAGTCCGGCCGTCGGTTCGTCCACGATGATCAGCTTCGGGTCCCCGAGCAGTGTCTGCGCGATACCGAGTCGGCGTTTCATGCCACCGGAATACCGGCCGATCCGTTGCGCACCGGCCGAATCCAATCCGACCCGCTCCAGCAAGCTGTCGATCTGGGACCACCGGTTCCGTTTGTCGTCGATGCCTTTGAGCAGAGCGACGTAGTCGAGGAACTCTCGTCCGGTCAAGTCCGCGTAGAGCGTGAGCTCTTGCGGCAGATAACCGAGCAGCCGCTTCGCGGCGGTGCGTCCCGCGGTGGTGGACAGGTCGTGGCCGCAGACCGATACCGTCCCCGAGGTCGGCCGAATGGTTCCGGTCAGGATCCGGATCAGGGTGGTCTTGCCTGCTCCGTTGGTGCCGAGCAGTCCGGTCATGCCCTCGAGGACGGTCAGGTCTATCTCGTGCAAGGCGACCGTGCCGCCTCGATAGACCTTGGTGACGTTGCGCAGGGTGATGGTCATCCGAACTCCATTCCAGCTCAACGGTTCTCGGCCAGCAGCAGATGGCCGACGAGAAAGGCGAGTGCCGTGGTCGCGAGGGTGATTCCGAGCGCGGCGACTCCATGGAGGAAACCGGGCGCCGGATGCAGCCAGCCGCCGTCCTGACGGGCCAGCGTGACGTCCAGCCATTGCGCCGCTTGGTAGTCGCCGAGCGGGGACAGCACTGTCCTGGCCACCGTCGGGAGAGGGATCAGTGGCGTCAGCACCGTAGCCCAGTACCAGAACGGTAAGAGCAGCACGCGGACGACGGTGCTGGGCAGCAGCAGGCTCGCGACGTTGGCCAGGACGGTGAGCAGCAGCGATCCCGGCGCCACGATCGTCAGCAGTCCGACTGCCGCCGCAACCGACAGCTCCGGCTCGCCGGTGGTGATAGTCAGCCACGCGCCCATGGCCGACAAGACGAGCGCGCTGGGAATCGACGCGACCAGCCATGGCCCGAGAAGGACACCGAGAGACCTGATCCCACCGCCTGCTGGGGTGGACCCGAACAATTCACGCAGACCGGGTCTGCGCTGCCCGGCCAAGCGGTCGGCCAGCGCGATGGCGATGCCGAGGGAACCGAGGAAATTGATCAGCAGAGCGGTGTCACCGATCGCGGCCATCTCCCCGCTTCGGTTCCGGCCGTGCGGAAAGCCGCCGAGTACCATGATCAACGCGGTGAGCGGGAGCAGCGACAACCACAACACCCGCTGCCGGAGTGCGAGCGTCGCCTCGTAGCGGATGGTCGCGCCCAGCCCCAGGAAGGCGCTCATCGGTGTGCTCCGCGCAACTGTGCCTCGCTGTCGGTGACGCGCAGGAGGGTCGGCCGGACGCACGACGCCGCGAGGGCGAGCAGTAGCACCGCCTGAGTGTGCCGCGCGACCTCGCTCAGCAGCAATAGTTTGACCAACCACACCGTCGTGACGACGGCGGAGGCTCCACTGGTGGAACCGAAACCGGCGCCGACCCAAGTCGCGATGCTGATCAGCGCGAGCGCGAAGACCAGATTGCCCGCCAGGACGGCGGGCCCATCGGTGATCATCGCGGACAGGCCGCTCAGCACCACGGCGCAGGCCGTCGTACCGAGGACGAGTGCGACCCGCCGCCCGACGGTCACCGGGTACGGCGTCGGCACACTCAGCTGCACCTCGATCGACCGCTCTCGCCCTACGGCTGTCGCACAAGCCAGTCCCGCCACCAGCGGGATGGCTTCGAACGCGGCGCTCCACAACACTTCGTCGGCGCCGAACACGGCCGACGCGAGGGCGATCAACGCGGCCACCAGCAGCGGAAGGGCCAGCACACCTCCCCCGCAGCGGCGAGCTTCGTACAGCCAGATCGGATTCACATCGTGGTGGTAGCGGGTCGGCGCGAATGGGTTCATCCGACCACCGCGTCGTATCGCGGCCTGCTCATCCCGACCGCGGCGACAACCAGCAGCAGCGCCGCGAGCACGAGCGATGCCGTCGAGGTGGACCACAGTGGCTCGATCAGCGCGCCGATTCGTCGCGCCGGACCGGCATCCGAGGACGCGGCGGCGCCGAGCAGCCATACGACTGCCCCGGCCACGGCCCCGATCTGCGCGGAACTCCAGACCGCGCAGACGACACCGACCGCCGAGGCGAACATCGCCGGACCGAGCCAGCCCGCGATCATGGCCGAGACGTCCGACGCCGCGCCCAGGCGGTTCGCCAGCACGGAGGTGAACAGCGCGAGCGCGGTGTCGGCGAGCAGAACCAGCACCAGCCTGCACGCGAACACCACGGCGGGCGGGATGGGCAGAGTGCTGAACAACTCCAGCCGCGGATCCGATCGCGATCGGCACGCGGTCAGGGTTCCGGCCTGGAACACCAGGGTTACCGCAAGGCCGAACACGGTCGGCGCGGACTCGCTTCGCTTCGTCAGCACGGCCCCGACGACGCACCCCACGAAGCCGAGCACGCTCAGCACGAGCAGCGCGCGCGGCAATAGGCGCAGCTGTGCGCGCACCAGCGCCGCGGCCACCGACAGCGCCCCGGGCCATCCGAGGGCCCGCGCTCGCCTCGGCGTGGACCACGGCATGCCGAGGGCATCGCCGAGCAGCGCATCGAAGGAAGGGGTGCGGAACACACCGGCCGATGCGGCGGAGACCTGCCGCGCGGCGACTGCCACGTTCTGCCAGCCCTCGGCGCGGGCCTGACAATCAGGACAGGCGCTCAGGTGCGCGGCGGCGGCATCGTCGCGTCCACCGACCAACTGGTCATCCGAAAGATGCGGCCCCCATGAGATCGGGGAAGTCACTTCTCACCTCCATATCGGGTGGACAGGTCGGCGGTGGTGCCGGCCAACGCCAGCGCCAACCGCTTACGGGCATGGGACATCCGGCTCTTCACCGTGCCGACCGGGATACCGAGGATCGCGGCGACGTCCGGATAGGACAGGTCGTCGACCAGGACGAGCAGCAACACCTCACGCAGATGCTCGGGCAGTTCGCGGATTCCCGCGACGAGATCGCCCCTGGCGGCATTGGCCAGGACGATGTCTTCGACGGTGCCGGTCCGGTCGGACAGTTCCGCGGTCTCGTCCAGGTCGACCGTCACCAGCACGGACTTGCGCAAGTAGTTGTGGGCCTGACGCTTCGCGACGCCGAACAGCCAGCCGCGCGCCGACGACTCGCCGCGGAAGCTGTCCGCCGAGCGCCAGACGGCGAGCCAAGTCTCCTGCAGGATCTCCTCGGCGACCCCGCTCTGCGTCGTCATCCTGCGAACCAACCGCAGCATCGTCGGCGCGTGCCGCTCGTAGAGCACGCGCAAACATGCCTGGTCCCCCCTTGCCACCGCGGCCAGCAGCGCTTCGTCCGAGTCCACACCCACTTGTGTAGCGGTCGGGTTCCGAATGGTTCAACCGCGGCGGGGGCGACATCCGCGCGGCGGTGCCCGGCGCATGTTGGCAGCCCACGGCGCGGCTGCCAGATACCGATCGCGACGTTGTACCGCCGCAGGGGCGCTGCTTTTCTCGATACCCGGGGGGACAGCACCGGCCGCAGGGCCCGGTGGGATCGCTGGGCCTCCCTCGGCCGAGTCGTTCGATCGGCCGGGCACTCGCCTCAGAAGGGAGAACACCGTGAGTACGGCGTCCGTGGAACCGGTGGAGACAGTGGAAACCGTCGACCTGTTCGATCTCGACATCCGTGTGGGTGTCGGCAACATCCAGGGCAACGCGGCGGTCACCAGCTGGTCGTACTGCACCCCCGGCTGCACCAGCTCGGGTGGCGGCAGCGGCTGCAGCCACTGCTGTTGATCCGGAGGTCCGGGTCGAGCACCGCCGCTCGGCCCGGACACCCCACATCGTCGAACACTTCGAAGGAATTGGGCTGGTGTCGGATTCGATCTTCCGCGCATGGGACGTCTTCCTGCTCCGGGCTCCGCTGCGCGTCGGGGGCAGCGGTTTGCCGACGACAGGCAGCCACCTCGACATCGTGCGAGCCGCGGTGGCGGACCACGAGCTGCGCGCCGCGATCATGCTGGCGACGCCGAGTCTCGGCCGCCTGCTCGATCGCGTCCACCGTGGAGAGCACGCGGAGATCAAGGCGAGCCAGTTGCGTCGCGCCGCCCTGGCGGTGCTGCGCTACGACATCAGAACACGCACGCGACCGACTCCGTTCGGGGTTTTCTCCGGTGTGGCGGGCGGGCGCTTCGGCTCGTCGGCAAAGCTCGATCGCGGCACCGCCCACCGCACCAGGACGCACCTCGACATGCAGTGGCTCCTCGGTGTCGTGCACGACTTGCAGGACCTTCCGGAGTTGTTGCCCCGCTTGAGTGTTCGTGCCCACCCCGCGCTGACCCGCCGCGGCGAGCGGGTCGTGCTCGATTGTCCCTCCCCGCTGGGTGCGCCACTGGACGGAGCGACCCGATCGGTCGTCTCGATACGCGACTCGCCCGTGGTGGAGGTGGTGCTCAACGCGGCCGCGCGCACCGTCGCGGTAGGTGAGCTCACCGCGACGACCGCGACGCGGTTCGGCGCCCCGCCGACACGTGTCGCCGAATTGATCCGAACGCTGGTGGAGCAGGAATTCCTGCTTACCGATCTGCGGCCGCCGCTGGACGGCGGCGATCCGCTGTGCCATGTGATCGAGGTTCTCGCCGAGATCGACCAGCCTGCGGCGCCGATCGCGAACGCGTTGCGCGCACTGCGCGACATCGACGAGCACCGGCGGTCGAGCGACCGGCTACCACTGGGTCCCGGTACCGCACGGCTGATCGAGACAGCCGACTTGGCGCGCGAATTCCACGCCCACGAGACGCCACTGCACATCGACACCGCCTTGGATGTCGAGGTTCAGCTCCCCGACGACGTACGCACCGAAGTCGAGCGGGCGGCGGCGCTGATGTGGCGGATGTCGACACCCAAGCTCGGGCTCGCAGCGCTGCGGGACTATCACGAAAAGTTCCTGGAGCGCTACGGTACCGATCGGATCATCGGCATCCGTGAACTCCTCGATCCCGCCCGGGGCCTGGGTGCGCCCGCCGGATACAGCTGGCCGAACAGTGAAGAGGAGGCGGAGCGGGCGATCGACCGTGACGCGTCCCGGATTCGGTTGTTGCACCGCCTGATCGGCACCGCCCTGCGTGATGGCGCCCGTGAGATCGAGCTGTCCGACGAGCTGCTCGACGAGCTGATTCCCGGCGACGAGCCAGCCGCCGACGTACCGAACTCGTGCGAGATCACCTTCCACGTCATCGCACGATCGCTGGACGCGTTGTCCGCCGGTGACTTCCGTGTCGTGGTAGCCCCGAGTCCAGGCTCGCACCACGCCGGAGCGACCCTGGCCCGGTTCGCGGACCTGCTGCCGCCGGACCTCCGCGCGGACGTCGCGGCGGAGTCCGGCGCGATTCCGGTCCATGTCACGAATGCGGCCCGGGTCGATCTGTCCTTCATGCCCCGGTCCGGCAAGGCCGCGAACCTCGCGCATTCCACGGCGCACAGCGGTGTCCGGATCAGCGTCGGTCTGCCCGATGCTCCCGGTATCGACGAAATCCCGCTCGCCGACGTGGCCATCGGCGCGACGACGGAGCGAATATGCGCGATACATTTGCCTACCGGCCGCGAGATCGTTCCAGTGCTCAACACCATGATCAGCCCGATGACGCAAGCGCCCAACGTCTCCCGGCTGCTCTGGGAGATCGGGCTCGAAGGCCAACGGTTGTGGGAGCCGTGGACCTGGGCCGGCTTGTCGGAGCTGCCGTTCGTGCCGCGCGTCCGGCACCGCCGCCTCGTCCTCGCGCCCGCGGTATGGCGTATGGACGCGCTGATCGATGTGCCCGAATCGGAATTCGCCGCCGCGGTCGATCAGTGGCGCCGCGAATGGCGGGTGCCGGATCGAATCCTGGCCGTACAGATGGATCAACGGCTGCTGTTCGACCTGACCGATCCGGCGCATCTGGAACTGCTGTGGGACGAGCTGCGCAAGGACCCGGCCATCGTCGCCCACGAGGTGCCCGGCGACGACGACTTCACCGACGGAATCCACGGACACGCGATGGAGGTGGTCGTCCCACTGTCGCGCCGCGATGCACGACCGGCCCGATCGCCGCACGGCGGGTACCTGGAACCGGACCGCCGACCGGCCGGACTCGGAAGCGACTGGCTGTCTCTCGCGTTGTACCTGCCGGCGTCGCGCCAGAGCGACTTCCTCCGCGTTCACTTGCCGGAACTGGTCGAGCAGGCACGCGGGCATGGTTGCGACCGCTGGTTCTTCATCCGGTACACCGACCCCGACGGGCCGCATCTACGGGTTCGCTTCCACGGCGTGCCGGACGAGATCTGGGGCGCCGTCGTACGCCCGCTCGGCCGGCGACTCGACGACTTGCACCGCGGCGGTCTGATCCGAGCTCATCGCCTCGACCAGTACGACGCCGAAACCGAACGATACGGCGGTGCGGCGGCGATGGCCGCAGCCGAGCGGGTGTTCGAAGCCGACAGCGAGGCCGCGATCCGCTTCCTGGATCTGGTCGAGGAGCCTACGTGCACCCATTCGCTCGACGCATTCGCGGCGGTTTCCGTCGCTGCGATCGCTGACGCTTTCGGGTTGCCAGAGGCGGACCCGGCAGGTCACGGCGCCCGGAGCGACGACGCGGCGATGGCCTGGCTGTCGCTGACGGGCTCACGCAAGACCCTGCCCGGCACATACCGGGTGGATGCGCAGCGCTGGCGCGGGATCGTCGACCCTTACGGCGGGTGGAGCACGCTGCGCGCCGACCCGCACGGGGCGGCGGCGCTCGAAGCACTCCGGCCACGAGACGCGGCCGTCGGCGAACTGCGCCTCGCGTCAGCGGGCAGCAGGACACGGCCCCACCGGCTCATCGGCAGCCTGATGCACATGACCTGCAATCGGCTCTTCGGTGGGGACAGCGATCGGGAGCGGGCAGCCGTCGCCATCGCCCGCGGAGCGGTGCAGGACAACTTCAACAGGAGGAACTACGCGCGATGAGCAACGTCGATCAGCGGCAGGTCGGCTCGGTGGCCGAGCGGGCCGCCGAAATAGTGTCGCTCGTTGCCGCCCGTCTCCGCGACCCCGCCGCCGTCGCCGGCATAGCCGGCCATCCGGACAACCGCGATCCCATTTACGGCGCCGGCATGTGGGGCCCGACGACCTTGTCCAACGGCCTGCCGGGTACGGCGCTGTTCTACGCGGAGTTGGCCGCGAGAATTCCCGATTGGTTCAGCGTCACTCATCGGCATGTGCAAGCGGCGGGGGCCGTGCTGCCCGATCAACCGAGCCGGGGCCTGTACGCGGGACCGGCTTCCTTGCTGGCGGCCACCCAGACCTGCCGCGACCACTATCCCGGTCTGCGGCGCAGGCTCGCCGCGTGGCTCGCCGCTGATCAACTGACCCGGCTGCGGCAGTGCCGAGCCGCGCCGGGACCCGGCATCTCCTGGGAGTGCTACGACATCGTCAACGGCTTGTCCGGCACGGCACGGCTGCTGCTCGATTCGGTCGAGGATCCCGTCGAGAACGACACGCAGGTCGAGCACGCCCTGAGGGAGACGCTCGGTTACCTGGTGACCATCAGCCGGCCGATCACCGTCGATGGCCATGAAGTACCTG
Organism: Nocardia sp. NPDC004168; assembly: GCF_040610355.1. Classification (NCBI taxonomy): domain Bacteria; kingdom Bacillati; phylum Actinomycetota; class Actinomycetes; order Mycobacteriales; family Nocardiaceae; genus Nocardia; species Nocardia sp. NPDC004168. Next base: position 368,411 of record NZ_JBEXME010000004.1, on the reverse strand, counting down.
GCTGGTGGGTCCCCGCAGCACGGCAAGCAGTCGAGCAGGACCGCCGCAACTACCCGCGTGGTGACTTCAATCTAGGTCTCGCGCATGGAATTCCAGGGCCGGTCATGATCATGTCGCTGGCCCTGCGCCGTGGCCACGAGGTGCCGGGACTGCGAGAGGCTCTGGTGCGAATGGTCACGTGGTTGATCCGGTGGATACGCACCGACGACCAGGGCACGTACTGGCCCTGCCGAGTCGGATTCGATGACGAAGTCGCCGCCGCACCGCCGCGCAGCCTGTTCACGCGGACCGCCTGGTGCTACGGCGCGCCGGGAGTCGCGGCGGCGGTACACCATGCGGGCGAAACCCTCGACATCGCCGAGTGGCGCCTGCACGCTGTCCGTGCTCTACACGATGCCCTCGCCAGGGACGAATCGCGCTGGACCCTCGCGGGGCCGACGGTATGCCACGGTTACGCGGGCTTGCTGCAGATCGTCCATCGAATCGGCACGGCAGAGCGGGACGACGTGCTGCTCGGCGCGAAAACCCGTCTCGCCTCCACCATTTTGGCCATGGCGGATGCCGACGCGCCATTCGGCTTCCGGCATCCGATGCGGTATCCGCGGTCGGCGCCGGGGCCTACGGAGTTCAAGTTGTTGGATGTCGCCGGGATCCTCGAGGGCTCCGCGGGGGTGGCGTGCGCGCTGTTGTCGGTGATTCCGGACGGGATGCTCGGCACTGCGGCCGAGGCTCCCGCGCGTCCGTGGGATCGCGTCCTGGCATTGAGCTGAAAGGTGCACTTCCGATGACGGTCAACGCCTTCGAACTCACCGAGATCGTCGTGCGGTACGGCGCCACGTCGGCCGTCGACTCGGTGTCGCTGAGTTCGGCCCCCGGCCGCCTGACCGCGCTGCTGGGGCCGAACGGTGCGGGCAAATCCAGCCTGCTCAATGTGCTGTCCACCGCGGCCCGGCCCGTATCCGGGTCCGTGCGTATCTTCGGCAACGATGCGCGCACCGCTCCGATGCGTGCCCGCGCGCAGCTGGGTCTGGTGTTCCAGGAACGAACGCTGGACAAAGAACTCACCATCGAGCAGAACCTGTGGTTTCACGCCCGGCTCTTCGGTATGCGCCGCGTCGACGCCGCGGCACAGATCGATCGGCTGCTCGCTTTGTTGGATCTGACCGAGCAACGGCGCGCCACCGTCGAACGCTTGTCCGGCGGAACCGCTCGGCGGGTCGAACTGGCGCGCGCCCTCTTGCATCGTCCCGGTCTGCTCATCCTGGACGAGCCGACAACGGGACTCGATCCGCGTTCTCGCCGGGTCTTCTGGCGCGATCTGCTTCGCATGCGCGACGAACTCGGTATCACCACGATCTATTCCACGCATTACCTCGACGAAGCCGAGTACGCGGACGAAATCGTGATCATGGCCGGTGGAAGGATCGGCCGATCGGGATCGCCGGTAGACCTCAAAGACGATTTGCACGTCTCCTGTGTGCGGCTGCGGACCCACGACGACGCCGCGGCCGGTGAGCAATTACGCGCGGCCGGGTTCGAGGTGGTCACCGGGCTCACGACGCTGGAGATCCGGTGCGCCGAGCCGGATCGGCGGGTCGCCGACATCGTGCGCGTGCTCCAGCTGCCGATTCTGAGTGTCACCGTGCACAACCCGTCGATGGACGACGTCTACGCCGCCGCGACTACACATACCAGGAAGGACATGCCGTGACCGCATCGCAGGCGACGACCGACCATCGGCCGGAACGCGTCATGGTCGGCAGCATCAGGGCCGTTGCGGTGATCGCGTACCGGGACCTGCAACGCCAGATCCGTCGTCCGGGACTACTGATCAGCAATGCCGCCCAGTTGCTGTTCTTCATCGTCATCTATGCCGTTGGTTTCGACGCCATGGTCGGCAACGTGGGCACGGTCTCCTTCAGCGCCTATATCCTGCCCGGCATCATCGCCATCCAAGTGGCGACGATCGGAATCGCCACCGGATTGTCGTACGCCTGGGATCGAGAGTTCGGCGTCCTGCGCGAGATGACCGTCGCGCCGGTGCCCCGGATGTGTCTGCCGATGGGCAAAGTCGCCGGCACCGGGGTGGTTGTCGGGGCGCAGAGTTCGCTGTTGCTGTTGTGCGCGCCGGTATTCGGATTGTCACCGACAGCTGCGCAGATCGCGGCGGCCGCGGCGATCTACCTGTTCGGGTCGGCGGTCTTCAGCCTGCTCGGATTGTTCCTGGCCACCGCGCTGCGGCAGATCCAGACGTTGCAGGCCGGCGTCCAGATCACGATGCTGCCGATGCTGTTTCTCTCGGGCTCGGTGTTCCAACCCGCCGGGGTGCCGTCCTGGCTCTCGGTGTTGATTCGCCTCAATCCGCTGACCTATCTGGTCGACATGGGCAGACAGGTATTGGTCGGCGGGCCAGGCTTCGCTTCGATGGGCGTGGACGCGCTGGTCCTGGTGTGCCTGGCGCTGTTCTTCACCGCCGCGATCCGCATCAGGATCGGGCGATGATGCCGGCGACCGGCCTGCACCCCGCCGAGGACCAGCGCGGCCGGGTCCACGGCTTTCCGCTATGGCCCGCAGTGGCCGCGGTCGATCACGAAGCGAGTACTCCGATACTGGAAGCGGCACTGGACTGGCTCGCCGCGAACCTACGCTGGTTCGATCCAGCACAGTGGGATCGTTTTCTGCCGGCCCGGCAGTTCCCAGAGGGCGCTGCGCTCGAACTGCTCGTGCTGTGCCGTGTGCTGTGTCGTGGGCGATGGCGCGATCACCCGCTCGTCGACGGCGCGACCGGGCTGGCGCGCACGCTGGTGGAAGCGGCCGCCTTCCACGACGCACTGGGGCGTGCGGACGACAAGTTCACGTATCGCGCCTACTTGGTGGCCTTGCTCGCTGACCTCGGCTTCCCGATACCAAGTGCTGCGCAACGGGTGCGCACGGTACTCGAAACGGGATGCGGTGGCCGGGACGGCGCTTGGCACCCGCCGCTGTCCCGTCTGGAGCTGCGGTATGCGCTCGAGCTCGGCCGGTTCCCGCATACTCTGCCGCCGATGGACGAGTTGGTCGGGGCGACCATTGCCGCCGCGGAGCCCGACCCGATCTGGCTGCGCGACGACGAGGTCTACGCGCTCACCCACGTTGTCTTCTATGCCACGGATTTCGCAGCGCGGCCGCTGCGTACCGCACCGGCGCTCGTAGCCACGATGCGGACCCTGCTGGGGACTTATCTCGCGGCCGGGGACATGGATTTGGCGGGCGAGCTGATGCTGTGCCTATTGGCGGTCACGCAGGACGACAGCGCGATCACCGCGCACGGATGGCAAACACTGACTCGCCGCAGGCTGGCCGACGGTGCGGTGCCGGGTCCCCTGTTCGACCCGATCCGACTGTCGGGACTGAGCGGCCCGGTCGCCGAGGCATACACGTTCGGAACATGCCATCACACGACAATGGTTGCGGCGATGGCCGCAGCGGAGCGAGAACGGCATCGTGCACGATGAGATCCACTGATTCCGGTCCGGCGCTCGCCGACCGGTCTTTGGCGGCTGCGCGGAAGTGGTTGGCGGCCAGGACATCAAGGGAGCATCCGGCCGACCGAATACCGGAGCGCAACGCGCAACGGCCCGGTTCGCCGCCTCGAGAACCGCTGACCATGTTGTGCTCCGATCCGACGCGCTGGCGTGCGCTGGCCGCGGTCGACGCCGCAGCTGCCTCGGGCGCATCCGCGGCCGAATGGGCCGCCGTCCTGGACTCACTTCTGGTGCTGGCGATCCGCCGCTACGACCTCGATGCGCTTGCCACCTTGCTGCTGGGCTGCGCCGAGTTCGGACTGACCCAGCAGCCGATTCCCGCGCGGGCAGTGGGCTTCCTGCTAGCGCAGCAACAGGTCGACGGCGGATTCGGATTCGTGCCCGGGACCGAGGAGCCCGCCGACACGGCGATCCGAATCGCCCTCACCCGGCGTTGCGTGCAAGTGCTTCAGCGGATCTGCGAACCGCACGATTCGAGGATGCGGAAGAACCCCTCCTCGAGATCACCGTCGCCCGCGATCCCCTGAACGGTGCCCTCGTAGCGCGTCTTTCCGGCGACCAGAACGGCGACCCGGTCACACACCTGAGCGATCTCCGACAACTGGTGGCTCGAGATGAAGACCGTTGTTCCGTTGGCGGCCAGAGAACGAATGAGTTCCCGCATCTCTCGGATGCCCACCGGGTCGAGGCCGTTGGTCGGCTCATCGAGCAGTAGGAGTTTCGGTCGCGCCAGCAAAGCGATCGCGATACCCAGACGCCAGCGCATTCCGAGGGAGTATGCCTGCACCTTGCGGGTTCGGACCTCGGTCAACTGCACGACGGCCAAGGTCTCCTCGATCCACTCCTCGGGCACACCGCGCAGTCGGGCGTGAATGCGCAGATGCGTCACCGCGTCCAGTTTCGGCCACAATCCCGGTGTCTCGATCAATGCGCCGACATCGACCAGCAGCGTCCGATCATAGGGTCGGCCGAACAACTGGATGACGCCGCTGGTCGGCCGCTGAAGCCCCAGAACGGTTTTCATCAAGGTGGACTTGCCCGCGCCGTTCGGGCCGAGCAGCCCGTAGACCTCTCCCGTGCGGACCGACAGATCGACGCCGTCGAGAGCGTGGTGTTTTCCGTAGTGCTTGTGCAGCTGCGCCACTTCCAAAGCAAACACGGTCAGATCTCCTTGCGCGTCATGTGGAGCGAGCCAAGAGCCAGAACCAGCACCGCGAGTCCGATCGAGAGCGCGATGGCCGGCAGTATGACACCGTGGTCCCGGACCGGACTGTCGGCCGGTAGGGGAACGCCGTTGGGGCCGATCCCGGCCAAGGGCAGGATCACGCGCATGGGCCAGGCGAACGGCACCGCCATCCACCAGCTCTTGTCCGCGATGAGCATGCCCGACATCATGCCGACGACACCGGTCGTGATGGTGGGGCCCAGGCCCCAAACCACCGAGACGACCAGGGCCACTGCCGCGGTACCGAGCCCGGCCAGCCAAGGCAGGTAGGACGCGGCGACGATAGTCGCGACGCTGGTCCCGAACCGGCCGCTCAATGCTGCCCCGACGCTGAGCAGCAACGCGAGCAGCGTAGTGGACACCGCGGTCAGCACGGCCAGCCCGAGATACTTGGCGAGCAGGTACTTGTTGCGCGGCACCGCGTACGAGAAGAGCAACCGCCAGGCGTCCTGATCAGCTCGCACCGAGAGGGCGGCCAGCAATGCGGCCGTCATGGGGATCAGGACGCCCCAGCCTTCGAGAACCACGTCGCGAAACACCGTCCAGGTATGGCCCGACCGGCCTTCTGGCGAGGCCAACGACATGGGATACAGCGGAACGGTGATGACGACAGGTACCAGGATGGCGAACCAGCCGATGAAGCCGCGACGCATCCTCGCCAGTTCTGTCGCGGTGACGGCCCACAAACTCGGCTGGTCTCGCCGTGGGCGAAGGTCGGGCCCGTAGCGTGCCACGGTGGCGGCCATATCTCTCCTCGAGTCGTTCGGTTCCATCGAGGTTGTAGCTGTCGAACGCGATGCGGTTCACGTCCGGCGCGACCGGGTCACTCGCCTTCCCCCGCGCGGGCCCTCCTCTTCAACGCCGCGCCGAGCTGGACGTTCGCGTTCAGCAACTCGATGCCGATGAGTTCGCCGTCGTCACCGAAGTCGAGGGCGGCGACGATCTCGCCGCTGTCCTCGTCGCGTACGCGCAGGGTGCGGGCAGCGTGACGCGGCCCCTTGTTGTTCTGCCGAAGCGCAAGATAGGCGATGTTGTGCTGTTCGTCCCAGGTCAGGTAGTCGAGATAGTCGAGTTGCATATCGTATTCCTTGTCGTCGTTACTTCTGGAAAAGCAAAATTCAGGTGGCGCTTCGTCACAGAACGACTCGCTGCTCTGGTGGAAGGAACAGTCGATCTCGCGGTGTGACGTCGAAGGCCGAGTAGAACTCCGATACGTTGCGGACAACTTGATTGGCTCGGAACTCACTCGGTGCGTGGCTGTTCGCGGCCAGCGCCGCGGCGGCGAACTGTTGTGTCTGTTTTACCCGCCAGCACCGCGCCCACGATAAGAACAGTGTGCGAAAGTCCGGCACGGTGCCCCGGCGGAGCGCGGCCCGTCGGTAGGCGGCGACCGCAACCTGGAGACCGCGTAGATCCGCCATGTTCTCGCTGACGGTCAGCCGCCCGTTCACCCGGTGTGTGGCATCGAAACCCTCGGGAACGAGGCTGTCGTACTGATCGACCAATTGCTTGGTCCTAGCGTCGAACGCGGCGCGGTCCTCGGCAGTCCACCACTCGCGCAGCCTGCCGTCGCCGTCGTATCGAGCGCCTTGGTCATCGAAGGCATGGCCGATCTCGTGCCCGATGATCGCACCGATCGCGCCGTAGTTGACCGCCGGATCCGCGTCCTTGTCAAAGTATGGCGCCTGCAGGAAGGCGGCGGGAAAGACGGCTTGGTTCGTCGATCGGTTGTAGAAGGCATTGACGGTTTGCGCGGTGGTTGTCCACTCGCCCTTGTCGACCGCAGTGGCAAGTCGGTCGAACTCCCGCCGCCTGGCGAGATCGCGGATGCTGCGCAGCGAATCTATCAACTTGTCCGGATCGACCAACGCGCCCGCACAGTCCGGTCGGTGCCGCGGGGAGCCGATCATCATCGTGATCTTGTCGAGTTTGGCGACGGCGGCCGAACGCGTGGACTGCGACATCCATAGCGAGTCGAGCAATGCCACACGGTAGACCGCGAACAGATCGTCGACCAGCTCGCGCAGCGCCGCCTCGGCCGCGGCCGAAAAATGCTTCGCCACATAGAGTTTTTCCAGCTGGTCGCCTAACTCGGCGTTCACCGTGGCGACCGCTCGTTGCCAGGGTTCGGCCGGCCGGCCCGCACCGCCGAGGAACTTGCGGCGAAACTCGAAATTGACGTCGGAGATTCCGGAGGGCAGGAAACGAGAGAACTCCTGGAGCAGACTCAATCGTAGGTAGTCACGCCAGTGCGCGATATCCGTATCGGCCCACAGCCGGCCGACCGCGGTGATGAAGTCGGGCTGCCGCACCACGACATGGGCGAACAGTTCCGGTGGCCGCGACGTTCGTCCGGCGCGCCACGCATCGAAGTCGAAATCATCTGCCAGACCGCATACTTCGGACCAGCGCATCGGGTTGTAGGTAGCCGTGGCGTCCTGGTCTCGCACCGCGTCCCAGTGAGCGACGGCGAGCTGCCGCTCGAGTTCGAACACTCGGTCGGACATGCCCGCCGGATCCGCGAAATTCGCGACGGCCGCGACTCGCGCCAAGAATGCCCGGTACGCGTCACGGTGCGCGCCGAGATCGGAGTTCCGGTAGTACCGGCTGTCCATCCCGAGACCGGACTGCGCGAGGGTGGCGACATATCGGCGGGCATCCCTGGCATCGATGTCGACATACAGAGAGATGACTCCCGGAATCGGCAGCATGCCCATGACGCGGGCCAACTCGGATCTGGACGCGGCCGCGTCGATCGCCGCGAAGAGGTCGGCGAGCGGCGTCGTGCCGAGGCGTTCGACAGCCGCGGTGTTCAGGCAGGCCGCGTACAGGTCGCGCACCTGCTGCTCGGGCGTACCGAGCCCGGGTTCGCGGATTTCCTGGATGACGGTCGAGAGTTGTTGTTCGACGCGCCGCATCACTTCGGTTATCGGGCTGCTCACCGATTGATCAGGAGGCAGCCGGTAGTCGCGCAACCACCTCCCGTTGACATGCCGGTAGAGGTCGTCCTGCGGACGGACAGTCTCGTCGAGCCCATCCGGGCCGGGCACGCCGGGTGGTGCGGCCGGACGGCAAGCAGACGGAACAGCCACGGCGGCAACCACTCCGAACGTGCGCAATGCGATACGACGGCTCACTTTTGCGGGCGAATTCGACAGCACCGTCGCTACCGATCAGCCGCGCAGCACGGTGAGCGGAAAGGACACGTCCGCTCGATGTTCCGGACCGACCAATTCTGCCCGGCTGCCCACGCCCAAGGTGTCGTACAGGCTGCGGATGCGTCGATACATCGACCGCTCCGAAAGATAGTTCAGGCGCGCGATCTCGGCGACGGTCATCGACGTGCGCAGCATGCGCAGCAGCCGGGTGTCCGACTCGGTCAGACCATCTCGGCCGGACTGATCCGCGCCGGTGGCCGGTGTAGCGGACCGGCCGCGCAGGCGTTGCCGTGCCGGTTCGTTCGGTTCGCGGCCGGTCACCGCACCGAGCACCGCCGGGAGCGGCTTCCCCGGTGCCGAGCGCGTGCGGTCGAGGAGTTGCGCGCGAACGAGGTCGGCCTGACGCTCGACGGATATCGCGACGTTGATCACGAAGTTGGCGCCGGAGCGTATCGCGGCATAGGTCGAGTAACCACCGACGTCATCGGTGACCGCGACGATGAGCCCCATGGCGTGCCGGGCGCGAACCGACCGCAGGCTTTCGGCTTGGGTTTCACTGTTGACGGGTAGCACGATCGGGGCGCCGCCGGCGTCCCTGCGCATGGCCAGTTGGTCGTAGTCGGCGAACTCAAACTCGAAATGCGGCCCGAACACGCTCCCCCACGACCCATCCGCGGGATCCAGATAGTCGCGCAAGCCCGGATGGACGAATGCGACACGCCCGGTTGCTTGTTCGGAATCCCTACTGGTTCGAACGGCGTTCAAGAAAGCCCCCTTCACTTCGATCAGCGCGCTTTCGCGCGCCTCTTACCTATCCGCCGGCGCTACGCGCAGGACGGGCAGTACTCGAGCCCCCGACCGAGCGGCAAGCCTTCGACCCTGTACCTCGAGTACCGTCACAATAGGCGCGATGGTGCTTCGGCGCAGCCACGCCGGTCGCCGGGACCACCACCACACCGCGGCCCATCGGCCGGATCCTGCGGCCGCGCCGCTAACGCATCACGCTCTTGCAGCGGGCCACCCGGGCTCGTGCCACCGACCGCACGCTGGACGTCACGATCCACTCCTCGTCTCGCAATCTGCGTCGGATACTTCTCGTCACATGGTTGGACGCGGCGTCGGCGCATTCGGTTCCACCCGTGCGCAAAAGATTGCCCAGGCCTCGCCGCGTCACCCGCAACATGCCCTCTCACCAGCACGATTGGGCTATTCGCGCCCACCATGTGTACTGTTGGAAAAGCCGACGCGGGGTGGAGCAGCTCGGTAGCTCGCTGGGCTCATAACCCAGAGGTCGCAGGTTCAAATCCTGTCCCCGCTACTGCGGAACGGTCCGGAGCACACGCTCCGGGCCGTTTCTCTTTTGCCGGGTCGAGTCGCGACCATGGTCCACGCACAGCGGGTCGTCCGAGCACTACACCTCGTAGAACGCCGTGGCTTCCGGATCCGGCGAGGTCTCAGCGATGCACGGAGAGCCGGCGGTCCAGCGAGGTGGTCGGCGAGGATCCGACGCTGGGCGCATCGCGTAGACCCTTGCCGCTGACGTCGGGAACCCCGACAGTCGAAGTGCAGATTCTTTGACTGCTGATGTCGCTTACTCCGACGTGCGCAATCCTACGATACGGTTCGACGCTTGCCTGTTCCGTAGCTCACATCCGAATCTCCGGCAGAATGACCAGCCGTCGATCGCGGTTGCGAATCGGCGGTTAAAAGATGGTTACGGCACCGTCCTGGGTTGGTGACGTCCGAGTTGTCATGTCACGATACTTTCGAGTCACCTGGACAAATCATCCCGAAGTGTTTTCCCGCAGGCAACCCCCGGTTCCCATCACCGCACCCGCCTTGTCTCCTTCGGCGTGTTCGTAATGATTCGATCGCCAATGTCGGCCATCTCTGCGTGCAACGACAACAATCTGTGAGGAAAGTTCCGCGTGAGTGATTTCTGGAATGTGAGCTCGTCTTTGGCGTGTCTCAGCGTCGGCATTTCATTGTTCGGCGTCATCGCGTACCTGGCGGGGATACTGGAAGGGGACACCCGGCCGCGCATCGCGTCGTGGGCGGCCTGGTGCACCGCGAACACGGTGTTCGCGGTGGTGGCGTACCTCGAGGGCGGCTATCTGGCCGCAGCCATCAACGCCGCCGCGGCGGCGATGAACGCGGCGGTCATCGTCGTCGGCATCACCCGCGGGTCCGGCCTGCGGCCGGAAGACAATATCGATTGGGCCTGCCTGGTCTCCTCGATCGCATGCGTGCTGGTGACGGTCGGCGTACAGGAAAAGGCATTCGGCGCGCTGTTCGCGATATGCGCCAATCTCATCGCCACCATTCCAACGCTCCGGCATGTGTGGTCCAAACCGCACGAGGAAACGTGGCAAACGTTCGCGGCGAACGCACTCGCGAACGGCCTCGGCCTGCTCGGCGTGCTCCTGGTGAGCGGGTTCGAATTCGTTTCGATCGCCGGTCCGATGATTTCCACGGCGGGCAATGCCGGTTTGGTCGCCCTTACCGTCGGTCGTGCTCGATTCGCCGCCGTCGCGGTCGTCCCGGTGAAAGTCGGCTGATCTCGCATGCGATCGGTCACTTCCAATATCGGCGACTGCTTCACCGATCCGGGCGAACTCACCGAGGGACAAGCCCGGCGCGCTCTCGAAATCCACGTCATCTGTTCCTCGCGCTGCCTCGTCCTGCGACGGGCCGAGCGAGTGCTGGGAGTAGATGACCCGACCGACGCGCCACCAGGCGGTCGTTGACCGCCGACCGGCAGGTTGCGCCCGACGCCCGCCTTTCGGCGGACGCGTCGGGCGCAGCCGCGCAGGTACGCCAGCGCGGCGTCTCCTACCGCTATCCTTCGATCTCAGCGACCCGATGACCAGCTGATTCGTTCCGGGCAAGAGTTCTACCGACGCCGCTACGGCCGCGACGCCGAACGCTTGCCACGAAGGCGAAGGAGAGCGCTGTGCGGCGCAGGGCGATGCTCGAGGGGTGTGTGGCGGCGGTTGCCGCACCGATGTTCGCCGCCTGCGGCCTGCTGAAAAGCGACGCGCAACCGGCGGACGAGTTGGCTTTCGACCCGGACGAATTCACGGTGCGGAAGAAGACCGTCGCCACCTTCGAGCGGGACAAGAACGTGACCTACCGGTTCTACGACAGCGTTGTCTACGTGGCGAAACCGGTGAACAAGACGTATCAGAGCTTGAACGTCAGCGTTCCCGTCGAGATCGACGGGAACACCGTCGACGCGAGCAAGGCTCCGATTCTCTTGAGCAACTCCATCGGCGGCTATCTGTCGTCGGCGGCCGAGGGCGGCAAGCCGGACGACGGCGGCGATCGGGACAGGAACCGCGAGCTCGCCCTCGCGGCGGGTTATGTCGTCGTCGAGCCCGGTGCGCGCGGGCGCGACCTGGTCGCCCCGGACGGCACGTACTACGGCGTGGCGCCCGCCGCCATCGTGGATCTCAAGGCCGCGGTCCGATACTTGCGGCACAACTCCGGCCGGGTTCCGGGAAACACCGACCGGATCGTCGCCACCGGGGTCAGCGCGGGCGGCGCGCTGTCCGCGCTGCTGGCTGCCTCCGCCGACAACCGGATGTACGACCGGTATCTCGCCGAACTCGGCGCGGCGGACGCGAGCGACGCCGTTTTCGCCGCCGCTTCTTACTGTCCCGTGACCGATCTCGACCACGCGGACATGGCCTACGAGTGGAATTGGGGCGCCAACCCGCTGCGCTCCGGCGAACTGGACGCGACGGCCTCGCGCGAACTGAGCACCGCGTTCGTGGACTATCAGGCATCGTTGGAACTGCAAGGGGCGGACGGATTCGGGCCGATCACGGCCGACAACTACGGCAACTACCTCGTGCGGACCTACCTCGAACCGGCGGCGACCAGGTATTTGAGCGCTTTGCAGGACTCCGAGCGTTCGAGCTACCTGGCGGCCAACACGTGGATCACCTGGTCGGGCGACCGGGCGGAGTTCACCTGGCCGAACTTCCTCGCGCACGTGGGCGAGCGGAAGAAGGGCGTGCCCGCGTTCGACGCCTTCGACCTGTCCTCTCCGGAGAACAACCTGTTCGGCGCCGGCACCGTCAAGGCCAGGCACTTCACCCCGTTCAGCCTGCGGCGAGCGACGGGCGACCCGGGCGCGCAACTCGACAGCGACCTGCCCGAGAAGATCAGCATGATGAACCCCATGTTCTTTCTCCGCCAACGCAATCCCGCCCGGGCGAAGCACTGGTGGATTCGCGTCGGCACCAAGGACACCGATGCGTCGCTGACCATCGTGGGCAATCTCGCCGCGAGCCTGGCGAATCTGGGCGACCAGGTCGACGCCGCGATGTATTGGGACGCGGGGCACGGCAGCAACGAGGACGCCGCGGATTTCGTCGCGTGGATCGGCAAGGTGACCGGCTACACCGGCTGAGGCGTTCGCCGACGGGTGGCCTTTCCACGAGCTCGCCGGGTCACAGGTGGCACACCGGACTCGGTTCGCGGCGAAGACCTGCTGAGGCGTTGGTCCCGGCAACGCCCGCGCGGCGCTCCGACCGGCCACCGGCGTCGGAGCCCACTAACAGCGCGGCGGCTCGATGCCGAGCTCCCGCAGACGTTCGATGTAGACCGCCACGCCGGCGAGTTTGATCTCCTCGTATCCGCGCACCACGTCGGCGAGCGCGGCCGCCCGCACGGCGCGGTCGTAGCCCGACCGGTCCAGCCCCTCGGCGAGGTCTGTCACCATCGCGGTGTAGTGAGAGCGCAACTCACGTTCCACGCGTCGCACGTGCGCGTATCCGAACGGGTCGAATCTCGTGCCGCGCAGCCGCTTTCCCTTGGCCAGCAAGCGCAGGGCGAAGTGGCTGCCCGGCCCCATTCCGATCTTGTCCTTCCGTCCCAGCGCACGCAGGACCGGCGGGTGCAGCCGATAGGTGAGGTTCGCCCCCTCGGGCACCTGCGCGGCGACCTCGGCCAGGAACGACGGATCGGTGAGCCGTCGTGCCACCTCGTACTCGTCCTTGTATGCCGTGAACTTGTACAGTCCGCGCGCGACCTGCTCGCTGAACTCGGTACGGTCGGTCACCTCGCGCTCGGCAGCCCAGACTCGTTGCATCGTGGCCACGTAGTCGCGCGCCATCGCAACGCTCTGGAAGCCGATCAGCTCGACGGCCCGCAGCTCGACCAGCCGCCGCGTCTCGCCCGTCGCGGTCAGCTCGTCGAACAGGTCCGCTGGCACCGGTACCGGAGTGCGTTCGGCCGTGCGACGCGTGGTGGCGGCGGCGAACTCCTCCGGCCGAGCTATCGCGACCCGGCCCCAGCGGAAGGCCGCGAGGTTGGCGTCCACGGCCACGCCGTTGATCTCGATGGCCTCCTCGATCGCCGTGCCCGGCAGCCGCATGCCACCGAGTTCGTAGGCTGCGCCCACCAGGAGGAAGTTCGCGGCGGCAGTGTTGCCGAAAAGCGCCTCCGCGGCGGCGAGAGCATCGAAGGACCGCACCGAGCGTGAGACCTGTTCCAATCGCCGCAGCAACGTCGCCTCGCCGGGGTAGGTGACGGACCGGTCGTAGACCATGTCCCCGGTCGGGGTCTCGCTGGTGGAGGCGACCGAGACGGTCGTCTCGGCGCAGCCGTAGGCCAGGTTCTTGTTGTCGGTGGCGGCCAGCAGGTCGAACGCCACGATGCAGTCGGCCGAGGCCGGGGCCAGCCGGTTGGCCGGCTCCAGCGCCCCGACGGCGAAACGCAGATGCGAGACCACCGGCCCGGCCTTCTGGCTCATGCCGATCTGGTCCAGGCTCGCCACCTCGTACCCGGCGCGCATCGCGGCGGTCGCCAGGACCTGGTTCACGGTGACGATGCCGGTGCCGCCGATACCGGCGAGAAAGACGTTCTGCGTGGTCGTCGGCGGTTCGTGCATCAGGTCCGGCAGCCGCGGCGGCTGCGGCGCGCGAACGGCTCGGCGCGGCTTCCGCGCGGCCGGGTCGGGCAGTTCGACCGTGACGAACGCGGGGCAGTCGCCCTTCAGGCAGCTGTAGTCGGTGTTGCACGAGGTCTGGTCGATCCGCGTCTTTCGCCCGAACTCGGTGTCCACCGGCTGCACCGACAGGCAGTTGCTCTGCACCCCGCAGTCGCCGCAGCCTTCGCACACCGCCTCGTTGACGACCACCCGGGTGCGGCGCACCGGCAGGGCGCCCCGCTTGCGCTGCCGCCGCGCGTCGGCCGCGCAGTGCTGGTCGTAGATCAGCACGGTGACGCCGGGGATCTCGCGCAGTGTGCGTTGCGCTTCGTCGAGGCGGTCGCGGTGCCATAGGAGGGCGCCGGGAGCGAGATCGCGCTTGCGGTAGCGCTCGGGCTCGTCCGCGCAGACGATGATCCGCCGGACGCCCTCGACGGCGAGTTTGTGGGTGAGCATCGGCACCGTGAGCGCGCCCTCGGCGTGCTGCGCGCCGGTCATCGCGACCACATCGTTGTGCAGCAGCTTGAAGGTGATGTTCACGCCAGCGGCGACGCACGCCTGCACGGCGAGCTGGCCGGAGTGGAAATACGTTCCGTCACCGATGTTCTGGAACAGGTGCGGCACGTCCGTGAACGGCGCTTGACCGATCCACTGCGCGCCTTCGCCGCCCATCTGGGTCAGCCCGGTGACCTTGCTGTCGGCGCGGCCGGACATGGTCACCAGGGTGTGGCAGCCGATGCCGCCGCCCGCCAGTGAGCCCTCCGGAACGGCGGTGGAACGATTGTGCGGGCAACCGCTGCAGAAGTAGGCCGCGCGCTTGGCGGGCAGCACCGACAGCGACAGCGGCTGCGGCAGCGGACGTTTCAGTTCGAGGTGCCCGTCGAGCAGGCGGCGCAGCGGTGCGGCGACGCGCCCGGAGGTCAGTTCGCCGTCGGCGCCGAACAGCGGGCGGTCCGCCTCGTCGCGCTTGCCGAGGATTTCCGGCGCGCCCGCGACCCCGTACAGGATGTCGCGGATCTGGGTTTCGATGAAGGCGGTCTTGTCCTCGACGACGATCAGCTGGTCGAGCCCGGCGGCGAACTCGCCGACCCGGTCGGGCGCGAGGGGAAACGGCATTCCGATGCGCAGCAGGCGGATCCCCGCGCTGTACAGCGCTTCGTCGTCGGCGCCGAGGTCGATCAGCGCTTGGCGGACCGCGTCGAAGGTGGTCCCGGTGGCGGCGATGCCGATCGTGGCGCGGGCCGGGTTCACCTCGATCACGTCCAGGCCGTTGCGCGTGCTGTAGGCGCGCACCATCTCCCAGCGGGGACCGTAGAGGTCCGCTTCGGCGAGCAAGCTGTCGGCGGGCGCGGCCATCGGACGCTGCCGGTAGTGGAACCGCTGACCTTCCCAGTCGATTTCGGGCACCACGATGTCGATGTCACCAACCGAACCGTCCACGGTCCACGCGCCGTCGGCGACGTCGGCGACGATCTTCAGCGCCACGAGGCAACCCGAGGCGCGCGACAGGGCGACGCCGTGCAGGCCCATGGTGATGATCTCGCGGGCGTTGCGCGGGAACAGCACCGGAATGTTCATCGCGGCCAAGGAGCGCTCGCTCACCGCGGGCACGGTGGAGGACTTGGCCGCCGGATCGTCGCCGACCAGCAGCAGGACGCCGCCGCGCGGATGCACGCCGTACATGTTGGCGTGGCGCAGCGCGTCGGTCGCGCGGTCCAGGCCGGGGCCTTTGCCGTACCAGACACCGACGACGCCGTCGTGGGTCGCCGCGCCCGCGGGCAGCTCCGCCTGGCTGCCCCACACGGAGGTCGCGGCCAGTTCCTCGTTCAATCCCGGGACGAACGAGATGTCGTGCTCGGCGAGCACCTCCGGCATGCCGGACAGCATCTTGTCGACGCCGCCGAGCGGACTGCCCTGGTACCCGGACACGAACGTGCCCACTCGCCGCCCGGCGCGCAGATCACGCACATGCTGCTCCACCAGCTGCCGCGCGATGGCCTGCACGCCGGTGAGGACAACGGTCCCCGAGCCGACGCGGTAACGGTCGGCGAGGTCGTAGGGAGCTGCGATCAGATCGCGGTCGGCGAGCTCGGTCATCCGGATCCACCCGTCCGCTCGGCGCCGATCCGGCGCTTCGCATTGTTGAGCACTTGGTGCCGATATCGTGTCTCCGAAGATCTGAACGCACAACCTTTGAATACTAAGTTGAGCAATCTGCTCAATTCGACGTGTCATAGATGGGCACCGGCTAAGCACTGTGCGAGGTCGCTGTGACGACGCGCACACTCTCGCGTCGAGGCGTCCGGTCATTTCCGCGAGCCGCACCGGTGCCACACCGCGCATCCTCCGCCGCGCCCGCGCCTACCTGTGTGAAGGTGGAGAGGTGGCACTGCGCAGGATGGGTACGGCGATCGTCGCCGCCATCACGTTCGGAACGCTGACCGCGTGCGGGCAGCAGGCGGACCCGGCCGTGCCCGCCACTCCGGAGCGCACCGCGGAAGCGGCGGCGGGGATGCGGGCCGATCCGGGTCCCCGGCGATACGCGGGCGGGACGATGGTCGTCATCCCGCATGCCGCGGACCTGGAATCCAGTTCCGCCTTACCCTTCTCGGAGTACGACGTCGAGGACGGGACGGACAAGCTCGGGATCCACATCCCCGGCCCGGTCGGCTGCCCGAGCATAGGATTCACCGCGCGGGTGGAGGAATCGGCCGACCTGGTGAGCGTGCGATTGATCCATGGCCTGCATCGCGGCATGCCGCCGTGTCAGGGCGCGAACCCGGAGCAGAAGCGCGAGTACGGCGTGGTCGTCGTCGACCTGCAACGCCCGCTGGGCGGACGGGCGGTGCTCAGCTTCACATGAGCCGGATCGGCGCGCGACCGGGTAGGCCACCTCCGTTAGTGATCTTGTCGAATGGCGGGCCGCGGGCTTTGTGACTTGTCCGGTTCGCCTGTTCCGGAGCGGCGTCCGGAGAATGTCGGGCGCTATCTTCGCAGCGGATGGTGCCGCCTTCGCGGCTACCGGCGGTCCCGGAGTCGAAGGAGGTGCGGCAGTCCGCGATGATCGACTCAGGGTGCCCACGGCGGCGGTTCCTTCTGCTCCGCCCCGCAGTGAAGGTTCGCTGCGGTTCTCGTGTAGTGCCGGTGCGTCCGAAGCACCGACGTCGCGGCGTGCCCGCCGCGGGGCGGTGGGTCGGTGACGGCTGACTTTCGAAGGAAACCCGTGTCCAGAGTTCCGTTCAGGATCGCGATCTTGCTGGTGAGCATCGTCTCGCTCGGCCTGCTCGGCCTGCCCGCTACTGCGCAACCCCTCTATCCCACTCCCGATCCCGATCCCTTCTACACCGCGCCGCCCGACCTGGGGGCGCTCACCCCGGGCGACGTCGTACGGAGCCGCAGGATCGACACCGGTATGTATGTCGGGACCGAGGGCTGGCAAGTCGCGTTCCGCTCCACCAATTCGCAGGGCAAGCCCGTTATGGGCATCACAACGGTCCTGATGCCCGCCGGGGTGAAGAATCCGCCGCTGGTCTCCTACCAGGCGCTGATCAATTCCCTCGGCACCCAGTGCAATCCGTCGCGCTCGCTGTTCAACGGCGAACTACAGGACGCGGTCGGCGCGATGCTGCCCATCGGACGCGGATGGGCGATCTCGCTGCCGGACTATCTGGGCCCCACCTCCGCCTACGGCGCCGCGCGCCTGGCCGGAATGATGACCCTCGACAGCGTGAAGGCCGTCCGCAAGGTCGCCGAACTGGGGCTGTCCGACTCGCCCGTCGCCATCGCGGGCTACTCCGGCGGCGGCATGGCCACCGCGTGGGCCGCCGCCATGCAACCCACCTACGCGCCGGATCTGAAACTCACCACCGCCGTGGCCGGTGGCATCCCCGCCGACCTGGAGGAGATGGCGATGGCGCTCGGCTTCGAGCCGCACCCCGGATTCGGCCTCGCATTCGCCGCCGCCATGGGGCTGGAGCGGGAGTACCCGGACCGGCTGCCGATCTCCGATCAACTCAACGAGAACGGTTTGTGGTTCCGGGAATTCACCCACGACGCCTGCCGCCGATTCCTGCTCTTCCACGGCGCCTTCCGCAGCGCGGAGCAGATGGCGGCGTCCAAGAGCCTGATGGACAGCCCGGAGGCGCACGCCGTCCTGCGGGAGAACAGCCTGAAGTACTTCGACGGCGTTCCGACTGTGCCGACCTACATGTGGCAGGGCCGCTTCGACACCCTCACCTTCTACAACCCGGTCGCCGAGGTCGCCGACCGGTACTGCAAGGCGGGTGCGCGGTTGACGTTCCATACCGTCGACATCTCCGAGCACCTGACCGCGGCCGCCGCCGGATTCGCGGACGCGTGGAACTACGTCGAGGCCAGGTTCCGCGGCGAACCCGCACCGACCAGCTGCTGAACCCAGAAGACAAGCGGGCCCGGGAGTGCTTCTCCCGGGCCGCTTTTCGTTGCATCAGCTGATGGAACGCACCTCTTTCTCGTACTGCGCGCGGACCTTCTCGTCGGCCGGGTGCAACGCGCGATCCCCGTCGAACAGGCCCCGGATCAGGCGCACCGCGCGTTCCGGCGCGGCCGCCAATGCGATGTCGAGCGGGCCGAGGTAATTCGGCACGGCCACCTCGGCTTTGCGGGTGACGCAGGTGCGCACGATCGCGCCGGCGACGTCTTCCGGGTCGACGGTCGGCATGCCGTGGCCGAGTGTCAATCCCGAGGAAAGGCGGGTTCGCACGGCCGACGGCAGGACGCAGCTGACACTGACGCCATGCCCGGCGAATTCCAGGCGGGTCGCCGCCGAGAGACCGACCGCGGCGAACTTGCTCGCGTTGTACACGGCCAGCCCCGGAATCGGGACCTTGCCCGCCAGCGAGGCGACGTTGACGACATGGCCGCGACCACGCTCGATCATGCCCGGCGCGACGGCGCGCATGCCGTGGATGAGACCCCAGACGTTGATATCCAGCGTGGCCTGACCGACCACGTCCGGTTCGTCCAGGAACGCGCCCGCAGGCATGACACCGGCGTTGTTGACCAGCACGTCGATTCCGCCGACCGCAGCGGCCACCGCGTCCCATTGCCCGCGCGAACGCACGTCGAGTTCGAACGCACTCGCCCCGATCGCGGCGGCCGTCTCCTCGGCGGCGGGTTTGTCCACGTCGGCGATTACGACCCGAGATCCTTTCGCGGCGAATAATTCCGCGGTGGCCCGGCCGATTCCCCGCCCGCCTCCGGTGATCAGGACTGTCGCCTCGCGCAGGTCGATCGCGGGGTAACCGGATCCGAGGATTCTCATACGAATGCTCCTTGTTCGAGCGTGCGACGGGTACTGCGCAGGCTGTGTTCGAAGGTGGCGAGACGGCGGCGGCCGTCCATGAAGTTCGGTCCCGCCACCGCGAGGTCGTCGGCGGTCGCGCCAACGAACAGCACCTTCGTGCCCGCGGCGCGCAGTCGTACGATCTCGGTGCGGAGCTTGTCGCTCATCCGGTTGCGCAGCTGCCGTTCCAGCAGGTGCCCAGGGCCGGTCGCCGGGATCCGGGCCGCGGAGGCCATCGGAGCCAGCACGAGGAGTTCGTCCAAGTTCTCGGCGACGAGCAGGTCCACCGAGGCCGTGGAGCCCGCGCCGCCGTCGACGAAGCGGCGGCCCCCGATGGTGACCGGAGGGAACCAGCCGGGCACGGCCCACGATGCCCGCAGTGCCGCGCCGATGGTCGCGGCGGGCGCACCGGGCGCGCCGAACGCGACGCGCTCGCCCGTCGCGTAGTCCATCGCCACCAGCCGGGTCGCCGGATGCGGCACCCAGTCGCGGCCGGGGTTCAGTCGTTCGGCCAGCCGTTGCAGCCAGCCCGGGTCGCCACCGCCGACCGGCAGCAGTCCGCTGCCCGCGGCCAACAGCGCCTGGCCCGGCTCCTGGCGACGCAGCGGCAGTCGGGGCGAGCCGAGCCGCGGGCGCGGCAGCGGCGGAAACCGGCCTGGCTCGGCGGCGCGGTGCTCGCGCAGGATCGGGTCGGTCGCGGTGCCGCGCTGCAACGCGACCAGGTCGTCCACCGAAACGCCACTGCCGAGCATCGTCACCGTCTCCGCACCCGCGGACGTGCCGAGCAGCACGTCCGCCTCACGCGGATCCCAGTCGAGCACATCCCGGGCGGCGGCGAGGGCGGCGACGATCCAGGCCGCCCCCACGGTGCCACCGCATCCGATGGCCAGGCCGCGCCGCTGCGACCCTTTGTTGTTACCCATAGTCTCAGACACTAGCCCGGCTCGGCCCGAAAGCCACCCCCTCGAGCGGTCGGTATCCCGGCTCAGGCCGTGAAGTGCAGCGTCCATTCGCCGCGATAGTGCAGGCGGGTGACGCTGCCGGGCGGGATATCGATGCGCCAGAACGATTTCGGTGGAGCGTCCAGCGTCACCAGCAGCGCGGCCCGGACGACCGCCGGGTGGGTGACCGCGATCGTGGACACCGACCGCGCGGCGACCTCGGCCATCCAGAGCCTGGTCCGTTCGATCACGTCCAGCACGGACTCGCCGCCGTGCCCGCGGAACGCCGGGTCGGTCAACCAGGCGTACAGCTCATCCTGGGGCACCGACATAAGTTCGCCGCCGCGCCACGCGCCCGCGTCCAGGTCGCGCAGCCGGTTGTCCTCCTCATCCGGCAGCAGCCCCAGCAACGCGGCGGTCTCCACCGTCCGGCGTTCCGGGCCGGTGAGCACGCGCGCGGCGGTGAGCGGCCCGCATCCGGCCACCGCCCGCCTGCCCGCCTCGGTGAGCGATTCGTCCACCGGGAACCGTGCCTTCCGCATCGCCTCGGTCATCCCATGGCTGACCAGGTCGAGTCTGAGCACTTTTTGCACCTGTCGAAGCGTACGGCCCGGCGTCGGCGGCCGTTGTTCGATTGCTCCCGCTTCGCTCGCGAAACGGTACGGGCGTGCTTGTCGGTGGGCCGGTGCACACTTGAATCCATGGCCCCGTTCTCCCGCGCGACCCAGGAGTGGTTCGACGGCGCGTTCCCCGCGCCGACCTCCGCTCAGCTGGGGGCGTGGAAGGCGATCGCGGCGGGCGAGCACACTCTGGTCGTCGCGCCCACGGGGTCCGGCAAGACGCTCTCGGCGTTCCTGTGGGCGATAGACCAGCTGGCCGGCCGGGAACGGCGGCCGGAGCGGGCGGGCACTTCCGTGCTGTACGTGTCCCCGCTGAAGGCGCTGGCGGTGGACGTGGAACGCAATCTGCGAGCGCCGCTGGTCGGCGTCACGCAGACGGCGAAACGCCTGGGACTGGAGCCGCCGGAGATCACCGTCGGGGTCCGTTCCGGCGACACCAGCGCGTCCGATCGGCGGTCCATGCTGCGCACCCCGCCGGACATCCTGATCACCACGCCGGAGTCGCTGTTCCTCATGCTCACCTCGGCGGCCCGCGAGACGCTGCGGGACGTGCGCACGGTGATCGTGGACGAGGTGCACGCGATCGCCGGTTCCAAGCGCGGTTCGCACCTGGCGCTGTCGCTGGCCCGGCTGGATCTGCTGACCGAGCGGCCCGCCCAGCGCATCGGGCTGTCGGCGACCGTCCGGCCGCCGGAGGAAGTCGGCCGGTTCCTGGTCGGCAACGCGCCGATCACCCTGGTCGCGCCGCCCGCGCCCAAGACGTTCGACCTGTCGGTGCGCGTGCCGGTGGCGGACATGACCGAGCCCGGCGACTCCGACCAGCCTGGATCGATCTGGCCCCACGTGGACGAGGCGATCGTCGAACTCGTGCTGGAGCACCGGTCCTCGATCGTGTTCGCGAACTCCCGCAGGCTGGCCGAGCGGCTCACCGCCCGGCTGAACGAGGCCTACGCGGCGCGGCTGGGCGAGCCGGTGGAGACCGAGCACAAGCCGCCCGCCCAGCTCGGCCCGTCCACCGAGGTGATCCACGGCGCGGGGCCCCTGCTGGCGCGCGCGCACCACGGTTCGGTCAGCAAGGAGCAGCGAGCGCTGATCGAAGACGATCTCAAGAGCGGGCGGCTGCGCTGCGTCGTCGCGACCAGCAGCCTGGAACTCGGCATCGACATGGGCGCGGTCGACCTGGTGGTCCAGGTGGAGGCGCCGCCCTCGGTGGCCAGCGGATTGCAGCGGATCGGGCGGGCCGGGCACCAGGTCGGCGAAATCTCCCGCGGGGTGATCTTCCCCAAACACCGCACCGACGTCATCCATTGCGCGGTGGCGTCGCGGCGGATGACGGCCGGACAGATCGAGGCGATCCAGATCCCGGCGCATCCGTTGGACATCCTCGCGCAGCAGACCGTCGCCGCGTGCGCGCTGGACCCGATCGACGTCGACGCGTGGTTCGACGTCGTGCGCGGCACCGGCAGCTACGCGTCGCTGCCGCGCTCGGCCTACGAATCGGTGCTGGACCTGCTCTCGGGGCGGTATCCGTCCGACGAGTTCGCCGAACTGCGTCCCCGGCTGGTCTGGGATCGCGACGCGGGCACGCTCACCGGGCGGCCCGGCGCGCAACGGCTGGCCGTGACCTCGGGCGGAGCGATCCCCGATCGCGGCATGTTCGCGGTGTACATGGTGGGCGAGAAGGCCTCCCGGGTCGGGGAACTCGACGAGGAGATGGTCTACGAGTCCCGGGTCGGCGACGTGTTCGCGCTCGGGGCGACGAGCTGGCGGATCGAGGAGATCACCTTCGATCGGGTGCTGGTCACGCCCGCGTTCGGACAGCCGGGGCGGTTGCCGTTCTGGCACGGCGACGGGCTCGGTCGGCCCGCCGAACTCGGCGCTGCGCTCGGTGAATTCGTGCGCACGGTCGCACAGGACCTCGCCGCCGAGGCGTCCACGGGTGCCGGGAAGACCGCACGGCGCGATGCGGGCACACCTCCGAAGGCGTCGAAACAGACTCGCGCGCAGGCGGATTCGATACCCAACGGCACGGGTCGCGCGCCCGCGGTACCGGAGCGCGTCGCGGATGTCATGCTTTCCGCCGGTCTCGACGACAACGCGACCGCCAACCTGCTCACACTCCTGGACGAACAGCGCACCGCGACCGGACATCTGCCCACCGACCGCACGCTGGTGGTGGAGCGGTTCCGTGACGAACTGGGCGACTGGCGGCTGGTGCTGCACTCCCCCTACGGTCTTCCGGTCCACGCCCCCTGGGCGCTGGCCATCGGGGCGCGGCTGCGCGAACGGTTCGGTGTGGACGCCGCGCCGAACGCCTCCGACGACGGCATCGTCGTGCGGCTGCCCGATACCACCGACGATCCGCCCGGCGCCGAACTGTTCGTCTTCGATTCCGACGAGATCGATGACATCGTCACCGAGCAGGTGGGCGGCTCGGCGCTGTTCGCCTCGAGGTTCCGCGAATGCGCCGCCCGCGCATTGTTGCTGCCGCGCCGCGACCCGGGCAAGCGAGCGCCGCTGTGGCAGCAGCGGCAGCGCTCGGCCCAGTTGCTGGACGTAGCGCGCAAGTTCCCCGAATTCCCGATCCTGTTGGAGACGGTGCGCGAATGCCTGCGCGACGTCTACGACCTGCCGTCGCTGCGCGACCTGCTCGGACAGGTGGGGCGGCGCCGGATACGGCTGGTCGAGGTGGAGACCGCGACGCCGTCACCGTTCGCCAACGCCCTGCTGTTCGACTACATCGGGCAGTTCATGTACGACGGCGACAGCCCGCTGGCCGAGCGGCGCGCCGCCGCGCTCTCGCTCGATTCCGGTCTGCTCGCCGAGTTGCTCGGCCGGGTCGAGCTGCGCGAACTGCTCGACGCCGCGGTCATCGAGCAAACCGAGCGAGAACTGCAGCGGCTCACTCCGGAGCGGCACGCGCGCGACGCCGAGGGCTTGGCGGATCTGCTGCGGCTGCTCGGGCCGCTCACCGCCGCCGAAGCCGCCGAGCGCTCCGACGAGGATCCCGTCGCCTGGTTCGAAAGCCTCGTGTCCGCACGCCGTGCGCTGGAGGTCTCCTTCGCGGGGCGCAGCTGGTGGGTCGCGGTGGAGGACGCGGCCCGGCTGCGCGACGCGCTCGGGGTTCCGCTGCCGATCGGCACACCATCGGCGTTCATCGAGCCGGTGGCCGATCCGCTCGGCGATCTGGTCGGCCGCTACGCCCGCACGCACGGTCCGTTCGGCACGGAGGCGGTGGCGGCCCGGTTCGGGCTCGGCACCGCGGTCGCCGCCACCGCACTACACCGGCTCGCCATCGAAAAACGGGTGGTCGAGGGGGAGTTCACGCCCGGAGCCGCCGGGGCGGAGTGGTGCGACGCGCAGATGCTGCGCCGGCTGCGCCGCAGATCGCTCGCCGCCGCCAGGCACGAGGTCGAGCCGGTCTCGACCGCCGCGTTCGGGCGCTTTCTCCCGTCCTGGCAGCACGTCGGCAGCGGCGAACTGCGCGGCGTCGACGGCGTGGCGGCCGTCGTGGAACAGCTCGCGGGCGTGCCGATCCCGGCGTCCGCCTGGGAATCGCTCGTCCTGCCCGCGCGGGTGCGTGATTACACCCCGGCCATGCTCGACGAGCTCATGGCGACGGGTGAGGTGATCTGGTCCGGGCACGGCGCCATCACCGCCAAGGACGGCTGGATCGCCCTGCATCCGGCCGAGCAGGCGCCGTTCACCCTCGCGCCGCCGGACGAGGTCGATCTCACCGATGTCCAATTACGCCTGCTCGCCGCGCTCGGCGCGACCTTCGTGCCATGGACGCCACCCGGCCCCGCGGAAACCGTGCCGGATCGACCGCCCGTGCCGTTGGACGAGCCGGATCCGCCGACCGGCAGTGCGTCCGACGGTCACGGCGCGCGCAGGCGATCCGCCGAGACGGCCGGTGGCGCCACACCGAACGAGTCGGACAACGGCCGACGTGGCCGACGATCACCGGTCGGCTCGGAAGACGCGGCCGGTGCGGGACATTCGATCTCCGGCGCTCCCGCGGAACGACTGATACCCGTGCCGCAGGGCGGCGGCGCGTACTTCTTCCGGCAACTCTCGGACGCCACCGGCCTGCTCGACGACACCGCTGCGGCCGCAGCACTGTGGGAATTGGTTTGGGCCGGAATGGTTTCCGGTGACACGTTCGCGCCGGTACGGGCGTTGCTTTCCGGCACGGCCCGGACCACGACGGCCCACCGCACGCCCCGCCGCGCCCCGCGAGGACGGGCCTACCTGCCCCGGCCGAGCATGCCCACCCGTTCCGGCCCGCCCTCGGTCGCCGGGAGATGGTCTCTGCTCCCGGAGCGGGTCTCGGACAACACGCTGCGCGCCCACGCGACCGCGGACCTGCTCCTGGAGCGGTACGGCGTGCTGACCAGGGGCTCGGTGCAGAACGAGGGCGTGCCGGGCGGGTTCGCGCTGATGTACCGGGTGCTCACGGAGTTCGAGGACCGAGGACGCTGCCGCCGCGGTTATTTCGTCGATTCGCTGGGCGGCGCGCAGTTCTCCACCACCGACGTGGTGGACCGGCTGCGCTCCTTCGACCCGGAACGCGCCCGTCCCGAGTCCAGGGAGCCGACCGGCACGGTACTGGCACTGGCCGCGTCCGATCCGGCGAACCCATACGGCGCCGCTCTGGCTTGGCCGAAGAGCGACGTGGAGGGCGGGCATCGCCCCGGACGTAAGGCCGGAGCGCTCGTCGTGCTCGTCGACGGTGAACTGGTGCTGTATCTGGAGCGGGGCGGCAAGACCCTGCTCACCTTCACCGAGGACCCCGACGCCCGCCGCGCCGCCGCCGCGGCGCTCGCCGACCTGGTCCACCGCCGCCGGGTGGACTCGCTGGTCATCGACCGGGTCAACGGAGACACCGTGCACGGCAACACGTTCGCCGGGTTCCTCACCGAAGCCGGCTTCTCCGCCACCCCCCGCGGCCTGCGCCTCCGGAGCCGCCCGTGAGCCCGCGATTCCGCGCCGACTCGGCGGAGCTGCCGTATGCCTGAGGGGGACACCGTCTTTCTCGCCGCGAAACGGCTTCGCACCGCGCTGGAGGGCAAAGAACTGACGCGCAGTGACTTCCGCGTACCGCGATACGCGACGGTGGATCTGCGCGGGCAGGTGATCGAAAGCGTCGGCAGTTACGGAAAACACCTGTTCATCCGCACGCCCACCGTGAGCGTTCACACCCACCTGAAGATGGAGGGCAGCTGGCGCGTGTTCCACTGCGGACAGCGCTGGACGAAACCGCGCGTCGCCGCACGAGTCGTCTTGAGCACCGCGGACGTCGAAGCCGTCGGGTTCTCCTTGGGCACCGTCGAGGTCGTGCGGGTGGGCGACGAGCACCGCATCGTCGACCATCTCGGACCCGATCTGCTGGGCCCGGATTGGGATGCGGCGGAAGCCGTTCGGCGATTGGCGCGGTATCCGGATCAACCCATCGGCGTCGCACTGCTGGATCAGCGCAACCTCGCCGGTATCGGGAACATCTTCCGCAGCGAGGTGTGTTTCCTGCGCCGCGTCCACCCCGCGACCAGGGTCGGCGACGTCCCGGACCTGTTGGCCATGGTCAACGAAGCACACCGCATCCTCGCCGAATCGGTGGCCAAGCCGCCGCGGCGCGCTCTGGCCTACGGCCGAACACACCGTCCGTGCCAGCGCTGCGGCACCCCACTCGTCGCCGACCTACTCGGTGACACCGCACCGGATCACGACCGCGTGGTGCAGCGAGAGCGGGGCATCTTCTTCTGCCCTCGATGTCAGCCCATCCCGGCCGATTGATCCGATGCCGCGAGTCCCGGTTTCCGACACGGCGATCCGCCACGCCGCGCGCTAATTCGCTGCCTTACAGCCGATATCGGCCGACAACTCTTGACGAGCACTTCCCGCCCACCTAACTTACAATTTGTCAGTTATGGCGGGAGGCAGCATGGGCGACCCACGGCGATACGTGGTGATCGGGGGCGGCCTGGCCGGGCTCGCCTCGGCGGTCTGGCTGGCGGAAGCGGGCAAGCAGGTCACCCTGCTCGAACGCAGAGGCAGGCTCGGCGGACGCACCCACGCCATGCGCGCCGCGGCGGTGGACGATCCACCGGACAACGGCCAGCACGTGATCGCCAGCGGATACGACCACCTGTTCCGCTATCTGACCAGCGTCGGCACACGGCAGTACGTCGCTTTCCCACATGGCGGCACACTGCGCTGGCCCGACGGCCGCAGCGTCACCATGCGCACCAAAGGAATCGCCGCGCTGCGCACGCTCTCCGGCGCGCATCCCGATGCGAACCCGCTGGAGCGCGTACGCGCGACGATCGCCACGCTCCGGCTCGGCTGGCAATGCCTGCGTCAGCCCGCCGACCTGCCCGGCCTCACCACCGAGCAATGGTTCGACCGGGTCGGCATGCCCGCCAAAGCCCGGGAAGCACTGTGGGATTGGCTGGCGCTCGGCATCGCGGCGGAGCCGGTGCAGCGGGAGTCGGCGAAGGTGTTCGCCGATGTGATGGCCACGGGCATCCGGCTGGGCCTGCGGCACCGGCAGGCCGTCGACATCGGTTATCCGACCACCGATCTGGACACGTTATATGTCACCGGGGCGTTGCGTGTCTTCGAGAAGCACGGCGTGCAGGTGCGCTATCGAGCCGTGGCGCGCCGGATCCACATCGTGGACGGGAAGGCCAGCGGCGTCGCGTTGGCGGACGGCAGCACGATCCCGGCCGACGCGGTGGTGTGCGCCGTGCCCAACTCGAACATCGGCGGCCTGCTCGACGATCTACCCGAGCACGCCGAGATCTACGCGGCGGCCGACAAACTCGGCTACACGCCGATCGTCAGCACCAACCTCTATCTCGATCGCCCACTGGGGACCACGGCCGAGTTCGAGGCGCTGATCGGCGGCACCGGCGTCATCGACGAGGTCTTCGATCGCCAGCGGATGACCGGGCGCAGTACCGCGAAGGCCTGGCTGTACTGCCTGACCACCAGTGGCGCCTACGAACAGATCCACAAGTCCGGCGACGAGATCGTCGCCGAGCAGATGGCGCTGCTGCGCCGCTACTATCCGGCGGCGCGAGCGGCGAACGTGGTACAGGCCCAAGTCCTCCGCATGCCGAAAGCCACCTTCTCCCAAGTCGTCGGCAACCACGCGTTGCGCCCGAGCCAGCGCACCTCGGTGCCCACTTTGACCCTCGCGGGTGACTGGACCGCCACCGACTGGTCGGCGACGATGGAAAGCGCGGCGCAGAGCGCGGCGCGGGCGGTCGAGCTGCTGCTCGAGCTACCTTCGACGGCGTGACCACCGACCGCTCCACGGCCGAGCGCGGTACCAGCGAGGCGCGGCCGAAGCGCCGGATGTCCGCCGCCGACCGCCGTACCCAGCTGCTGAACGTGGCGCGCGACATCGTCGCCACCGAAGGCTTCGGCGCGGTCAGCATCGACCGGGTGGCCCGCGAAGCGCGGGTCGCCCGTGCGCTGGTGTACCAGCAGTTCACCGACCTGTCCGGGCTGACGTCGGCGCTGCTGGACCGCGAGTCGGCCATCGCCTTCGCCGGTGTGCGCAGCGTGGACTGGGACCACGGTGACGTGGACCGGGTCGGTCGCGGCATCCTCGCCTACCTGCGCGCCGCGCCGACCAGTTGGCGGATCATGCTCAGCCCGTTCGACGGCGGGCCGCCGGAGCTGCGCGAGCGACTCGCGCTCGGTCGCGCTTACGCGCGGGCGATCGGCGCGCGTCATCTGTCCAGATACCTCGGGGTCACCGTGGATCCGAATGGTCCGACAGAGCGAATCCTGTTGGCCGCCATGGAGGAACTGGCCCGGCTGCACCTCACCGACCCGAGCGCGTATCCGGACGAACTGGTGCTGCGCTACCTGCGCTCGCTGGTCGGCTGGGCCATGGCGATGGAAGCGCCCGACTGACCACACTCAGCCCTCCGACGGCACCGGCTCCAGGATCTGCGGGCGCGGCTCGGGCGCGGCGATCCGCAGGGCATCGGCGGAGGCGTCGTCCGGTTGGGTCTGCGATTGGATCTCCGCCTCGACCCGCGCCTGATAAGTGCGTACCTCCCGGTCGATCTCCTCGTCGTCCCAGCCCAGGACGGGCGCGACCAGCCGGGCCACCTGCTCTGCGCAATTGGCTCCGCGGTGCGGGTACTCGATCGAGATCCGGGTCCGCCGGGCCAGGATGTCGTCGAGATGCAGGGCGCCCTCGGCCGCCGCCGCGTAGACCGCCTCCACCTGGAGATAGGACGGCGCGTCCGTGATCGGTTGCAGCAGTTCGGGTTGGTCCTCGGCGAAGGCCATCACATCGGCGATCAGCGAGCCGTACCGATCCAGCAGGTGCTTGATCCGGTACGGATGCACCCCGTAGGTCTCGGCCAGCTGCACCGTCTGGTTGACCAGCGCGAAATAGCCGTCGGCGCCGAGCAGCGGCACCTTCGCCGTGATCGACGGTGAGACCCGGGCCGGTATGTCCTGCGCCGCTTCGTCCACCGCGTCGAGAGCCATCACACGATAGGTGGTGTACTTGCCACCCGCGATGCCGACCAGACCGGGTGCGACCCGGGCGACGGCATGTTCACGTGAGAGCTTGGAGGTCTCGTCGCTCTCCCCGGCCAGCAACGGGCGAAGGCCCGCGTACACGCCGTCGATGTCGTCCGGCGTGAGTGGCTGAACCAGTACTTGGTTCACCCGTTCCAGCAGATAGTCGATATCGGCCTTGGTCGCGGCCGGATGCGCGAGGTCGAGATTCCACTCGGTGTCGGTCGTGCCGATGATCCAATGCGCGCCCCAGGGAATGACGAACAGCACCGATGTGGCGGTGCGCAGGATGATCGCGGTGTCGCTCACGATCCGGTCGCGTGGGACCACGATGTGCACGCCTTTGGAGGCCCGCACATGGAACCGGCCGCGCTGATGCGACAGAGCTTGGACTTCGTCGGTCCACACGCCGGTCGCGTTGATCACCACATGTCCACGGACCTCGCCCGCGCGGCCGTCCTCGGTGTCGCGCACCTTCACACCGACCACCCGATCGGCTTCCCGCAGGAATCCGACGACCTGGGTGGACGTGCGGATCACCGCACCGTAGTGCGCGGCCGTGCGCGCCACCATCATGGTGTGGCGTGCGTCGTCGACGACAGTGTCGTAGTAGCTGACACCGCCGATCAGCGAATCGCGCCGCAACCCGGGCGCCAGCCGCAACGCGCCCGCGCGCGTGAGATGCCGTTGCCCGGGAACGGATTTCGCCCCGCCCATGGTGTCGTACAGGACCAGGCCCGTCGCCACGTACGGACGCTCCCACACGCGGTTGGTCAGCGGGTACAGGAAGCGCAGCGGCTTGACCAGGTGCGGCGCCAGCATGGACAGCGCGAGTTCGCGCTCGCGCAGCGCCTCGCGCACCAATCCGAACTCCAGCTGCTCGAGGTAGCGCAGTCCGCCGTGGAACATCTTCGACGACCGGCTGGACGTCCCGGACGCGAAATCGCGGGCTTCGACCAAAGCGACCTGTAAGCCCCTGGTCGCCGCGTCCAACGCGATGCCGGCCCCGACCACGCCCCCACCTACGACGACCACATCGAAATGATCTTTGCCGAAGCGCTCCCAGGCCGCACTGCGCTGCTCCGGCCCGAGAAGCTGCGATTCCGGTTTCTTCGCCATGCTCGACTCCTCCAGCGGATGTGTCCGATCGAGCGTTCAGATCCAGGCTAGGCGAACCGCCGCGAATCGACCGCCCGCGCCCCGGCCCGTGTCGCCCCGTCCTACTCGTCGGTAACAATCCCAACCCTAGCTGAGCGGCGACCCGTCCCCACCGCCCAGTGAGCCACACAACAGCACACTCCCGCACTCACCAACCCCGCCGCCACAACGACCGGATCGCCTCATCAGACCCAGCACAATTGCGACCGAACCGAGACCGAGCAGCCGCCCAGGCAGGGCAAACACCCCGGCGGACCGGCAACTACTGCGGCCTCATGCACAACGTCTCGAATCCGACCCACGAGTCGCGCGCGCCCCGCCACAGCCCGAACGGCCAACACGCCTTTCCCTCCTGGCAGTCCCGGCCGAGCACATGCGCCGGCGGCCAACACAGCCGACTCGTACCCGACAACTCGCCGAACCGATCGAGCCGACACCAGAGCTACCACCAACCGCTCGCACCGGGTAGCAAGCCTCGACCCCGACGGCACCCACGCCTTCAGCGCGAAGCGAGACCGAGCATCCACCCTTCGCCGCCCGGCTCCGGTCCGACTGGCCGCCGCGTACGCGACGAAAGGAGGAACAGACCGCCGGACCCGCAGCCAGCACTACAACCGCGTGCACCGGTAGCCGAACTTCGACACCGACGCGCCCAGCGCACCGCAACCACGTCTTTCGAGCGCAGCGAGACCGAGCATGCGCCGTTCGCGGCCCGGCTCGCGTTTGCGCGGCCGCCGCGTACGCGACGAAGGAGCAAGCGGCGGTCGCGCAAACGCGAGCCCCAAAGGGGCCGCGAACACGCCGCGCCGAAGTCGTGGCAAATTCAACACAGTAGGATTGCCAGGTGTCTCCGGCCGATCGCGCGAACAGTCGACGCCGCCAGCCTCGGCGCCGCGGTTCGGCCGCCAACGCCGCGAAGCCGCGGATGCGCACGGTGCGGGAGACTTCCGCAGGTGGACTGGTCGTCGACGGCCTGGACGGTCCACGGGAAGCACGAAGCGCGGCCCTCATCGGACGCACCGATCGCCGCGGGCGGTTACTGTGGTCGCTGCCCAAAGGACATATCGAAGAAGGTGAGACCGCCGAGCAGACCGCGATCCGCGAGGTCGCCGAGGAGACCGGCATCAACGGTGTCGTGGTCGCCGAACTCGGCAGCATCGATTACTGGTTCGTGACGGACGGTCGGCGGGTACACAAAACGGTGCATCATTATCTGCTGCGTTCGGTCGGTGGCGAACTGTCCGACGCCGACGTGGAAGTGACCCAGGTCGCCTGGGTTCCGTTGAGTGAACTGGATTCTCGGTTGGCCTACGCCGATGAGCGGCGGCTGGCGGAGATGGCGAACAAGCTGATCGACCGGATGGAGACCGGCAAGCGATGACGCGTGGACTGTTCCGGATCTTCGTGGCGGTCCTGACCATCCTCGGCCCCGTGACGACGCTGCCACTGCTCGATTCCGCGGCGGCGGGAGCGCAACCGACCGGGTCCGGAACCTCGACGAATCCCAAATTCCTGAAGCTGTCCCTCGATTCGGTGACGCCGACCACAGTGACCGCGGGCAGCGATTCGGTGCTCACGGTCGCGGGCACGGTCACCAATATCGGCGACCGTGTGGTGGACGACGTCAGCATCCGTGTCCAGCGGGCGGCGGCGATCACCACGCCGGTCGGGTTGCGCGCCACTTTGCGCCTCGATGAGGTCAACTACGACGTGAACGGTGACTTCGAAGATGTCGCGCAGCGGCTGAACCCGGGGCAGCGCAAACAGTTCACGCTGAGCATCCCGTTGCGTTCCGAGACCGGCGCCACGTCGCTGCGGATCACGGAGCCGGGCGTCTACCCGCTGCTGCTGAA
This sequence comes from Nocardia sp. NPDC004168, assembly GCF_040610355.1. Classification (NCBI taxonomy): domain Bacteria; kingdom Bacillati; phylum Actinomycetota; class Actinomycetes; order Mycobacteriales; family Nocardiaceae; genus Nocardia; species Nocardia sp. NPDC004168. Next base: position 336,124 of record NZ_JBEXME010000004.1, on the reverse strand, counting down.
CGTCAACGGCGAACCCGCTTACGGCACGCAGGCCAGGCTCGACGACGCGCGATTCCTCCTCCCGGTGCTCGGCGTGCCGCCCGCCGCGAGCGATGGAGCCCCGTCGGTATCGGCGCCCACCGACGCTCCGGTGGCGACCACGCTGCTGTGGCCGCTGGCCGACCGGCCGCGGCAGGTCGGGGGTCATCCGGGCAGCGTGGACGGCAAGGTCGAGCTCACCGACGACGAATTGGCCGCCTCACTCGGCAAGGGCGGCCGTCTCGATCAACTGCTGGCCGCGCTGGAGGGGACGTTGAACCCGAGCGCGGGCCGCAGCACCGATCTGGCCTCGGCCGTGTGCCTCGCCATCGACCCAGACTTGCTGCTCACGGTGCGCGCGATGACCAAGGGTTACCGCGTGCTGGCCAGTCCGTCCGATCCCGACGGCGCGACCAGAGCGGGTGCGGGCGCTGAACAGGCCCAGACCTGGCTGGACCGGCTGCGCGCCATGGCGGGGTCGATGTGCACCGTGGCACTGCCGTTCGCGCAGGTCGATCTCACCGCGCTGGCCGCGGTCAACGATCCGGCACTGTCCGCGCGCGCGATCAACGAACCGGCCGAGATCATCGACTCGATCCTGTCGACCCGGTCGGTGCGCGGGGTCAGCCTGCCGGATTCCGGCAGCATCGATGACGGCGCGGGGGCCCTGTTGCGCAGTCACGGTTTCGGTACCGCCGTGCTCGCGTCGACGGCGGCCGTTCCGCAGGGAAGCGTGGACTGGGCGCAGTCGAGCAGTGAGAGCGGCCGATCCGCATCCGGTGGGAACGAGGTTCTCTCCACCGCCGACCCGGCGATTCCGGAAGCGGTACGCCTGCCCGATATCACCGCGAGCCAGCCGACAGCACCGGCGCCCGCACCACAGATCACGGGCAATACGGTGCCCACCGCGAGTGCACCCGCGCCCGCCGCCGACCCCGCGCTGCACGCGGTGACGTTCGACATCTGGTCCGCGACCGCGCTCGCCGCGGTGGGTTCGAACCCGCCGACCCCGCCGTTCACCCCGTCCCGGGTTCGCTACGACGTGACCAACGACTCACGAGCGGCGCGCTTGCAGGACGCTCTCGGAGCGATTTCGTGGAAGGCGCTGCACCCGGAGGCGAACCCGTCGCGCTCGCTGTTGCTCGTTCCGCCGCAGCAATGGGGTGCGAACCGGGACGAGGCGACCGCACTGCTGCGCCAAGTCGACCAGCTGCTGCGCGGCAACCTCGCCACCGCGCGTCCGTTCCACGATCTGGTGACGCTGCCGCCGGACCCGCGGCCCTACGAGCTGGACTATCTGCCGCAGGCGGCGCAGGACGCGGTGCCGGACCGATTCCTGCCGCCGGTACGCGAGCAGAGTCGCCGGATCACCGAGATGATGCGCGCGTTGGTGGACGTGCCGGAGGCCGAGCCGACGCCGCACGACTTCCTGACGCCGCTGCGCGACGACCTGCTGCGCGTACTGAGCCTCTCGGATCGGCGCGCGGGCGATGCCGCACCGCCGGACACCTTCGCCCAGCGGCGGCTGGACCAGAACACCCGGACGATGGACAAGCTCTATCGCTCGGTGACCGTGCTGCCGCCGGGCGGTGTGTACACGCTCGCGTCCGAGCAGAGCCCCTTGTTGCTGGTCGCGCGCAACGATCTGCCGGTGGCCATCCGGGTCAGGTTCCGGATCGAGGCGCCTGCCGAGACGAAGATCACCGACCCCGGCGAGCAGCAGCTCCCGGCCAATGGGTCCAGGTCCTTCCAGATCCCGACGGAGGTCAGCGACAGCCGCAACCTCGTCATTCCGATCTCGCTCACCACGCCGGAGGGCGTCGCGCTCGGCAATCCCACGCAGGTCTCGGTGCGTTCGAACGCCTACGGCAAGGCCTTGGCGATAATTACGGGATGCGCCGCACTCCTGCTGCTCCTGCTGGCCGGTCGCCGTTTGTGGCGCCGGTTCCGCGGGCAGCCCGATCCGGCCGACGAGGGATTCGATCCGAGTACCAGGCGCCGGGTCAACCGGTACCGGCGCGCGCGCTCGCGTGTGTTGCGGGCGCAGGAAAAAGAGCAGGAGCACCCCCAGGAGACGCGGTGACGGATCCCGCTCCGACGGGGCTACGTAAACCGCTGCTACCTGCGCCGATGTGGGGTACCGCAGTGTCATGTGGCACGGTGGAGGACAATCACAGTGTTGCCGAGCCGGTCCGATCCGGACGGGGACCACGGACAGAATGTTCGCTGAACACGGCGAACCATTGCGGCGAGCCGCGGCTCACCGCACCGATGGGGGTGCGGAATCCCGGCTGGTACAGGAGGCATGATGAGCGACGATGACATATCGGCTCATCGCCCTCGACCAAGCGACCGGCTCGACGGGCCACCGGTGCGGCGAGCCCCGGTCGCGCCGTGGGAGCGGAGCCCCGCTCCAGCCGAAGCCGAGCACCAGGGTTTGAACGGCGGTCCGTACAACGACGGCCAGGCGCCGAGAGTGCCGCAGGTCAGCCGTCCTCCGGCCGCACCGCAGCCGCGCCCTGGTCAGCACATGCCGCCGCCACCGCCCGCCGGACAACCGAGGCCGCCGGTGCCGCCACCGCCGCGACCCGGCCCCGTACCGAACCAACGCCAATATCCGGCTCCGCCACCGGCGGCCGGTCCTGGCCAGCCCCGCCCCGTTCCGCCTGGACCCAATCGCCAGGTGCCTGCGCCCTCCGGCCCGCCTGGCAATGTCCGGCAGACGCCGCCGCCCCCCGGACCACGTGGGCCGCAGCCCGGCGCCATTCCGGCCGCACCGCGTCCCCCGCAGTCCGGCGGGATCCCGACCACGCCGCGTCCACCTCGTTCCGGCGCCATACCCGCGGTGCCACGGCCTCCGCAGTCCGGTCCGATCCCGGCCGCGCCGCGCCTACCCCGTTCCGGGCCGATGCCTGCGATCACGCCGGAATCCGATCGGGTGCCGCCGCCGCGCTACGCCCCGCCGCAGCCGCAGCAGTTCCCACCGCCGCGTCAGCGGCCGGCCGCCCCGGTACGGCATGAACCCGCGGAACCGGATCGCCCACGGACCAGGGAGTGGCCCGCCGCCACCGGCACCGCGGAGCGACCGAAGGCCGACGAGCCGAAGCAGAACACCACCTCCCGGCTGCTGAGCGACACCGGATCAATCGCGTTCGCGACGCTGATCAGCCGGATCACCGGATTCGGCAAGCAGTTGATGCTGCTCACCGTGCTCGGCCCGGCGATCGCCAGCGCCTTCGCGTCTGCCAGCCTGATCCCGAACATGATTTCGGAACTGGTACTCGGCGCGGTGCTGACCGCGATCGTCGTTCCGACACTGGTTCGGGCCGAGCAAGAGGATGCCGACAATGGCGCCGCATTCGTGCGGCGCCTGGTTACCGCAGCATTCACGGTGCTGGCTATAGCGACAATGTTCGCGGTCGCGGCAGCCCCTGTACTCGCGACCCATGTATTCGTGTCGTCCGACGGCCAGGTGAACACCGCGCTGACCACAGCGCTGACGTTCCTACTGGTGCCCGCCATCCTTTTCTACGGCATGTCGGCACTGCTCACCGCGATCCTCAATACGCGACAAGTGTTCAAGCCAGGTGCTTGGGCGCCGGTGCTCAACAATCTGGTTGTGCTGACCGTACTCGGTCTCTACGCACTGACACCCGGCGAAATCACCCTCGACCCGGTGCGGATGAGCGACCCGAAGCTCCTGGTACTCGGCATCGGCGTCACCTTCGGTGTGGTTACGCAGGCGCTCAGCCTGATGCCCGCCATTCGCCGACAAGGGATCGATCTGCGGCCGCTGTGGGGGATCGATGCCCGTCTGAAGCGATTCGGCAGGATGGGCGCAGCCATCATCCTGTACGTGCTGATCAGCCAGGCCGGCCTGGTTTTCGCGAATAACATCTCCTCGCACACCGACGCGGCCGGTCCCGCGATCTACCAGAATGCCTGGCTGCTGCTGCAGCTTCCGTACGGCGTACTCGGCGTCACCGTGCTCACGGCAATCATGCCGCGGTTGAGCCGGAATGCCGCGGCGGACGACACTCCAGCCGTCGTGGACGATCTGTCGGTCGCTACCCGGTTGACGATGATCGCACTGGTCCCGGTCATCACCTTTCTCACCCTGGCTGGACCACAGGTCGGCGAGGCGTTGTTCGGGTACGCACGATTCGCCGACGACGCCGAGCGTTTGGGTCAGGCGGTGAGTTGGTCCGCATTTACGCTCATCCCGTACTCACTCGTGTTGATCCACTTGCGCGTGTTCTATGCCAGGGAGCAGGCATGGACGCCGACCTGGATCATCCTCGGCATCACCGCCGCCAAGATCGTCTTCTCCGCCCTGGCTCCGGTGGTCACCGACTCCGAGCACGTGGTTATCGCGCTCGGTGTCGCGAACGGCCTCGGCTTCACGGTCGGCGCCGTGGTGGGCGGTTTCCTACTGCACCGCAGTCTCGGCGACCTGCGTATGGCGAACGTCGGCCGAACGGTGACTCGTGTCGTACTTGCGTCACTCGCGGGCGGCGCGGTGATGTGGATCGTGGACCGGGTACTCGGCTTGGATCGGCTGACCGAGTCCTTCGGCGGCCCCGGTTCGCTGATCCGGGTGGCGATCACCGCGATCGTGATGTTCGCGGTGGCCTTCGGCTTGATGCGACTCGCCGGTATTCCGGAGATCGTCGCCATCACCGTGGCCGTCTCGCGGCGCCTCGGCTGGACACCGCCCGCGCCGGAACTCGACCTGGAGAGCCCGGTCGAAGATCCCTACGTCACGCAGGTGCTCCGCAGGCCTGATCCCTACTTGGCATACCCGAGGTTCGATCCGTACATGGACGCCCAGACCATGGTGCTTCCTGTGATCCGACCCGATGCCGTTGACCGCACCGGCAAGGGTGAGTTCCCGTACCCTGTTCGGCAGAGAAGCACAAGTGGCGAATTCGCCGGAACCTCGACATACCAGGGCGAAGGAGGACCGAGGGTGAGCGACGACGCGGTGGGCGGCGTCCCAGCCGCCGATTCTTCTGCGACCACGCCCGGCGGACTGTCCACCGATGTACCGCCGACCGCGGGGGAGCCGTTGGATCCCGCGTACGCGAACAACGGGCCGGGCACGGCCGGACCGGAGCAGGACGCGGCGAGACCGCAGGAGAACCAGCTGCCGCCGCGGGATCCGATGTACGACACCGGGATGATCCCCGTCGGCTCGCCGGAGATGCCGCCGATGGGTGGCGAGAACCTGGGCGCCCGGCGAATCCCGCGCGGCCCCAAGTTGATTCCGGGCGCGTCGGTGGCGGGCGGGCGTTACCGCCTGCTGGCGAGTCACGGCGGCGCCCGCGGCCTGAAGTTCTGGCAGGCGCTGGACATCAAACTCGATCGCGAGGTCGCGCTGACCTTCGTCGACGCCGACCAGAAAGCGACAGAGAACTCCGGGCAGGACGGTCCCCAGGCGATCCTGTCCCGGACGCTACGCCTCGGCCGGATCAACTCGCCCGGCCTCGCCCGCGTACTCGACGTCGTGCGCGGCAGTTCCGGCGGCATCGTGGTGGCGGAATGGACGCCGGGTCGTTCGCTGCGCGAGATGGCCGAGACGGTGCCGTCACCGATCGGCGCGGCGCGGGCCATCCGCGCCCTCGCCTCGGCGGCCGAGCTGGCGCACCGTGGCGGCGGGTCGCTGTCCATCGACCATCCCGACCGGGTGCGCATCAGCGCGTCCGGTGACGCGGTGCTCGCCTTCCCCGGCACGCTGTCGGACTCCGACGCGCAGTCCGACGTCCGCGGTCTCGGTGCGATGCTCTACTCCCTGATCACTGCCCGCTGGCCGATCCGCTCCGGCGGTGTCACGGGCACCGCCGCGACCGTCGGCGGGCTGCGGCTGGCCGATTTCGGACCGGACGGCACGCCGGTGGAACCGCGCCAGATCCGTCCCGAAGTGCCGTTCGAGATCTCCGCGGTCGCCGTGCGCTCGCTGGAGTCGAACAAGGGCGTGCGTACGGCGGCGACGGTCCAGCACGTGCTGGAGCAGGCGTCGGTGGTCGATCAGAAGACCGACTTCATCCCGGTGCTGCGGCTTGGCCAGCGCGCTCCCGCGAACATGGACGACTCGCTCGCCGATCCGGAACTGCTCGCGGCCGAACGCGAACGCTCGCAACGCATGATGTGGATCATGGTCGGCCTCGGCATCCTCGCCGCGCTGGTGGTCGGCGTGGTGATCTGGTGGATGGTAAGCGTGTTCGCGCCGAGCGCTTCCGACGCGCCGCTGAACGAACAGCGCAATATCGGCCTGACGACGAACAACCAACCGGTGCCGACGCCCGCCGCCGCGGGCCCCGGCCTCACCTCGACCGGTGCGCCGGTTCCGGTGACCGGCGTGTCGGTGTTCTCGCCGGAGGGCACCGCCGACGGCGTCGCCAACGTCCACGCGGTGCTGGACAACGATCCGGGCACCCAGTGGCGCACCGATCAGTACTTCCAGCAGTTCCCGGCGCTCAAGAAGGGGGTCGGTCTGCTCGCCACGCTGCCGGCCCCCGCGAAGCTCACGAACGTCTCGATCAACTCGCCCAGCGCGGGCACATCGGTGGAGATCCGCACGTCGCCCACCGGATCGCCGACGCTGGATCAGACCCAGCTGATCGGTTCCGCCCGGCTGGACGGCGGCGTCACCGATATCCCGGTGCGCGCCGACCAGGCCGCCCGCTACGTGCTCGTCTGGATCACCGGACTGGGGAATTCCGGAGGACAGTTCCAGACCGCCATCGCCGACATCCGTTTCGACGCCGCGCCGTAGCCCGGCGTGCTCGCGCATCGGTCGCGCGGGCCATTCGTCACGCGGCGTCGAACGCCGCGCATTCCTCCGTATCCGGCCCGATCACTTGGTTGCTGCCAAAACGTTACGGGCGATATGATCTTCGCGCGCTCTCAGCAGGGGAGCTTCCCAGGTTTCGGTGTTTTCGATCCTGGATGCTGCGAAGTCTCGGTGATGGTCAACCATGCCCGTTGCCGCCGTGAGGGCTCGAGGGGTTGGCATTTGTCGTCCGAAGTGAACGAGGAGCTCGGCAGGGGGGCGTCGCAGCCGGTGATGTGTCGCGAGCGCGCCTTCGAACTCGGTGAACGCACCGATGTGGAGTTGTTGCGGGCGCACGTCGCCGGTGAGCGGTACGCGTTCGCGGAGTTACTGCGCAGACACAACGATCATCTGTGGCAGACCGCGCTGCGCACCTCCTACACGCGTGAGGATGCGGCCGATTCACTACAGGACGCGCTCTTGTCGGCGCATCGCACCGCGGGCTCGTTCCGGGCCGAGGCGGAGGTCCGCAGTTGGTTGCACGCGATCGTGGTGAACGCGTGCCTGGACCGGATCCGGCGGAACAAGACCAGGCGGGCATTGTCGCTGGCGCCGGAGTCGATGCCGGAGCCGAGGGACACCCGCGACGAGATGGCCGAGGTGGAGATGTCGTTGGTCATCGATCGAGCGTTGTTTTCGTTGCCGCCGGATCAGCGGACCGCGTTGGTGGCGGTGGATGTGGAGGGGTATAGCGTTGCCGAAGCGGCGGCGTTGCTCGGCGTGCCCGAGGGGACGATCAAGAGCCGGTGCGCACGTGCGCGGCAGCGGTTGAAAGAGCGATTGGATTTTCTGCGTGATCCGGGGAACCGGGGTTAGTTGGGATGCGTCATTAACAGTGACGAACCACTGAACGAATCAGAGATAGGCCCCGTAGGCGAGGGGGTCCCCGCGATGTCCGATGCGAACGACGGAGGTGCGATGGCTACCGAGTCCGTGCCGCAGCCTCCGTTCGCGTCCGAATTGCTGGCTGACCTACATGCCGACAACGTAACGCCCGCGCAGCGCGAGCAGTTGTGGCCGATCGTCTCGCGCGACCCGGAAGCGGTGCGGTATCTGCGCGCGCTGGATGACGTGAGTGCCCAGCTGCGTGCCTTGGGTGGGGACGAGCGCATAGTCCATCCGATGCCGGAAGACGTGGCGGCCCGGCTCGCGCGGTTCGTCGGCGAGCTGGAGCCACCCGAAGGCGCCACGGTTCATGAGTTTCCGCCCCCGCAAGTAAGCGAATCCGTCGGCGAAGCAAAAGATTTCGAATCCGCGCCGGTGGCTCTGGACGAGCGTCGCCGCGGCAGGTTGCGCTGGTTGGCCGCGGCAGCCGCGGCGATCGTCGCCGTCGTCGGCGCGGGTGTGTGGGCTTCGACGATGCGCAGCGGAGACGACCCAGCGCCCACGGCGCAGCCGACATCGGGAAAAGACGACTGGGGTGACGATCTCACCGCCACCGTGGCCCTCGGCGCGCTGGGCAGGCACAACGTCACCGGAGCCCTGGCCGGCCCGGAAGCGCTCGAGCGTTGCGTACGGGCGAACGGCCTGGACCGCACGATCCTCGGCTCGACCGACATCCGATTCCAGGGCGGCAACGCGGTGCTCATCCTGCTGAACGGCCCCCGCCCGCCGCAGATCACCGCGCTGGTCGTCGGGACCGGTTGCGCTACCGGCGATCCTCAGCGCAAGGCGCTGCAGGACATCGGCTGACCTTGCGATCTGGGCCACCCGCGCGGTGTGACCCCCGCCGACGCGGGAACAACAGCCATTACCCTGTTGTTGACCGACACGTCCGATCGAATCTCCCCGGAAGGGCCCCATGAGCGAGCGTAGCGAGCAAAAAAGCGACACCGGCACGCCAGTTCGCGACCTGATCATCATCGGCTCCGGCCCCGCCGGCTACACGGCCGCCGTTTACGCGGGCCGCGCCGAGCTCCAGCCGTTGCAGTTCGAGGGGACCCAGTTCGGCGGTGCGCTGATGACCACCACCGAGGTCGAGAACTTCCCCGGCTTCCGCGGCGGCATCATGGGCCCGGATCTCATGGAGGAGATGCGCGAGCAGGCCAAGCGGTTCGGCGCGGACATCCGCACCGAGGACGTCGAGGCGGTCGACCTGACCGGCCCGATCAAGAAGGTCGTCGTCGGCGGCGAGACCTTCCACGCCTACGCCGTGATTCTCGCCATGGGCTCGGCCGCGCGCTACCTGAACGTTCCGGGCGAGCAGCGGCTGCTCGGCCGCGGTGTCAGCGCCTGCGCCACCTGCGACGGGTTCTTCTTCAAGGGCCAGGACATCGTGGTGGTCGGCGGCGGCGACTCCGCGATGGAAGAGGCGACCTTCCTGACCAAGTTCGCCTCCAGCGTCACCATCGTGCACCGCCGCGAGGAGTTCCGCGCCTCCCGCATCATGCTGGAACGGGCGAAGGCGAACGAGAAGATCAAGTTCGTGCTCAACGCCGAGGTGGCCGAGGTGCACGGGGAGAACAGCGTCACCCATCTGACCCTGCGTGACACCCGGACCGGCGAAACCTCCGAGCTGGCCGCCACCGGCCTGTTCGTCGCGATCGGCCACGATCCGCGCAGCGAACTCGTCAAGGGCCAGGTCGCCTTGGACGACGAAGGATACGTGCTGGTACAGCACCCCACGACCTCGACCGAGATCCCCGGCGTCTTCGCCGCGGGTGATCTCGTCGACCACACCTACCGGCAGGCGATCACCGCCGCGGGCACGGGCTGCCGTGCGGCCATCGACGCCGAGCGCTGGTTGGCCGAGCAGGGCGACATCACCTCGAACACCCTCGCCCACGCGGGTGAGTCGGTGGCCGCCAACTGAGCTCGCGCTGGACGAGCCATACCTTTCCGTCTCGCTGTATCGCAAGGAGAACACCCATGTCCGAGTCCGCCAACACGGTCACCGTCACCGACGCGTCCTTCGCCGACGACGTGCTGCTGAGTGAGAAGCCGGTCCTCGTCGATTTCTGGGCCGACTGGTGCGGCCCGTGCAAGATGGTCGCGCCCGTCCTGGAGGAGATCGCGGGCGCGCACGCGGACAAGCTGACCGTCGCGAAGCTGGATGTGGACGCCAACCCGAGCACCGCCCGCGATTATCAGATCCTCTCGCTGCCCACTATGATGCTGTTCCGCGGCGGTAAGCCGGTCAAGCAGATCGTCGGAGCGAAGGGCAAAGCGGCTCTTCTGCGCGAACTCGAAGACGTCATCTGAGGACGCGCCGTAGGATGCCTGGACCCGGGGATTGTCGAAACCCGGTCCGGGTCTGAGACAATCGACCGACGCTCCGGTCGTGCGAAGGTGTATCCCATCGCATGAGTGGGTACCCGCGGGTTTGACGGAAGGAAAGGGCTCTCACGCATGCACCGACTTCGTCACGGCGATTCCGGTCCAGCCGTTGCAGAGGTTCGGAGCACCCTGGCAAGCCTCGGGTTCCTACACGCGCACATCGCTGCCGACAACGCGGACGCACGCGAATATTGGAAGGACACCGAAGTGTCCTTCGACCATCACCTCGACTCCGCGGTTCGCGCGTTTCAGCAGCATCGCGGTTTACTCGTCGACGGTGTGGTCGGTCCGGCGACCTACCGGGCACTGAAGGAAGCGTCCTACCGACTCGGCGCGCGCACGCTGATCTATCAGCTGTCCGCGCCGCTGTACGGCGACGATGTGGCCACGCTCCAGCGCAGGCTGCAGGACCTCGGCTTCTACGTGCACCGGGTCGACGGCTACTTCGGTCCGCACACCCACGACGCGCTGACCGCCTTCCAGCGGGAGATCGGCCTGTCGGCCGACGGCATCTGCGGTCCCGACACGCTGCGCTCGCTCGACCTGCTCGGCGCCAGGGTGACCGGCGGCAATCCACACCGGATCGCTGAGGAAGAGGTCGTGCACCGGGCTGGGCCGCAGCTGACCGGCAAGCGGATCGTCATCGATCCGGGTCTCGGCGGTCCGGACAAGGGTGGTGCCGTGCCCACCGAGTACGGCGACGTCTACGAGTCGGAGATCCTGTGGGATCTCGCCAGCCGTCTGGAGGGGCGGATGGCTGCCACGGGCATGGAGACCTTCCTGTCGCGGCCGTGGGGCGCCAACCCCACCGACGCCGAACGCGCGGAAACATCCAACGCCTTCGACGCCGATCTGATGATCTCCCTGCGCTGTGCCGCTAACCCGAGCCCGCTCGCCAACGGCGTTGCCGGGTTCTACTTCGGCAACTCACACGGCTCGGTGTCCATGATCGGGCAGGTGCTGGCCGGGTTCATCCAGCGCGAGGTCGTCGCCCGAACGTCGTTGCAGGACTGCCGCACTCACGCGCGAACCTGGGATCTGCTGCGTCTCACCAAGATGCCCACCGTGCAGGTCGACATCGGTTATCTGACAAACGAATACGATGCCTCGGTGCTCACCAACCCGCGCATGCGCGACGTGATCGCCGAAGCCATTCTGATCTCGGTGAAGCGGCTGTACCTGCTCGGTCAGGACGACCAGCCCACCGGCACATACACTTTCGCGGAACTGCTGGCCGAAGAGCTGGCTGCCGCCGACCGGATGTAGCCATCGGTCTTTCGTAAGTCGAAGCGCCCCCTGCCCTTTCCAGACCGGCAGGGGGCGCTTCGAGGTTCAGCTCAACGCGCTCCGATACGAGTCGGCGCGGTCATCGACGCCGCCGCGAGCAGCTGATCCAGCGCCCGTTCAACGTCTTCCTTCCAGCCGTGATCGGAGGCGAGCTCCAACCGCAAGCGCGGGAATCGGTGATGCGGGGCCACGACCTCGAAGCCGACATCCTCCAGGAAGTCGGCATCGATCATGCAACTCTCGGGTGAGCATTCGGTCGTCGCGCCCGCCGGGTTCGCATTCTTGATCGGCGCGACGATCCGCTCGAGCAGTGTCATCGAGCCGGACCGCTCCGAGAGCGCCTGCGTGGTCGGGTCGGTGCGGATACCGAAAGCCTCCAGGGCGCGCACGCCGCGACGCACCAGATCGGACACCACGGCCTGAACCAGGCTGTGGGCGACATCGGCATCCTGATAGGGGAATTCGGCCCGCAGCGTGGTCAACAGGATCGCGTCCGGGCTCACGGGGGAGGTGGGGAAGAGCGTGGCGCGCGGCACGGCGCTCGGTGGCGCGTACAAGGCGCAGCCGGCGACGTTGCCGTCGACGTTCGCCACCTGCCCGCACGAACCCCACTCCAGCATGACCGTGGACAGCCAGGCTTCCTTCTCGAACACCGGATCGCTGAAGTTGCGCGAGTCCTCGGCCACGGCGGGGTCCATCTCCCAGAAGACACAGCGCCGCGCATGCGCGGGAAGCTTCTCCAGTCCGCCGAGGGTTAGTGCTGTGACGCTGGTCGACACCGCTCTGCTCAGCCTCCAGCTGTCCGATTCATCCACGCTCACGTCGCATCAATGTTTGCTCGCCAGCAAGAATAAGCGATCAACGGGAACCTGCCTCATTCCATGTCGCTGTGCTGTTGGTCGGAAGAACTTGTGTTGCTCCGCCGGGAGCGATAGACGCTCGCAGCCGTGCCGTACCCCTGCCGTCACAGTGACGTTTCGGCCGGGTACTCGCACCTATCGAAACCACAAGTTAAATTTCGTCACTTCTGTCACACTGCGGGTGCGTTCTGCTCCATCAGGGCGACGATCCGTTCGAGGTCTTCGACCGACCCGAACTCGACGACGATCTTGCCTTTGCGCTTGCCCATACTCACGAGAACCCGGGTGTCGAAGGAACCGGACAGCCGTTCGGCCACGGCTTGTAGGCCTGGCATCTCGATCGGCTTGCGCCGAGCGACGGGAGAGGGCACGGCCGCGTCCTGCTCTCGGTTCGCCAGCATGACGGCTTCCTCGGTAGCCCGGACCGAGAGTCCCTCGGCGACGATCCGGGCGGCGAGCACCTCTTGAGCGTCCGCACCCGCTTCGAGACCGAGCAGTGCCCGCGCGTGCCCGGCGGACAGTACGCCCGCCGCGACCCGGCGCTGCACCGGGATCGGCAACTTCAGTAGACGGATCATATTCGTCACGACGGGGCGAGAGCGACCGATTCGCGAAGCCAATTCTTCGTGAGTGACGTCGAATTCCTCCAGCAGCTGCTGGTAGGCCGCCGCCTCTTCGAGCGGGTTCAGTTGCACCCGGTGGATGTTCTCCAGCAGGGCGTCGCGCAGCATGGACTCGTCCGCGGTCTCCCGGACGATCGCGGGAATCGCGGCCAGGCCCGCCTCCTGACAGGCCCGCCACCGCCGCTCGCCCATGACCAGCTGATAGCGGTCCACACCCGGTTCGGTCCGGCGCACCACGATCGGCTGCATCAATCCGAATTCGCGAATCGAATGCACCAGCTCGGCCAGCGCGTCTTCTTCGAAGACCGTACGCGGCTGCTTGGGATTCGGCTCGATCTGGTCCGGCGGGATCTCCCGGTAGACGGCGCCGCCTGCTTCCAGTTCGGCGTTGTCGGCGGGATCCGGTACCCGGTGCAGGTAGGCCGAGGGGGGCTGCGGCCCGACCGGATCCAGACCGATGACACTCGCCGCAGCGCTACTGAGGCCCGGTGATGCCGTCGGTGTCGTCGGGATCAGCGCGGCGAGACCGCGCCCGAGACCACCCTTCTTCGCCTGACTCATCGGTCTACCGACCCCTTCCTCATTCCGCTACCGAACCGCACTGTGCCGAGCGTCGACCCGGCCGGCCGAATCACTCCGCCGACTTCGTCGCGGCGACACGCGGGGCCACCGCGCGGGCCGCCATTTCGCGTCCGGCGTCCAGGTAGCTCATCGCGCCCCGGGAGCCTGGATCATAATCGAGCACCGTCATGCCGTAACCAGGCGCCTCCGACACCTTCACGCTGCGTGGAATCACCGACCGCAGTACGACATCGCCGAAGTGCCCGCGAACCTCCTCGGCGACCTGGTCGGCCAACTTGGTGCGCCCGTCGTACATCGTGAGGATCACGGTCGAGACGTGCAGTTCCGGGTTCAAGTGCGCCTGCACCAAGCCGATATTGCGAAGTAGCTGACCCACGCCTTCCAGCGCGTAGTACTCGCACTGAATCGGGATCAGCACCTCTTTCGCCGCGACGAGCGCGTTGACCGTCAGCAGGCCCAAGGAAGGCGGGCAGTCGATCATCACGTAGTCGATGTCGTATCCGGCGATATTCGCCTCTTGGATAGCGGCTTTCAGGCGCCCCTCCCGGGCCACCATAGACACGAGTTCGATCTCGGCGCCCGCCAGGTCGATGGTCGCGGGGATGCAGAGGAGGCGCTCGCTGTGCGGACTCGTTTGGATAGCGTCTCTGACCGAGACTTCGCCGATAAGCAGCTCGTAGCTGGAGGGGACACCCGAGTGGTGCTCGATACCCAGGGCGGTGCTGGCGTTGCCCTGCGGATCGAGGTCGATCACAAGCACCGTCATCCCCTGATGCGCCAAGGCGGCCGCCAGATTCACGGCGGTGGTCGTCTTCCCGACGCCGCCTTTCTGATTGGCGATCGTGATGATCCGTTGCTCGTGGGGTTTCGGCACAGTCACCTTTCCTGGATGGAGGACCTGACTTGCACGTTGGGCTTCGGCAGCTATCGGGGTCTCGCTGGGGGAGATGTGCCCGAACGGCGTACTTCCGAATGCCTCCGTGTCGAAATTGCTGGAGTCCAGCATCCCCGGCACGCGCGACGTTGTTTCCCGTGAAACATTCGCCGGACCGCTCGACATAGACAGCTCCTAACCCGAGAAACTTCAGAACACGTGCGCGCGACGGGACGGGTCGGCGTCGTATCTGCAACAGCCTTTGTCGGTTCGAACACGATGCACAACTGGCTCCGCGGCGCCCGATCGACCGAGCGGAGCTGCGCGCCGCTGTGACAACCAGATCCCTCGTGGCACCTACGCTCACGCCCGACGCACACTAGCTTGCCAGCACTGAGCGGTTTAAGAAAGCTGAATCGCGGCGAGGCGCAAAGCGACACGCAAATCCGCACGAATTCGCCTCGACGCGCGCGCTGTTTCACATGAAACATTGCCGCCGGACGGTGCGTGGGACAGCAGGCATGCCGCGTGACCGATCGCGGATCGCGGATGACTACTCGCAGTGGCTGTTCGACCGAGCTGGTTCAGATGCTTCGGCTGACGACCTCGGACCGGCACACTGCCCCGCGCTACTTCGAATGGATTGAGCTCAGTCGCGCATCGACAGAACTGCCGGCGCCGAGGTATGCGTTGCCGCGCTTCGAGAGTGACGCAGCGGCCAGAGCGCCACACGTATTGCCCCTCAGCTGTGTTGGGAGACCGATCGCGTCTCCAGCGGGGCAAGACCGATTCACGTGAAACATCGGGCGGCAATTCCAGACGCGCTCAGGATTCCGGCGGACTCGTTCCGGGGGACTTTGATTCACGTGAAACATGGGCCGCGGCCTCCTGATCCGAGAAGCGCCCGCTAGGTCCGCAACCCACTCCTGTCTCATGCTCGAGGTGTAGTTCGAGACGCACCCCGATGAAGTCGAGTGTGACTCGGACGCGCTCGCATGGAACTTCGCTCAGGCAACACCCGAGCGTCCGAGAGCGAGGATCAGGCAGTGAGGGAGGCGCGGCCCTTACGGCGAATCAGAAGCGCAAGCGTTGATCGCAGGACAACGGCTTCAACCCGCTGATGGGCTGCCTGCCGATCCTCACTCAGGTGCCGGTGGGGTTCTACTCTAGGCTCGCCGCGGACCGACTTCCCGCCGATGTTTCACGTGAATCCAGTCCGCGTGGGAGTCTGTGCAACCACGCGCACACAACACGACGACTTCTCACCCGAGGCACAACGGACTTGTTCCAACCGCGACGCCAGTAGCAATCTCTTCCACAGCCACGGCAGACGCACGCCTCGACTTCAGCCACCAAGCGGCCACGCCGTTCCAGACGGAGGTACCGCATGGGACCCCTCCGTCCAGCCGACGGATCGAGAGAAAGCAAATCAAGTTCGAGTAGATCGCCCGCCGAGTCCACCCGACGCGCGTTCAACCGGGCCATTCCGTCAGAGTGACGAAACGATCCCAGGCCCGAGGTCGACGGTCGAGTCTTCGCGATCGAAGCTTCTACTTGGCCTTGCGTGCCGCACGCTTACGCGCACGCTCCGTCGTGGCGGCGCGGACGGCCTTTCCGCCACGCTCGACCGCTCGTTCGGCGCGCCGTCGGGTGGCTCGCTCAGCGCGGGGGAGGCGCTCTGCACTGATCACCATCGTGGGCGTCGCCACCAGACCGACGCCACATTCCAGGACGACCGCGTTACCTGCGCCGGCCTTCGTCAGCGCGTCGCCATCGCGTTCGAGTTCCTCGGCCGCGCTCGCTCCCTTGAGGGCGAGCATGTGCCCGTGGTCGCGGAGGAGAGGAAGGGACCATTGGGCGAGTTTCCCGAGCGGGGCCACCGCGCGGGAAGTGACCACGTCCGCGCCACCGGCCTCCTTCATCACACCCGACTGCTCCGCGCGCCCTCGCACCACGGTCACGTCCAGTCCGACCGATTCGATGAACTCGCTCAAGAAGATCGTGCGGCGCAGCAGTGGTTCGACCAGAGTGATCCGGAGATCCGGACGCGCGATGGCGAGCGGGATGCCCGGCAGGCCCGCACCGCTGCCGATATCGACCACGGACGCGCCCTCGGCGATCAACTCGCCGAGTACCGCACAGTTGAGGATGTGGCGATCCCAGAGGCGGGGCACCTCGCGCGGGCCGATCAGCCCGCGCTCCACGCCCGCGGTCGCGAGCGCCGTGTGATATCGACGCGCGAGATCGAGTCGGTCGCCGAAGACGGTCGCCGCCGACGCGGGTGGCTCCAACTCCACGGGCTCCGCGGTGGTTCCACCGAGATCTCGTTCCACGTGAAACATCCTTCCGAACTCGGGTCGATCTACGAACGAGCAATCGGGCTCCGGACACGAACAAGGCCCCCGGTCCGAAGACCAGAGGCCCTATCCAACCACTACCCATCCGGGCCGCGAAACACGCCGCCCGCTCCGGGGATGTCGCGACTCAGCCGGGAACGACCACCACGTGCCGGTTCGGTTCCACACCTTCGCTCTCGCTGCTGACGCCCTCCACGGCCGCCACCGCATCGTGCACGATCTTGCGCTCGAACGGAGTCATGGGCGCCAGCGACTCCGGCTCACCGGAGTCCAGTACGCGCTGCGCCGCCGCTGCGCCGAGTTCGCTCAGCTCGGACCGCCGCTTGGCTCGCCAACCTGCCACGTCCAGCATCAGCCGGCTCCGCACTCCGGTCGCTTGCTGGACGGCGAGCCGGGTCAGTTCCTGCAACGCGTCGAGCACCTCACCGTTACGTCCGACGAGCTTGGTCAGGTCACGTCCGCCGTCGATGCTCACCACGGCGCGATCGCCTTCCACGTCGAGATCGATGTCGCCGTCGAAGTCCAGCACGTCGAGCAACTGTTCGAGATAGTCGCCCGCGATCTCGCCTTCTTCGATGAGCGCTTCCTCGGCATCATTCACGACATCGTCGGTGTCCGCTCCGGCGTTCGCCGTCGTCGTCGCCACGGTGGCGTCCCCTCCGTCGGTCTCAACAGTCATTTGATTTCCTTCATCTGCTCATCGCGCGCGCCGGGCAATCGCCGCCGGGCGGTATTCGCGATCAAGGGGTTGCTCAGCGATCGAGGTGGGCGACTCGGCCCACCGATGGTGCGATCAGCGCTTGCGCTTCTGGTTCGCCCTGCCCCGGTTGCCCGGCCGTTTCTGCCCGGCCGGACGCCGTTGGCCCGCCGACTGCTTCGGCGGCTTCGCAGTGCCGTTCGTCGACGCGACAGCAGTGTCCTCGTCCGACGCGGCATCGGCAGCGGCGGCGGTCGGCTTCTTCTTCACGTTGACCGGTTTGGCTCCGGGCTTGGGCGCGTTCTGCGCGCGCTGCTCGAGCTTCGCCTGCTTCTTGGCCTCTTCTTCTTTCGCCATGCGGCCGAACACGAGGTGCTGCTGCCCGTAGGTCCAGATGTTGTTGGAGACCCAGTACAGCAGGATGGCGATCGGCAGGAACGGGCCACCGACGAGCACGCCGAGCGGGAACACCCACAACGCGAGCTTGTTCATCATCGCGGCCTGGGGGTTGGCCGCGGCTTCCGGCGTCTGCCGCGCGACCGAAGCACGCGCGTTGAAGTGCGTGGCGATACCGGCGATGACCATCAGGGGGATCGCGACGAGCGCGATGCTCAACTTGGTCGGCACGCCGCCGTAGTCGGCGAAGGCCTGCAACTGGGGGGGCGGAATGGTGATGAACGCCGAGATCGGCGCACCGAAGATGCGAGCGCTCAGGAAGGACTGGACATCGGCGGCGCTGAAGACGTAGTTCGCGGTGTTCGCGTTCTGCTCCGGCGTCATTCCGAGCTGGCCGATACCGTGCCCGGTCCGGTTGAACGAGCGCAGCACGTGGAAGAGTCCGAGGAACACCGGCACCTGAGCGAGAATCGGCAGGCAGCCCATCAGCGGGTTGAAGCCGTTGTCCTTCTGAAGCTTCTGCATCTCGACCGCCATCTTCTGACGGTCGTTCTTGTACTTCTTCTGCAGCTCTTTGATCTGCGGCTGCAGTTCCTGCATCTGCTTTGTGGTGCGCACCTGCTTGACGAACGGCTTGTAGAGCACCAGGCGCAAGGTGAACACCAGGAACACCACGGCCAGCGCCCAGGTGAGACCGTTGTCCGCGCCGAACGCGAACCCGAAGACCCGATGCCAGAACCAGAGGATCCAGGACACCGGGTAATAGATGAAGTCGAGCACGGCTCTATGCACTCCCGTCGTTCGTGTCGCCGATCACCGCGTGCGGCGATCCTTTACAAGCTTTCGGCTCCGACCGCGGTCCGGTGAGCAGGCTCGTTTCCTGCGACGTCGCGTCGGTCGCTGCCCCTTCCGCCGGCTCGGCGCGATGCGTACTCCGCTTCCGCTCCGGGACGGGGTCCCACCCACCAGGGTGCCAGGGCGCGCATTTGGCCAAGCGCACGACCGTCAGTAAGAGCCCCATGAACAGGCCCCGAGTGCGCAATGCGGTCACCGCGTACTCACTACAGGTCGGGGTGAATCGACACACCGGCATGCGGGTGGGGGAGACGTAGGTCCGATACAGCTCGATCGAAAAGATCAGCACGTTCGCGGGCAGTCTGGCGATCTTCGCCCAGAGGCTCATGCCAGGCCACCCGTCGACATACCCGCCTGAGCGCCGACGCCGAGCTTGCGCAGTGCGGTGCGCAGCTGGCGCAGCAGGTCGTCCGACGACGCTGTAGCGGCGCCAGGAAGCGCGCGGATGACGACATCGGTCTCGGCGGGCAATTCGTCGACCACCTGGGCACACATATGACGCAGGCGGCGGGCGACGCGATGTCGAATCACCGCGTTGCCCACCGCCTTGCTGACGATCAGCCCGAAGCGCGGTCCGCCCACGCGGATCAGCACGTCGTCCGGGACCTGATCGTGTCGTCCATTCGCGCCCACGATTCCGTCATACCCGTGCGCGAGCGCATGTACGACCAGATCACGCCTCCCGATTCGCTGGCCGCGGCGCACCGTCCGGGAGAAGTCGGCACGATGATGCAACCGATACGGCTCAGGCAACACCCGAGCGTCCGAGAGCGAGGATCAGGCAGTGAGGGAGGCGCGGCCCTTACGGCGACGCGCCGACACGATGGCGCGGCCCGCACGGGTGCGCATCCGGAGGCGGAAGCCGTGAACCCGCGCCCGACGACGGTTGTTCGGCTGGAACGTCCGCTTGCCCTTGGCCACGGTCAACACTCCTCGAGTAGGCGGGCACCAGGTAGTGCCCGAAGCTTGTCGGTGATACGTATATTGCGCGAATGAATCGCGGGTCTGGTCATCATCGGCGCGCGTCGGTCCTGGCGCACAGTCGGTCGATCACGACCTAAACGCGGTCAGCACAAGACCGCCACCGCACCAAGGGGTGACTGTACGAGGGTACTGATCGGCTCGGGGCGGGTCAAACTCGCCCCATCGCTTCGCTCGCCCCCAGCGACCAGGCGGAATCGGCTCGCCGGATTCAGGCATTCTGGCAATGACCGTGAGTTCGTCCACACCCCTAGCCATCGCGCACCCCGCACCACTAAGGTACGTAGCCAGGCGATTGCTGCAGAACCCCAGGTCGTGGCGTTGCCCTTCCCGCGCGTACGCGCGTTTCACAGTTCCCGAGGGTTCTCCACATCTGTGGATAATTGTGTGGAAAGACCCCTGGAGTGGCATATTCGTAGGGCCGACGGTGCCACGCCGCTGTCCAGATGGGGGACCCGGGCAGCGTCCGAACCGGTTACGGACGTACGCAGGATCACGGGATCCATCCCGAGCATCACATTCCACGCGTGCCCCGGCCGTCTGCTCCTATCGACCTACTCCGGGGAGGAAACTGCATGGACGACGAGCAGAACGTGCTGGCCACGGTGTGGCCCGAGGTTGTCACCGAGCTGACCACCGGGTCGCCCGACGGCGCTATTCCTCCGGTGACCCGAGCACAGCAGGCTTGGCTGAAGCTGGTCAAGCCGCTGACGGTCGCACAGGGGTTCGCGCTGCTCTCCGTGCCCTCGTCGCTGGCCCAGGAGGCCATCGAACGCGATCTGCGCGAGCCCATCCTCCGTTCCCTCGGCCGTCGGCTCGGGCCTCAGGTGGAAGGGCTCGGCGTTCGCATCGCCGCCCCGACCACCCCGACCGTCGACCGGCAGACCAACACGCCGCGGCACGCGCGGATGACGAGCAGGCCGGAGCGCAACCGAGAGGGCCGTGCTCCCGCCGCCTACCCGGGTTCGGAGTTTCCCGGTCGCGATGCCTACCCGGGGCCACGTTATGCACAGCCCACCGACTTTCCTGCGGCGCCCGCGTACCACGACGGCTCCGACTACCCGGGCACCGAATACGGGCAGGACTTCGCGCCGCCGGAGGAGTACCGCCAGCCGGAGTACGCGCACGCCGACTATCCACCGCGCGGTGAGTACGCCACGACGGCCGAGCTGCCCATGATGTCCGGGCCCGACGCCGCGCCGCGCCGCGAACCCGGGCTTCCGCCGCGGCGAGAGCCCGCCATCCCTCCGGGGCAAGAGTCACTGTTCAATCCGGAGCCGTCGCCGAGCGGTGTGCGCGGCCCGCTGCGCGCGCCGATGCGCGAGACCACCGACGACGACACGGGCTTGGCGCACGATCCGGTGCGTGAGCCGGTAGGTGACCGCGACCAGGACGACGAGCCCGTGGTGAACGTCCGCAACTCCTGGCCCACTTACTTCGCCAAGTCACAGGAAGCACCCGCTCCGTCGACGTCCTCGGCAAGTCTGAACGCGAAGTACACCTTCGAGACCTTCGTCATCGGCGCGTCCAACCGCTTCGCGCATGCCGCGGCCGTCGCCATCGCCGAAGCCCCGGCTCGGGCCTACAACCCGTTGTTCGTCTGGGGCGCATCGGGGTTGGGCAAGACCCATCTCTTGCACGCGGCCGGCCATTACGCACAGCGTCTCTTCCCCGGCATGCGGGTCAAGTACGTCTCGACCGAAGAGTTCACCAACGACTTCATCAACAGCCTGCGTGACGACCGCAAGGTCGCGTTCAAGCGCCGCTACCGCGAGACCGACATCCTGTTGGTCGACGACATCCAGTTCATCGAGGGCAAGGAAGGCATCCAAGAGGAGTTCTTCCACACCTTCAACACCCTGCACAACGCCAACAAGCAGATTGTCGTCTCCTCGGATCGTCCGCCCAAGCAACTGGCCACACTCGAAGAGCGGCTGCGGACCCGATTCGAATGGGGACTGATCACCGACGTACAGCCGCCGGAGCTGGAGACACGCATCGCCATCCTGCGGAAGAAGGCGCGGATGGACCGGCTCGACGTACCGCACGACGTGCTGGAACTGATCGCAAGCCGGGTGGAGCGCAACATCCGCGAGCTGGAGGGCGCGCTGATCCGGGTGACCGCGTTCGCCTCGTTGAACGGCCAGCCGCTGGACCTTCCGCTGGCGGAAGTGGTGCTGCGCGATCTGATGCCGGACACCGCGGCCCTGGAGATCAACGCGGCCACGATCATGGCCGTCACGGCGGAGTACTTCAACACCACACTCGAAGAACTCACCGGTCCAGGTAAGGCGCGGCCGCTGGCCCAAGCCAGGCAGATCGCCATGTACCTCTGCCGCGAGTTGACCGACCTGTCCCTGCCGAAGATCGGCCAGGCATTCGGCCGCGACCACACCACGGTGATGTACGCGGAGAAGAAGGTACGCAAGGAGATGACCGAGCGGCGCCGCGTCTACGACCAGGTGCAAGAACTCACAGCCCGGATCAAGCAGCGCTCCCGCTGAGCGCTATCCACATCTGAGCACCGCCCCTGACCTGGGGCGGTGCTTTTTTGTGGGTTGTGGATTCCTCGAGGAATCCTTGTGGAGTCCTCGAGGAATCCACCGGTTTGTCCACGGATCCGTACACAGGTCGAGGCAACCGCGCCCTCGAGTTCACTCACAGGGCGAATTCAACAGTTTCCCCAGGCAGAGTTGCGCACAGCCGCTGACCAGGGGAGTGTCCGGATCGGGCCTTGTGGAATCCTCGAGGAGTCCGTGTGGAGTCCTCGAGGATTCCTCGAGCTGTCCACGATCTCGTGCACATGTGTGAACAACCGGGTGAATCCGGTGGAACAACTCGAGGAGCGCTCGAGGATGAATCGGGGACAACCACGGAACCTCCACAGACGCCTCGTGTTCATCCTCGAGACACTCCATGGCCATCCCCACGGCACCACGCCCCCTGAACAGCGGTTTCGGCCGCAGTCCACAGAATCCACAGCGCCTACTACTACTTCAGTTCTTTTCATTAGAGATCTCTCTTCAAAACAGGGTGTGTGGAAAGTCGGTCGAGCGACGCACTTCGCCGTCCGCTCCCGGTTTCCGGCAAGGAAGAGGGACCGACCCGGAGCGGGATCACCCGTCCCGACGACCGATCGCCGGCGGCGTCCGCCCGACCACCGCACGCCCGGCCCGATCTCCCTCGCCGCCCCGCTCGCGTCCGCTCGTGGCTCGGCCATCGGCGGCACCGGAGGGTCGGGCTAGGTGCATGTCCCTCGCGCGGGTACGGTTTGATGTCGGTCGCCTGTGCCAGACTTCGAAGGCGGCCGATTCGGCAGGACCCTTTCGAGCACCGACACTGACGAGCCGACAACAGATCACGGAACCGGGAGAGGACAGATCGGGCGATGGAGCTTGCAAGCATGAAGTTTCGGGTCGCCCGCGAGGATTTCGCCGAGTCCGTCGCCTGGGTGGCGCGCAGTCTTCCGTCCCGGCCGCCGGTTCCGGTACTCGGCGGTGTGCTGCTGGTCGCCGACGAGGACGGCTTGACCGTCTCCGGCTTCGACTACGAGGTCTCCGCACAGGTACGGGTCGCGGCCGAGGTCGCGGGTCCCGGGCAGGTGCTGGTCTCCGGTCGTCTGCTCGCCGACATCACCAAGGCGCTGTCCAACAAGCCCGTCGACGTCTCCGTCGACGGCACGCGCGTGCTGATCACCTGTGGCAGCGCGAAGTTCTCCCTGCCGACCATGCCGGTGGAGGATTATCCCCAACTTCCCGAGGTGCCTCAGCAGACCGGTGCACTGAGCGTGGATGTCTTCGCCGAGGCGGTCGGTCAGGTCGCCGTCGCCGCCGGCCGCGACGACACCTTGCCCATGCTGACCGGTATCCGGGTGGAGATCGAGGGATCGCAGGTCGTGCTCGCGGCCACCGACCGGTTCCGCCTCGCCGTCCGGCACATCGAATGGCAGCCCGCACGCGCAGATATCGAGACTTCGGTACTCATTCCGGCCAGGACGCTGTCGGAGGCCGCCAAGACGCTCGGACCCTCCGACGCGCCCGTCCAGCTGTCCCTTGGCACCGGTGCGGGGTCGGACGGCCTGCTCGGCATCGTGAACGCGGGCCGCCGGACCACCACCCGCCTGCTGGACGCGGAATTCCCCAAGTTCCGCCAATTGCTCCCCAAGGAGCACACCTCGATCGCCACCCTGGCCGTCGCCGCGCTCACCGACGCCATCAAGCGCGTCGCGTTGGTCGCCGAACGCGGCGCGCAGGTGCGGCTGGAGTTCTCCGCCGACGGCCTGCTGCTGTCGGCGGGCGGCGACGATGCCGGCCGGGCCGAGGAGTGGCTGGAGGCGGATTTCCGCGGCGAATCCCTGACCATCGCGTTCAATCCCGGTTATCTCATCGACGGCCTGTCCGCGCTGCACGCCGACCGGGTCACCTTCGGCTTCACCACGCCGAGCAGGCCCGCCGTGCTGCTGCCCGCGTCGGAGGAAGAGCCCGAGGTACTCGACTCGGGGACGTTCGCGGCGCTGTCGAGCCCGTACATCTATCTGCTGATGCCGGTCCGGCTCCCGGGCTGATCGCCTGTGCACGATCTGGTTCCCGGCGGATCCGCTCCGCGTGATCCAGCGCGGGTGAGCGGTGCTGTCGCTGGAGAATTCCCAGCGACGGCAGAGAAATCGGTCGCCGCAAAGCGGAGGATCCACTTTATCCACAGGTGTTCCACAGGGGTATGGCTCGCCGAGCGGCATGCGCAGGACGCGCCAGCAATGCTTCCACCGGCGGAAATGTCCGCTTCGACGCAGGCAGGGGCGCGATAGCGGATGTTCGTCCGAGCTCTGTCGCTGCGTGACTTCCGCTCGTGGGAGCATGCCGAACTGGATTTATCCCCAGGTCGAACCGTTTTCTTGGGATCGAACGGCAACGGCAAGACGAACCTGCTGGAAGCGATCGGCTACCTGGCCACGCTCGGGTCGCATCGCGTCGCCACGGAAGCTCCGTTGATCCGGACCGGGACCGAGCGCGCCCGGATCGGCGCCACGGTGGTCAACGCCGGCCGCGAGCTGCGCATCGATGTCGAGCTGAATCAGGGCAGTGCGAACCGCGCGCAGATCAACCGCTCGCCGGTCCGCCGGACCCGGGAGATCCTGGGGATCCTGCAGACGGTGTTGTTCGCCCCGGAGGATCTCGCTCTGGTCCGCGGCGATCCCGGGGAACGCCGTCGATTCATGGACGAGTTGTGCACAAGTCGCCTCCCCCGGCTGGCCGCGGTCCGCAGCGACTACGACCGGGTGCTGCGCCAGCGCTCGGCGCTGTTGAAAACCGCTGGGCGGCACGCCAGGTCGAAGGCCGACCTGAGCACTCTGGACGTGTGGGACGGGCACCTCGCCGAGCATGCGTCCGTCCTGCTCGTCCAACGGCTGCGTTTGGTGCACGATCTCGCGCCCTATCTCGCCCAGTCCTATGCGTCGATCGCCCCCGAATCCCGGCCCGCGTCGATCGCGTATCGCAGCGCCGCGCTTCCCCCCGAGTTCCTGGATCCGGCCAGGCCTCCACGCCCGGAGGACACCGAGGAGCTCGCGGCGATCATGCTGCGTGAACTCGCCGCCGCGCGTCCGAGGGAACTCGAACGTGGTGTCTGCCTGATCGGTCCGCACCGCGACGACCTGGACCTGATGTTGGGCGATTCGCCCGCGAAGGGGTTCGCCAGTCACGGCGAGTCCTGGTCGTTCGCGCTGGCATTGCGCTTGGGCGCGTTCGAGCTGCTGCGCGCCACCGGCGCCGAACCGGTCCTGCTGCTCGACGACGTGTTCGCCGAGCTCGACCGGCGTCGCCGCGCCGCGCTGGCGGCCGTCGCCGCGAGCGCGGAACAAGTGCTGATCACAGCGGCCGTGCCGGAGGACGTGCCCGGCGAACTCGCCGCGCTGCCGCTGCGCGTCGAGACGGCGGGTGGCCCCGACGGCCGCGTTTCGCGGATCCTCGCCGAGGATCGGTCCGGCAGCGGAGGTTTCGACGGCAAACAACGGCAGGACCACGCCACGCCTCCGGCAGCCGAGGGCGAACGTGATCCGGTCACCGGATCGACGGAATCGCGGGCGCCCTAGCCATCCACAGGCGAAGTGGACAGAATCGCCATACACCGCCCCGGTCCACTACAGTGACCTCTCGTCGGGATCGTCGATCGAGTTCTCAACAGTTGAGACCGATTCCCCAACACCTGTGGAAAACTCGTCCGGTCACGCTTGCCCGCTTCCCCGAAACCTCACCCAGCAACAGCTGAGCAAGTCATCGAACTTTGCCGGAAAAAGCCAGTTTGGGCGGGGAACAGAGCGTTCAAACCGCTGCCTGCGGCAGGCAGTAGGCGAGATTCTCGATGCAGGCAACCTTGTGCGACGGCTGGGGACAACTCGATCGAAGCTGGGGACAAATCATCGGACGCGGAGAAAGAGGGGCGATGAGCGATCAGCCTCCGGAGCCCGGATCCGCCGAATCCACCGGACCGGAACCCGAACTGCGCGGAATCGACCTGGCCCGGCGTGCCCTGGAGGAAGCGCGTGCGGCGGCACGGGCGAGCGGAAAATCCGTCGGTCAGGGGCGTTCCTCGCCTCAGCGCAGGCTGCGAACGGGTGGCCGCAGACGAACCGGATGGTCGGGCGCGGGTCCGGACGATCGCGATCCACAGTTGTTGTCCAAGCTGGCCGGCTCCATCGCCAGGAGCCGCGGCTGGTCGAACCGAGTCGCCGAGGGCATGGTCTTCGGTCGCTGGGCGGGCGTGGTCGGCGAGGACATCGCCGCGCACGCCACACCGGTCACCCTGAAGGACGGCGTATTGAGTATCTCCGCCGAGTCGACCGCCTGGGCGACGCAGCTGCGGATGCTGCAAAGCCAGATTCTCGCGAAGATCAATGCCGCGGTCGGGCAGGGGGTGGTGACCTCGCTGAAGATCTCGGGGCCCGCTGCGCCGAGCTGGCGCAAGGGCGAGCGTCATATCAAAGGTCGCGGACCGCGCGACACCTACGGCTGACCACGGTGGCCAGTATCTGATACCGAGTGTTACGTTTATTCGAGGCGTTTCACGTGGAACGCCCCGGTTCGACGTCCCATCGGAAGCCCGCGGCGTCGGATCGAAGCGTCCGCGCAGAAGGAATCTCGATGACGATCACCACCTCGGTCGGCCCGTTCCCCGCGACTGCGACCCGGACGGTTCACCGAGGCGACGTCGAGCTCGCGGTCTACGAGTGCGGCAATCCCGAGGGTGTTCCGGTACTGCTGATCCATGGTTGGCCCGATACTCATCTGCTGTGGAGCCGGGTGGCGGGCCTGCTCGGCGGCCGTCATCGCGTGATCGCCTTCGACAACCGTGGCGCGGGGAGCAGTTCGGCGCCGGAAGCGGTCGAGGCCTACCGGATCGAAGAGCTCGCGGCGGATGTCCGCGCGGTCATCGCCGCGGTCGCGCCCGGTGAGCGGGTGCACGTCCTCGGGCACGACTGGGGATCGGTGATCGGGTGGGAGTTGGTGGCCGCTACGGACGCCGCATCCGTCATCGCGTCCTTCACCTCGGTGTCCGGTCCGAATCTGGATTTCCTCGGCGCCTATCTGCGTGGACCGCTCACCTCGGCGCGGCTGCGCGGCGCGCTGACCCAAGCCGTGGCCTCGGCCTACACCGTCGCCTTCCAGATCCCCAAGCTGCCGGATCCGGCACTGCGCGTGTTGGCCAGCCGCTGGCCGCGATTCCTCGCGTTCTTCGACGGCCTGGACCCCGCGCTGGTAGAGACGGCGCCGACGCTGCGCACAGATATGGTCAACAACCTGAAGCTCTATCGAGCGAACATCCGGACCCACCTGCGTCATCCCCGACCGCGCCCGATCGAGGTGCCCGTCCAGTTGATCGTGGCCACCGGCGACCGCGCCGTGCGGCCCGTGGTGAACGCCGAGGCCGACCGGTGGGTGCCGCATCTGAGCCGGGTCGAGATCCCGGCGCGGCACTGGTCGCCGATCTCACACCCAGCGGAGCTGGCGCGCCACACCGCCGCGTTCATCGCTCGGGTCGACGCCGCTCGCTGATCCCGGGCGCTCGAAGGGTCGCCCTGCCAACGCATCTCTCAGCCCACTTCTGATGGATCGAAACCGGCGGGAGGCGGAACCGAGTCACCGAATTCCGATTTCTCGCATCCACGCCGCCGTGAGGGGTGTCGGAGGTGGGTTGTAAGTTGGCTGTACCAGTAGGATGGTGACGTAACTAGCGGCGATACCTTCGGCGCGTTCCGCACAGTCCGCGCGTGGACCCTAATTCTCCAGCAGGCATCACCAGGGCCCCACGTGTGCTGTCCGATCGCTCTATGCCGGGATCAGCAAGTAAGGAGAGCTACCGACCAGTGGCTGCCAAAGACTCCAACGCATCGGGTTCGACCAGAGCGACCGGGAAGCAGGACTACGGTGCCTCCTCCATCACGGTTCTCGAGGGACTCGAGGCGGTTCGCAAGCGTCCGGGCATGTACATCGGCTCCACCGGTGAGCGCGGTCTGCACCACCTGATCTGGGAGGTCGTCGACAACTCCGTCGACGAGGCGATGGCCGGATACGCGACGAAGGTCGAGGTCACTCTGCTGGCCGACGGCGGCGTCGAAGTGATCGACGACGGCCGCGGCATCCCGGTGGAGATGCACGCGCAGGGTATCCCGACCATCGAGGTCGTCATGACCCAGCTGCACGCGGGCGGCAAGTTCGACTCCGAGTCCTACGCGGTGTCCGGTGGTCTGCACGGCGTCGGCATCTCCGTGGTCAACGCGCTGTCGACGCGGCTGGAGGCCGAGATCGACACCGGTGGCTATCACTGGACCCAGGAATACAAGGACGCGAAGCCAGGCAAGCTCATCCAGGGCGAGCCGACGAAGCGGACCGGTACCACCATCCGCTTCTGGCCGGATCCGGACATCTTCGAGACCACCACCTTCAACTTCGAGACCGTCGCGCGCCGGTTGCAGGAGATGGCGTTCCTGAACAAGGGCCTCACCATCGTCCTCACCGACGAGCGGGTCAGCGACACCGAGATCACCGACGAGGTGGTCAGCGAGACTGCCGAGGCGCCCAAGCACGCCGAGGACGCCGCCGCGCCCGCCGAGCACAAGGTGAAGTCCCGGACCTACCACTACCCGGGCGGTCTGGAGGACTTCGTCCGCCACATCAACCGGACCAAGCAGCCGATCCACAACTCGGTCGTCGCGTTCACCGGTAAGGGCACCGGCCACGAGCTCGAGGTCGCGATGCAGTGGAACTCCGGTTACTCGGAGTCGGTGCACACCTTCGCCAACACCATCAACACCCATGAGGGCGGTACGCACGAAGAGGGCTTCCGCGCGGCGCTGACCACTGTGGTCAACAAGTACGCCAAGGACAAGAAGCTCATCAAGGAGAAGGACGGCAACCTCACCGGTGACGACATCCGGGAGGGCCTGGCCGCCATCGTGAGCGTCAAGGTCGGCGAGCCGCAGTTCGAGGGCCAGACCAAGACCAAGCTGGGCAACACCGAGGTGAAGTCGTTCGTGCAGCGCACCTGCAACGAGCACCTCACCCACTGGTTCGAGGCCAACCCGGCCGACGCGAAGACCATCGTCAACAAGGCGGTGTCCTCGGCGCAGGCCCGCGTCGCCGCGCGCAAGGCCCGCGAGCTGGTGCGCCGCAAGTCCGCCACCGACCTGGGCGGACTGCCCGGCAAGCTGGCCGACTGCCGGTCGAAGGACCCGAGCAAGTCCGAGATCTACATCGTGGAGGGCGACTCCGCGGGCGGCTCGGCCAAGTCCGGCCGCGACTCGATGTACCAGGCGATCCTGCCGCTGCGCGGCAAGATCATCAACGTCGAGAAGGCGCGCATCGACAAGGTCCTCAAGAACAACGAGGTCCAGTCGATCATCACCGCGTTCGGCACCGGCATCCACGACGAGTTCGACATCAGCAAGCTGCGGTATCACAAGATCGTGCTGATGGCCGACGCCGACGTCGACGGCCAGCACATCTCCACGCTGCTGCTGACCCTGCTCTTCCGCTTCATGCGCCCGCTGGTCGAGCACGGGCACGTCTACCTGGCGCAGCCGCCGTTGTACAAGCTGAAGTGGCAGCGCAGCGAGCCGGAGTTCGCCTACTCCGACCGGGAACGCGACGGCCTGCTGGAACGCGGTCTCGCCGCGGGCAAGAAGATCAACAAGGACGACGGCATCCAGCGCTACAAGGGCCTGGGCGAGATGAATCCGAAGGAACTCTGGGAGACCACCATGGATCCCAGTGTCCGGGTGCTTCGTCAAGTGACGTTGGACGACGCGGCCGCGGCCGACGAGTTGTTCAGCGTGCTGATGGGCGAGGACGTGGAGGCCCGCCGCAGCTTCATCACCCGTAACGCCAAGGACGTCCGCTTCCTCGACGTGTGACCTGCCCGAGGCGCCGCCGATGGCGGTGGCGCCCGGCAGTTTTCGCACGTCAGCCCGTTAAGGAGACTTCATGACCGACATCACCCTGCCGCCGGACGGTGCGGGCGACCGCGTCGAACCGGTCGATATCCAGCTGGAGATGCAGAACAGCTACATCGATTACGCGATGAGCGTGATCGTCGGCCGCGCGCTACCCGAGGTGCGCGACGGCCTCAAGCCGGTACATCGCCGCATTCTCTACGCCATGTACGACAACGGGTACCGGCCTGATCGCGGATACGTGAAGTCCGCGCGCCCGGTGTCGGACACGATGGGTAACTACCACCCGCACGGCGACTCGGCGATCTACGACACCTTGGTGCGTATGGCGCAGCCGTGGGCGATGCGCTACCCGCTGGTGGACGGCCAGGGCAATTTCGGCAGCCGCGGTAACGACGGCGCGGCGGCCATGCGTTACACCGAGTGCCGCCTCACGCCGCTGGCGATGGAGATGTTGCGCGAGATCGACCACGAGACGGTCGATTTCGTCCCCAATTACGACGGCAAGACGCAGGAACCGGTGGTCCTGCCGAGCCGCGTGCCGAACATGCTGATGAACGGCAGCAACGGCATCGCGGTCGGCATGGCGACCAACATCCCGCCGCACAACCTGACCGAGCTCGCCGCCGCCATCTACTGGGCGCTGGACAACCACGCCGCCGACGAGGAGGCCACCCTCGCCGCGTGCATGGAGCGGATCAAGGGCCCGGACTTCCCGACCGCGGGCCTGATCGTAGGCACCCAAGGCATCCACGACGCGTACACCACCGGCCGCGGTTCGATCAAGATGCGCGGTGTCGTGGAGATCGAGGAGGACAATCGCGGCCGCACCACGATCGTCATCACCGAGCTGCCCTATCAGGTCAACACCGACAACTTCATCAACGCGATCGCCGAGCAGGTCAAGGACGGCAGGATCGCCGGGATCGCCGACATCCACGACGAGTCCTCCGACCGCGTCGGCCTGCGCATCGTGGTGACGGTCAAGCGTGACGCCGTCGCCAAGGTCGTGCTGAACAACCTGTACAAGCACACCCAGCTGCAGACCAGCTTCGGCGCCAACATGCTGTCCATCGTCGATGGCGTGCCGCGCACGCTGCGCCTGGACCAGATGATCCGGTTCTACGTCAACCACCAGTTGGACGTCATCGTCCGGCGCACCAGGTACTTGCTGCGCAAGGCGGAGGAGCGGGCGCACATCCTGCGCGGCCTGGTCAAGGCGCTCGATGCGCTCGATGAGGTCATCGCGCTGATCCGCCGCTCGGCCAACACCGACACCGCGCGCACCGGCCTGATGCAGCTGCTCGACATCGACGAAATCCAGGCGACCGCGATCCTGGACATGCAGCTGCGGCGGCTCTCGGCGCTGGAGCGGCAGAAGATCGTCGACGATCTGGCCAAGATCGAAGCCGAGATCGCCGATTACAAGGACATTCTCGACAAGCCGGAGCGGCAGCGCGCGATCGTGCGCGACGAGCTGGCCGAGATCGTGGAGAAGTACGGCGACGATCGGCGCACCCAGATCGTCTCGGCGGACGGTGACGTGGCCGACGAGGATCTGATCGCTCGCGAAGACGTGGTCGTCACGATCACCGAGACCGGCTATGCCAAGCGCACCAAGACCGATCTCTACCGCAGCCAGAAGCGCGGCGGCAAGGGCGTGCAGGGCGCGGGCCTCAAGCAGGACGACATCGTCAAGCACTTCTTCATCACCTCGACGCACGACTGGCTGCTGTTCTTCACGAACAAGGGCCGGGTCTACCGCGCCAAGGCCTATGAACTGCCCGAGGCCAACCGCACCGCGCGCGGCCAGCACGTGGCCAACCTGCTGGCCTTCCAGCCGGACGAGAAGATCGCCCAGATCATCCAGATCAAGTCCTACGATGACGCGCCGTACCTGGTGCTCGCCACCAAGAACGGCCTGGTGAAGAAGTCGAAACTGACCGACTTCGACTCCAACCGCAGCGGCGGCATCGTCGCGGTGAATCTGCGCGACGAGGACGAATTGGTCGGCGCCGTGCTCTGCTCGGCCGACGACGATCTGCTCCTGGTCTCCGCGCTCGGCCAGTCGATCCGGTTCTCGGCCACCGACGAGGCGTTGCGTCCGATGGGGCGCGCCACCTCCGGCGTGCAGGGCATGCGGTTCAACGACAGCGATGAGTTGTTGTCGCTCAACGTGGTCCGCGCCGGCACATATCTGCTGGTCGCCACGTCCGGCGGTTACGCGAAGCGGACCGCGATCGAGGAGTACACCGCGCAGGGCCGCGGTGGTAAAGGTGTATTGACCATCCAGTTCGACGCGAAACGTGGCACCCTGGTCGGGGCGCTCATCGTCGACGACGAAGATGAGTTGTATGCGATCACCTCCGGGGGCGGCGTCATCCGGACGGCGGCTAAGCAGGTTCGTAAGGCTGGACGACAGACCAAGGGCGTGCGATTGATGAACCTCGCCGAGGGCGATACCTTGCTTGCGATCGCGCGCAATGCCGATGAGCCCGATCCCGATCAGGTCTCCGGTGGCGGCGACACCGGCTCCTCCGAGAAGTAACCCAACAGCGGCGGCAACGAACGGATCTAAGGATTCCCATTGACCACTCCGAATCAGCCGAATGACGAGCGGCACCAGACGAACGGTGTGACCGAGCGGATCGCACCGTCACCGATTCCGCCGCGGCCGATCCCACGGCCGGTCGCCTCGGCCGAGAACGGTCAAGGCCAGCAGAGCGGCGGCCAGCCGGGCGGTCACCCTGGTGGCGGCCATCCCGGTGGGCCGCAGCCGGGTGGTCCGCAGGGCCAGTCGAACGGGCCGCAGTCCGGCGGTCATCCGGGTGGCCAGCCGGGCAACCAGCCCGGCGGCAACCAGCCGCGCGAGATCCGCGATCCGCAGGTCGCGCAGCAGCAGGGCGCGCTCGACCAGGCGCCCGGAGGCGACGGCCAGGATCGCTTCGACCAGAAGACGACTCGGATCCCCAATCAGGCCCCGCAGTCCGCGCCCGAGAGCGAGGACAAGCAGCCGGTGGGCGCCGCCAATGGCGGACAGCAGTCGCCGTATCAGGATGGGTGGGCGCAGCTGCCGCAGCGGGAGCCGCAGTCCAACCTGTACCGCCCGGGGCAGGCCCCGGTCACCGGCCGCCCGACCTCGGGCGGTGCGGGCGGCGGCCTCGGCGGTAGCACGTCCAACGCGCGTACCACCGCCGACTTGGCCGCCAAGGCGGCGCGCAAGGAAGCGGCGATGGTGAAGTCCGTCGGCATCGACGGCCCCACCCGCAGCATCGCGCGGCCGGAACTGATCAAGGACATGCCGGACCTGTCCGAGATCCGGCATCCGCTGCCGCAGGCCGAAGCCGCGGGCCAGCAGTCCGGGCCGGTTTCGCCCGCGGTTCCGGTCGCGGTCGCGGCGGTCGCCTCCGGCGAGCCGCTGCGGGCCACCGTGCAGATCCGTCGGATCGACCCTTGGTCGACGCTGAAGATCTCGCTGGTCATCAGTGTGGCGATGTTCTTCGTGTGGATGCTGGCGGTCGGCCTGCTGTACATCGTGCTCGAGGGCATGGGCGTGTGGGAGCGGCTGAACAACACGTTCACCGACATGGTGTCCCAGGACAGCGGTTCGGTGGGACTGATCGACGCGGGCACCGTGTTCGGGTACGCGGGCGTGATCGGCTTGATCAACGTCGTGCTGTTCACCGCGCTCGGCACCGTCGGCACCTTCATCTACAACCAGTGCTGCGACCTCGTCGGCGGCATCCAGGTCACCCTGGCCGACCCCGACTAGTCCCGGAACGTCCAGACGGCCGGTACTCGCCCAACGGGCAGAGTGCCGGCCGTTTTCGTGGATGCTGTCGCCTGACGGACTGTCATACCGGCGGCGCTGGACAGCGGCTGTCGCTGCCGCCGCAAGTGCGCCTCGCTAAGGCTTCTACCAGCCGTTTTGGTTCAGTGGATAGGTGTTGTGTAGTCTCTACACGTCGTTGTTCATGCAAACAACACAAACTACGGGCCTATAGCTCAGGCGGTTAGAGCGCTTCGCTGATAACGAAGAGGTCGGAGGTTCAAGTCCTCCTAGGCCCACCTCCCTCAGTGCCAGGTCAGGCGCCATTCCGGTCCTCTCGAGCCGATCTACCGTTGCGTCATCAACCGGCTGTCCGCCGTTCAGCGAACTTCGCCGCGTTCCCTGTAGACCCGGCGCGTCCGCTGCCTCACCCCGCGCTCCAGGGGCCGAGTACCGCACCGCCTACTCGGCGCTGATGCGTCAAGGACTTCTACGCCGATTGGCTGATGAAGCACCACAAGGCGAGGGCGGGGTGTGCGTCACAAAGCCCGCCAGCGACGGAGTCGGTCGGTGCCGGGGTGAAGGCCTCGAGCGGAAGGGGTTCGGCCGTGGCGGCGCCGGCGCCGACAAGGGTCGCGGCACTGATCAGCGCGCCGACGAGGATTCCACGCAGTGTGGACATCTGAAACAACTGAAACGTTGGTTGGTAGCGATTCATGTGAGAGCGGGGTCATGTCGCCTGGGCGTGACCGCCGGGGGCACCGTCGTCCGGCAATCGCCGGTGCCCTGCGCACATGCCGGTCGGTCGTCGAAATCCCGGCCGCGCTCTCGGGGTTCTACTGGCAGAACTGGGGGCCCTGGTTCATGAGCATCAGCTTGATGATGGTGCAAAGGATTCCCGACGACGAACCGCTCGCCGAGCCGCTGTCGCCGGCGGCGATCGAGGACACAGACGGAGTGGGCTGCGAAGTCTCCGCCTGCGCGGTTGCGGCAGGTGCCAGCACAGCCACGGTCAAAAGTGCGCCGATGGTGAGCCGAGTGATTCGAGTCATGTCGAATCTGCCTTTCTCTCTTAGGTTTTCGGTCCGCTCAGGCGTACCGCCAAGTCCATCGGCGGCTCCACTTCCGCCGTTACAGCGGTGTTATCCAACGACCGTTCGCCCTCCGAACGCTGCGCCGGCCCAGAATGATCTCCTGCGGGACGGTGTTCTGGGCCTGGGCGATTTCCTGGAGGGCTCGCGCGTGCCCGAGATGTCTCCGCGTATCGGCACTTGCTGTTCAGGCCGGAGACTCCCGCTGGACGCACCCCTGTAACACCGCGGGCGGTCGGTCCGACATCTCTGACAACAGTTGAGGGACAAGAACATTCGTCGCGCTGCGATGCCGCAACGCGTCGCTTCGGCGCGCCGGTGATCGCGGCCCGAACGAATATCGAAACCGAAGCTCGGTCAGCAATTTCGAGGGGTGCGCAATGAACGTCAGACTATCGGCTGTGCTGTCGATCGCGGCCACCGTTGTGGTCGCAACCGCCGCGTGCGGGACCGACTCGAGCACATCGGCCGGGTCCGCGACGTCGGCGGGAAGTACGACCACCGCGTCATCGGCGGGTCCGGCGGCGACGCGGACAACAGCGATCGGCGAACAACCGGGGGCGGCGCCACAACCGGGAGGGGTACCACAAGCGGGAGGGGCACCACAGCCGGCGACGGCGCAACAACCGGCTCCCGGGGCCACCGCGGTCCCGGAACCATCCGTTGCGGCGACCTCGTCTCCCGCTACGCAGTCGGCGCCGGAAGGTAGCGGCCACGGCCTGTGCTTCGACGTCAACTCGGCGCTCGCGGCGTCCTCGGTCGCCACGTTGGCCGCGCCGCCCGGTGGCGGGTCGTGGACGATCCAAGGGGCGAGCGAGGATCCCATCGCGGCAGGATGTTCCGGGGTGCTGTCGTGGATGACTGTGGAATGGCCGGGAATTCATCCCGGCACACACGTTCTCTTCTTCACCGGCGGGAAGTATCTCGGGACCGCGAGCGCGCGGCCATACGGGTACACGACAGTTCTGGGCAAGACCCGCGACACCGTGTCCGTGCAGTACCGCTGGCCGTTGAAGGACGACGCGCTGTGCTGCCCGCAAGGAGGACCGAGCGTCGTGACATTCACCCTGAACGGCACCACCGTGCAGGCGAACGGGCAGTTCCCGCCGGAGAACTGAACGGTCCACACCGGAACCACACGAAAAAGGCTCACGCTCCGCGAGCATGAGCCTTCGACGAGTGGAGCCTAGGGGAATCGAACCCCTAACCCCTGCCTTGCAAAGGCAGTGCTCTGCCAATTGAGCTAAGGCCCCGCGCGTACATACGCCTGCAAAACGTTACCTTCTCGCCGCTGAGATGGTCAAAACGGCAGGTTGTCGCGTCAAGCCGAGCGCCGTCGGCCGCGCCCCGGGTGACGCCCGGTCCGGCGGCGCGCTCGAGCACCTCGGCGAGGGAAGGCAGGGGGCGTGAGCAGATCTCGTCCGCCTCGTCGGCCAGAACGCCGAACATCCGAAGCAGGTCTTCGATGACCTGATCGGTGGCGGCGGCGTCGTCACGGTCGGGGTGATCGGGCAATAACTGGCCGAGACACAGAGCGGCTCCAGTCTTGACGAATCCATCATAGATCCGGCTCGGGTCTTTCTGGGCGGGCTTCGGGCACCGCAGTAGGGTGGAAACCATGAAACTTCTTCTCACCGCCGGTGTCGTGGTTCTGGTTCTCTTCGGCATCTCCAAGCTGCGCCAGCGCAGCGACGCGGACATGTGGCACGAGGTGACCACCCGCTGATCCCGGGAGGGGCCTTAGCTCAATTGGCAGAGCACTGCCTTTGCAAGGCAGGGGTTAGGGGTTCGATTCCCCTAGGCTCCACTGATGACCTGAAACGCTTCGTTCCGGTGCGGCGGCCTACCGCTGGTGCGTTGGTGTACGCACCCGAGCTTCGAGGCCGATACGGATAACGGGCGTCCCCCCGACGAATTTCGAGTCGGCAGCAGCGGGAACACGGGCTCGCCGTCCCGGCGGGGTGGTGAAATTTCCGGCCGGATAGCCGGAACCTTTGTGTCCAATTGGACACAGAGCGGCAGCGGCACAGCCGCGACAAGGCGCCGCAATCAGACGATATTCGTCGATACTGTGCCAGACTGGCCCGGCACAGTAATACACTCCTCACCCTCGGAGGAACGTCAATGACGAATTCTGTTGCGCCACTCGAATTGCCCGAACCTCTGGTCATCACGCTGGGGAATCTCAAGGGCGGTGTCGGCAAAACGACATCAGCGTTCTTCTTGGCGAGCTACTTCGCTTCTGTTCACGAACTGCGGGTGCTGGTGATCGACGCCGACCCGCTCAGCCAGACCGGCTACTCCTGGTACCGGCGGCTGGTCAAGGGGGGCATCGAAGTGCCGTTCCATCTGGTCGCGTTCCCGTCGCGGCATGTCGGCGACTGCATAACGGACAATGCCGCCGATTTCGACGTCATCATCGTGGACGCCGGGGGTGAGTCGGCCGATATCTTCAAGGCCGCTGTTCCGGAGAGCGACGAGCTGTTGCTGTTGACGAGTGTGAGCCCGTCGGAAGTCAAACGCGTGCCGAGTACGTTCAAAGCCGCCGAGGAGGCGGCGGCCGACACCGACCGGGAAATCCGGGTGCGGGTGCTGATGACCAAAGTCCCGGTGATCATGAAGAAAGGCGTCAATGTCTCGACCGAATACCGTGCGCAGCGGGGCCATTTGGAAAGCGCGGGCTACGACGTATTCGATTCCTATTTGAGCGCCTGGAAATGGTATCGGGAGGCGGCCGACGGGGAGGTGGGGGAGGGCGCCGAGAATCCGATCGAGGATTTGGGCGAGTACCGCAAGGTGGGCGACGAGCTGCTGAGCGCGTATCGCGCCCTGCTGGAGGTGCCTGCCTGATGCCTCCACAACGCAGGAAGGGTTCGATCGGCGGGGCGAATCCGCTATCCGACGGCGCCGAGCACACGCCACCGGTGTCCCCGCTGCGCGACGCCGAATGGCGGCGGTCGAAGCCGGCCGTGAGCCCGAATGTCTTGACCATGCCGGTGCCGGACGCGGGTGACGGACCCCTGAGCGACCGAGAACGGGCGCAGTTGACGGCGTGCGAGTCGTCGATCGATACGCTGCGGATCGCATTCTGGGCCGCCGGGCGTGCGCTGCAGATCGTGCGGGACGGCAGGCTCTACCGCGACAGCCACGAGACGTTCGACGACTACGTGGAACAGCGGTGGGATATGCAGCGGTCGTACGCGCACAAGCTGATTCGCGCTTGGCCGCTCGCCGCGCGGCTGCAGCCGGTCGCGCCCGCGATCAACGAGGGCCAGGTCCGCGAACTGCTGCCGGTGGCGGCCGAATACGGGGAAGACGCTGCGGTCACCATCTACACCACCGTGGCGGCGGGTGCCGACGTGAAGGTCACCGCGGGAAAGCTCCGGCAGGCGGTGGCGCTGCTGCCCGAACGCTATGACGAAGAAGTGGTGGTCGAGCGTCTCCAAGCGTGGCTGCGCGGCGAACTGCCGGGCGACCCGACCGATCGCTCCGCCGACATCTTCACCGCCATGGAATCCCGGCTCGCGGCGCTGACGAAGCGCGTGGTCAAAGGATCCAGCGACGACCCACGCGCGGCGCGCGAATTCGCGGCCAAGCTCCGTACGATCGCCGAGCAGATCGAGGAACAGATCACCGCGTGAAATCGCAGTCGGCGACGGCCCCGCAGCGGAATGTTTTCCCTGCGGGGTCATTGCGTACAGAGGGAACGAATTGCGAGACGCGGAATTATCGTTGCGGGTGCCGGAACGAGTTATTATTTCGTTATGGAAATAAAGGTGTGTTGTGCTTTACGTGATGCAAACTATGCCGAAAGGTGAATACTCGGATCGGATCCGCTGGACTGACGAAGCACCGTGATGTTTCGAATCAATTCGAGGTCTTTGGTGAAGTCCGTCGCGCCACGCATGGCGGCGTCGTATGGCTCCGCCGGAGGCCGGCGATATGAGCATCGGAGGACCGCATCATGGCATCATCGACCGACGACCGATATATCCGCTACCTGCGACGTGCTGTGCTCTGGGCACTCGCCACCGGAGCGGCCGCATTCATCGGCGTGTTGTGCAACGCAGGGGAGGCATCGGCCCAGCCGGTGACCATTCCGGGCGTGGGAACGTTCGAGATTTCCGACTACATTCCCCTGAACAACGCCATACTCCCCGTCACCGAATCTCCGGTGACCGCGGGGTTCTCGGATATCGAGAACATCGCGAGTACCCCGGTTCCGCAGATCGAGATCGCGCCTGCCACGCTCGGCCCGGCGATCGAGTCCCCGGTTTCGGTGAAGATTCCCGTAATCGAGCTGCCGTTACCGACGACTGTGCCTGCGATCGAGATCCCACTGATCGGCGTGCTTCCGGAGATCGAGATCCCTTTCCTCGGTGACCTCCCGCAGATCATGCCTCGGGCGCCCACTCCGCCCGCCGCGGTGATTCCGCAGAGGACCGCCGGTGATATGGCCGTCGACGCGGCACGAACCAAACTCGGTTCCGATTACAGCTATGGCGCCGTCGGCCCGGACTCCTTCGATTGCTCCGGGCTGGTGCAGTGGTCCTACGAGCAGGCCGGCGTGGAGCTGCCACGCACCAGCTACGACCAGCTCGCCGCCGGAACGCCGGTACCGCTCGACGAACTGCGTCCCGGCGACATGGTCTCGTTCTACGGCGGAAGCCACTCCGCCCTCTACGCAGGCGACGGCAAAGTCATCCACGCATCGACATACGGCACGGGCGTGACCACTTCCCCCCTCTCCTCGATGCCGGTGACAGGCGCCCGCCGATTCTGATTCCCTCTGGTGCAGCCGCACCGCAGTTCGCAGGTCAGGGAGAGACCGCCGCCCCTTCCAGTGCGGCCAGCGTCTCGGCATCCGGCCAGTGGCGGATTTCGTAGCGGCGAGGTGAGAGATCCGGGACCGGAGTGAGGCCGGTCAGTCCCACGACAGCATCGAACGGGACCTCGAAAAGACGCTCCAGTTCACCTCGGTCGTCACGGCAGAAGGCGACGTAGTCGGCCTCCGGGAGCAAGTAGTCGACACCTTCCCCCCAGACGGTGATCGTGAAGGGACCCTTGTCGCCATGGCCGTACATGACCGAACCGACATAGGCGGACTCGAGGTCATAGGGCGTGAATTCCAGATCGCGCTCGACGATCTCGTTGAGAATCTGAGCCTGCGCGTCGTATTCGGTGACCGCCAAACCGCATCGGGCCCGCTGCACGGCGGGCAGGTGGCGGTGCGCGGGCGAACGATCGAGCGGAATGACCGCGCCACTGTCGTCCACGGTGTACCCCTGTGGCGAGACCGGCCGGGCCGCGTCACGATACTGCTCTTCCACCACCTCGAAGATCGGCTCGAGATCGTCCGCGCCGGTCGCGATGATGAGCGTGTCGACATCGGGCATGAAGGCGACAGGTGGTCGGGTTCCGAAGCCGGAACCGGCGAGCCAGCCGGGGAACAGCGGCCATGATGTGCAGTAGCCGTCGCCGTCGTCGACGAATTGCAGGATGCCGTCTTCCTCTATGTCGGTGAAACTCACTATCGCGCCGAGATTCTCGCGCGCCGCCGCGAAAACCTCCTCGGGACTCACATCCCATTCGCGCAACGACGCGTAGGTGACGATCGATCGGGTGTGGGGCAAATCGATGGCCACCATCTCGTCCACGAATGGAAACGCGGAGCGAGCGATCGGCCGCGACTCCGGTTCGACGCCTGCGCCGAAGCTGTTGGGACGCAATATCGGCCGCAGCATGGACCGCACCGAAGGCCAACCCGGTGCGGGGGTGCGTAGCTCACGCACGGCGTCGCAGTGCTGTGCGACCCGGGCATCGCGCTCCGTGGCATCGAGCTCACGCGTTTCCCGAAAGATGTTGTGCAGGTCGAGAAAAAAATCGCCGATCCGTATCGCGAACTCGTCCGGGTCGTATTCGACATCGGTTTCGCCCAGCGCCGCCAGATGCTGCATGACGAGCGCGGCGAAGGCGGCGGCTTCGTCTTCGATATTCTGCACGCGGCCACGGTAGTCGCGAAGTCCCGCGGTCACCCGGCGGTGGCTTACCGTGTGAGGGGACCGTGCCGATCCAGGTGCAGATAGGTGAAGCCGGTGACGAGCAGGCACACGACTGTCGCGGTGATCAGCATGGCCCAGCCGGCGACCAGCAGGCTCAGCAGTCCGCCGAGCAGCGCGCCGAGCGAGAAACCGGCATAGAGCAGGAAGTACCCGAGCCAGTCCGCGTAGTCGCCACCGCTGAGGTGGCGTTCGACACCTTGACCCAGCTTGACGAGC
Source organism: Nocardia sp. NPDC004168 (assembly GCF_040610355.1). Taxonomy (NCBI): domain Bacteria; kingdom Bacillati; phylum Actinomycetota; class Actinomycetes; order Mycobacteriales; family Nocardiaceae; genus Nocardia; species Nocardia sp. NPDC004168. Next base: position 294,904 of record NZ_JBEXME010000004.1, on the reverse strand, counting down.
GTCCCGGTGACGTAGCTGAGCGGTATGGAGACCTCACCGTTGCGGACGAACGATGTGTTGAGCGCGCCGACGCCGAAGGCGACGAACAAGATCGGCAGCAGACCGATCGGCTTGCTGGACGTCTGGTATTCGAGCAGGTCGACGGCCGAGGCCAGCGCCAGGCAGACAGTGGTGAGCAGAGTGGGCCCGTGTGGGTGCCCGGACCAGTAGCGTCTGCGGCACCATGAGGCCACCACGACACCGGACAGGAAGGACATCAGCAATCCGGCGGCCGCCAAACCCATGTCCGATTCGTCGTGAAAGTACCCGAGGACGGCCCGTTCGGTATTGCCCGTCATGAAAGTGACGAAATAGCCGGCGGTATGCATGAACGCCGCCGCACCGATCAGCCCGGCGAGTGCCGCCAGCACCCAGGACAGTCTGGCTTCGGAGTCGAAAAGTGCCTTCTTGCGATCTTCTTCCAGTTCCGGCACAGGTCGAACTCCTTCCGGTACGGCGCGGCAGTTCAGTCAAGCAGGCTCGTCGACGGAATCGGCCCACGCAGGGCCGACCGTTGCTCATTGATCGCCGGCATTCCGGGCACGTTCCGTCGACGCATGCTCCCACGCGATATCGAAGCGCCGTTTCACCCCGGTCGGCGGGCCGTCGTCCGCACCGAGCCCTCTCGAGCGAGTCGCTGCTCGGTTACCGTGCTGAGGTGGATACTCTGCTCGACTTCCTGCTGACCGAGCCGGTGGCGGCCGCGCCGCTCGATGACGTCGCCGCGGCGTGGACGCGACATCGTGTGGCGGCGAATCGTTTCGAGCAGCCGGTGGAGGTGTCGATCGCGGGCGGCTTCGGAGCCGACCGGCTCGGCTTCGCCTTCCTGTCCGGTTACCAGGAAGCGCTGCGGACGCTGATTCCCGACCTGCCGGACGACGAACTGGTCGCGATGTGCGCCACCGAGGAAGGCGGCGGTCACCCCGCCGCGATCCGCACCACGCTCACCGAGCGGGACGGGGTCTGGCTGCTCGACGGCACCAAGTCGTTCGCGACCATGGGCTCTTACGCGCGACAGCTGGTGGTGATCGCCAGTGTCGGCACGGCGCCGGACGGGCGGAACCGGTTGCGCGCCTGCACGGTCGAGACGGGGGAACCAGGCGTGCGCCTGACCGATCATCCCGCGCTGTCGTTCGCGCCCGAGGTCCCGCATGCGTCGGTCGTGCTGACCGGCGTGCCGGCGCTGCCGCTTCCCGGTGACGGATATCTGGACTACCTCAAGCCGTTCCGGACGATCGAGGACATCCACGTGCTGGCCGCCACGCTGGGCTGGCTGGTGCGGTTGGCTCGGGTGTCGCAGTGGCCGCGCGCGAGTCGGCAACGACTGTTGACACTGGTGGCCGCCGTGCGCGGCCTGGACATCGATGCGCCGGGTGCTGCCGGGGTGCACATCGCCCTCGGCGGGGTCTTCGATTCGTTCGGTGACGTGCTGGCCGAACTCGAGCCTTTCTGGCAGTCCGCCGACCCCGTGACACGGCAGCGGTGGGAGCGTGACCGGCCACTGCTCGCCACCGCCGGGCGCGTGCGCGCGCAACGCCTCACCGCCGCGTGGCGGGCGGTGGAACCGGGCGACGACCAAGCGGGAACAGGGGTCTGACCTGGTCTGAAAATGGGGAGCGGGCCTCGGCGAAGGGGGGGAGTTAGCCGAGGCCCGCGTAGGGTCGGCCCGGGGGGGAGGGGCCGACGAGAACGATGCTACTCGATGATGTGTGTTTGTGTGTGCGGGGGGACGGCCGCGCTCCAAGTTTTTTTGGGTGGGCTTACTTTCTGGATGCCGCATGGCAGTTGTCCCTGGCCCCTCGGTCGCCAACGCCATTCCCGCCTGTTGGCTTAGTGTTTGCCAAAAGTGTTGTAAAGCAAGCGTTTCCATGGCTGTGCGGCAGCATGACCTGCTGCGGATCCGCGTTGTGCACAACATGCCGACCGGTCGCCGAAGAAAGGAATCCACGAGAACGTTCGGGCGTGTCCGCCATTCCGGGCGTGGTGCCGCCCGCGCGCATAGACCGAATGTGTCGTACCCCGATGCGAACATGTGTTCGTGATCACCGACTGGACCGTTCGCGCGGAGCGCCCCCGCTCGCCGCGACAACGCGCATGCGAATTTCCGTCATCCGAGTACGGGTCCTCGGCGATTCGGGTAGTCCGCTACGCGCGCTCGGGTACCCGTGCGCGCGGGATCATCGAACCGGTCGCATTCCGATCCGGTACCCCCGAGCACCGACCGGATCGGAATGCGGCCTTCTCGCGTTGCACGAGTCGTCCTTCCGGGGCAGACAGGTCTCCGGAAACAAATCGGATGAAATTGTCGGCGAGCGGGACGATACTGTGCCGGGTATCGGCCGGTGATCCGATCCAGCGAATTGATCGGCGCCCGGGGCTCCTGGGGTCGCACTCATTCGCATCGAACTCGTCAACTTCAGGAGAATCATGCCCGACGCAATAGTCGCCGAGGGTCTGGTCAAACGATACGGCCAGCTGGTGGCCCTCGACGGACTCGATCTGCGAGTCCCGGAAGGCACCGTCACCGCACTGCTCGGACCCAATGGCGCAGGCAAGACCACCACCGTCCGCGTGTTCACCACTCTGCTGGTGCCGGATGCCGGACGCGCGACGGTCGCCGGAATCGATGTGCTGCGCGATCCGCAGACGTTGCGTTCCCGCATCGGGGCGTCGGGACAGTATGCCGCGGTCGACGAATACCTCACCGGTTTCGAGAATTTGGAAATGGTGGGACGTCTTTATCACATGGGGGTGCAGCGAAGTAAGGAACGCGCGCGCGAATTGCTCGAACGATTCCGGCTCACCGACGCCGCGGACCGTCCGGTCAAGGGTTACTCCGGCGGCATGCGCCGTCGCCTCGATCTGGCGGGCGCGTTGGTCGCGAACCCTCCCGTGCTGTTCCTCGACGAGCCCACCACCGGACTGGATCCTCGTGCGCGCCTGGATCTTTGGGACGTGATCGAGGAATTGGTCGCGGGTGGGACAACGTTGCTGCTCACCACCCAGTACATGGAGGAGGCGGATCGGCTCGCCGATTCGATCGCGGTGATCGACCACGGCAAGGTGATCGCCAAGGGCACCGCGGACGAACTCAAGACCATGGTCGGCGGCGACCGCATCGAGTTGACCGTCGATCGCGTGGACAATCTCGCGACGGCCGAGGCCGCGCTGAAGAGTTTGGCGGACGGGGAGATTCATCTGGAACCAGGGTTGCGCCGGATCATCGTCCCGGTCTCCGACGGGTCGCAGGCACTGGTGGAGGCAGTGGGGCGGCTGGCCGAGCACAGCGTGCAGATCCACGACGTAGGTCTGCGCCGCCCGTCGCTGGACGACGTCTTCCTCACCCTCACCGGTCATGAGGCGGAGGCGATCGCCGCCGGTGACGCGGCGAACGACGAGCTGGGAGCTACGGAAGGAACGATCCGATGACCGCCACCGCCCCGGTCCTGGGCAGGCCCTCGCTGGGCGCGCGACTGTCCATTGTGGTCAGCGACAGTGTGACCATCGCGAAACGCAACGTCATCAAGATCAAGCGGGTCCCTGACGTCCTGATCTTCTCCACGCTCTCGCCGATCATGTTCGTGCTGCTGTTCGCCTATGTCTTCGGCGCGGCCATCGACGTCCCAGGCCTCTCCGGCGGATATCGCGAGTTCCTCATCGCGGGCATCTTCGCGCAGACCGTGGTGTTCGGTGCGACCTTCACCGGCGCCGGGCTGGCCGAGGACATGCAGAAGGGCATCATCGACCGATTCCGCTCGCTGCCGATGGCCTCGTCGGCGGTGCTGGTCGGCCGCACGATCAGCGATGTGGTGATCAACGTGGTCAGCCTGACCGTCATGTCGCTGACCGGTCTGCTCGTGGGTTGGCGCATCCGCGGTTCGTTCCTGGACGCGGTGCTGGCCTACATCCTGTTGCTGCTGTTCGCCTACGCGGTGTCCTGGATCATGGCCGTGGTGGGGCTGCTGGTGCGTGCGCCGGAGGTGTTCAACAACGCCAGCTTCATGGTGATCTTCCCGCTCACGTTCATCGCCAACACGTTCGTCCCCAGCGAGAAACTGCCCACCGTCCTGCGGGTGATCGCGGAATGGAACCCGGTGTCCGCGTTGACCCAGGCGACGCGTGAGCTGTTCGGGAACACGAGTCCGCTCGCGCCGACGCCGGATGCCTGGTCGTTGCAGCACCCGGTGATCACTTCGCTGGCCTGGGTGGTGGTGATCCTGGTGGTGTTCGTGCCGCTGGCCCTGCGCCAGTACAAGAAGACGGTCAGTCGCTGATCCGCCGCTGTCTCGTCAGTGCTCGGTCTCCACGCCGGTCTCCGCCAATGGAGTCGGCGTGGAGCCGTTGCGGGAGTATCCGATGCGCGGCGGCGCGGGCGCGGGTTCCGGCGGCTGCGGCCGCCGGGTGCGGGCCAGATAGGCCACGCCACCCGCCAGCGCGACGGCGGCGGCGAGAAGGAGCCGATTACGTGAACGCGACGAGACATGCAGGCGCCCAGAGGTCATTGGACCACTCTATGCACAGCCCGGTGATTCGCGCAGGAGGCCCAGCTCACAGCACGGTCCGGCCCAGTTCCGCGGCCGCGTCGCCGACCGTGGCACGATGGGCGGCGTGACCTCACCGAATCAGACATCCGTGGCAACGCTGCACACGAATCACGGCGATATCAAGCTCGCGCTTTTCGGTAACCACGCGCCCAAGACGGTCCGCAACTTCCTAGGTCTCGCCGACGGTTCTGCTCCCTACACCACCGCGAACGCCAGCGGAGGCAACAGCGGCCCGTTCTATGACGGCGCCCTGTTCCATCGCGTGATGGCCGGTTTCATGATTCAGGGTGGCGATCCCACCGGGACCGGTCGCGGCGGCCCCGGATACGAATTCGGTGACGAGTTCCACCCCGAGCTGCGGTTCGACCGTGGCTACCTGTTGGCGATGGCCAACGCGGGGCCCGGCACCAACGGCTCCCAGTTCTTCATCACCGTTCGACCGCAGCCGCACCTCAACCGCAAGCACACCATCTTCGGTGAAGTCGTGGACCCGGAATCCCGGAAGGTCGTCGACGCCATCGCGACCACCAGGACCGATCGCATCGACCGGCCCGTGGAGCCCGTCGTCATCACCAAGATCACGATCGAATGAGACTATGAACCCCCAGCCGCCCGCACCCACCTGCGTCCGCCATCCGAATCGCCCGACCGGCCTGGCCTGCACGCGGTGCGGGCGGCCGTCCTGTGCGGAGTGCCTGCGACCCGCGGCCGTCGGTCAGCACTGTGTCGACTGTCTGCGCGCGGATCAGCGCGACGTCGCGCCGGTGCGGACGGTCTCGGGCGCGGCAGCGCCCCGGATGTCCGCACCCTATGTGACCTATGCGCTGATCGCGATCAACGTGGTGATCTACGCGATCACCGCGGCGCAGGCCAAGAGCCTGATGGACAACCAGCGTGGCTCCGCGCTGTTCTTCGATTGGGTGCTGTTCGCACCGGCGGTCGCGGACGGCGAATGGTGGCGGGTGCTCGGTTCCGGGTTCCTGCACTACGGCCCCATCCACCTGCTGCTGAACATGTTCGCGCTGTATGTGGTGGGCCGGGATGCCGAATTGGTGCTGGGCCGGCTGCGCTACCTGGCGGTGTACCTGGTCTCGATGCTCGGCGGGGCCGCCGGGGTCATGCTGTTGTCCCAGAACAGTCTCACGGCGGGTGCGTCGGGCGCGGTGTACGGCCTGTTCGGTGCGATCACGATCATTCTGCTCCGGTTGCGGCAGAACCCGAATCAGATGCTGATCATCATCGGCATCAACGTGTTCATCAGCCTGTCACTGCCCGGCATCTCGCTCTGGGGTCATCTCGGCGGTCTGGCCGCGGGTACCGTCGCCACGCTCGGCATTCTGTTCCTGCCGGGTTGGCTGCGAGTGCGCACTCCGCAAGCGGCACGGACGGTCGGCTGGATCGCGGTGGCGCTCGTGGCGTTCGCGGCGCTGGCGCTGGTGGCTGTGGGCGCGATCACTTCGACTGCCTGACAGCGGGATTCGCTTCACGTGAAACATTCGCGGCCGGGTTTGCCGAATGTCCCCGGCCGCGGCGTCGTCAGCGGGTCTTGTCCTGGGTGAGCCGCAGGGCTTCGACCAGGTCTTGATATACGAACTCGGGATTGGCGCCCAGATCCCAGCGGCCGAAGATCAGCAGCCGGTCCACTCCGTCGTGCTGGACGTCGAGTTCCAGCATCGGCATCTTCCGCCCGAGACGGCGGTAGCTCACCACACGGGCGCGCACGATTTGCTCGGGGGTGTATTCGTCAGGTCCCGTCAGGGTGCGGACGACCATGCGTGGTTGCGCGCCGGGCACCACGGACAGTCGCGGGCGTTGCCGGAACCCGAGCGCGGCGAGGGCGAGCAATCCGGCCGCTGCCAGTCCTACGAGCAGGCGGCTCGCCGCCTCGTTGGTGACCACCGCCGCGACGGCCAACGCGACGCCGCCCGCGGCGACCGCGACGAGCGCGGAGGTCGGCGTGGTCCAGACCAGGCCCGGCTCGTCATGGTCCGGCGAGCCGGGGACCGCGGACTCCGAACTCACGGCACTCCCCAATCGCTCCTCGAGTTGTCCACAGGCTCATCCACAGGTGTGCATGAATGACACGTCTGTAATCTGCGCGATGTCGCCGCTCAGCGCCAGCGCATCGTCATGATCAGGCCCACCACCATCAGACCGAAGCCGATCAGGAAGTTCCAGGCGTTGAGATCGTTCATCCAGCTGATCTGCTCGGCCGCCAAGTAGTAGACGAGCAGCCAGGCCAGCCCAGCGAGCATGAATCCGAGCATGATGGCGACATACCAGACCGGCGACGGCCCGGCCTTCACCTTCACCGGCGTCCGGCTGGCGGGGTTGATCGTATAGTCGGTCTTCTTACGGACCTTCGACTTGGGCATGACGTCCTCGTATTCGGCGTGCAGGTCGTGGTCTCTAGGCTATCCCAACAGGTAATGGATGCGACGCGGTGCCGTGCGGGCACGTAATCTCGATGCCATGCGTGTTCTGGTCGTCGACAATTACGACAGCTTCGTCTTCAACCTGGTGCAGTACCTCGGTCAACTGGGTGTCGACGCGGTCGTCTGGCGTAACGACGATCCGAATCTGGCCGACGTCGCGGCGGTGGTCCGTGACTTCGACGGCATTCTGATCAGTCCAGGCCCCGGCACTCCGGACCGTGCGGGCGCCAGTATCCCGTTGGTGCGCGCCTGCGCGGAAGAAAATGTCCCGCTGCTGGGCGTGTGCCTTGGCCATCAGGCGATCGGCGAGGCCTTCGGCGCCACCGTCACCAGGGCTCCCGAGTTGCTGCACGGGAAGACGAGCGAGGTCTTCCACATCGGCGCCGGCGTGCTGGCCGGTCTTTCCGACCCGTTCACCGCCACGCGGTACCACTCCCTCACCGTGCTCGAGGACACCCTGCCGGAGGAGATCGAGGTGCTCGGGCGCACCGAGAGCGGGATCGTGATGGCGATGCGGCATCGCACCTTGCCCATCCACGGTGTGCAGTTCCACCCGGAATCGGTGCTCACCCAGGGCGGGCACCGAATGCTGGCGAACTGGTTGGGCGTGTGCGGTGAGCGTCCCGCCGAAGGGTTGGTGCAGACGCTGGAGGCGGAGGTCGCCGCGCTGGTGCTGCAGTGACCCGTCCGCATGTGCTCCTGTCGGTCGCGACGAGTATCGACGGGTACATCGACGACGCGAGCCCCGAGCGGCTGCACTTGTCCGACGCGGCGGACTTCGATCGGGTCGACCAAGTCCGCGCGGACTCCGACGCCATTCTGATCGGAGCGCAGACCCTGCGCAGCGACAATCCGCGACTGCTCGTCGGCAGCGCCGAGCGCAGGGCGGCCCGCCTCGCCGCGGGCAAGCCGGAGTATCCGTTGAAGGTCACGGTCTCCGCGAGCGGCGAGCTCGATCCCGAACTGCGGTTCTGGCACCACGGCGGCGGCAAGCTCGTCTACACCACCGCGGCGGGTGCGGCGAAGCTCACCACCCGGCTGAGCGGACTGGCCGATGTGGTGGATCTCGGCACCGAACTCGACTTCGGTGCGCTGTTGGACGATCTGGGCCGCCGGGGCGTCGACCGTCTCATGGTGGAGGGCGGCACCCGCATCCATACCGCGTTCCTCGCCGCCGATCTGGCCGACGAACTGCACCTTGCGGTGGCCCCGATCCTGGTGGGTGACGTCGCGGCTCCGCGCTTCCTCGACCCGGCCGATTTCCCGGGGGCGCCCCACCGCAGGATGCGGCTGGCGGGCGTGACGCAAGTCGGCGATGTCGCCGTGCTGCGGTATCTGCCGAAGGCCGACCGGATCTGACGGCGGGTCGTGCCACGACAAAGGGGCGACGCACCGCGGACGACGGTCCGTCGTCCGCGGCCGGGCGTCGGCTCACACCACACCTCGACCGGATTGTGCTGCCCGCCCTAACTCCCTCGAGTTCGCATCGCCGGACGGCAGACCGTTGTCGAAGTGCACAGGTCGATCCGAGAGGGCGGTGGGATACCGCCCTCCGCACCGGTTCGAAAGCTACGGACGCCCGTAGACGGCGGTCACGAACTCGCCGAGCTGGTTATCGTCCAGATGCCTGGCCAGGTCCGCTTCGCTGATCATGCCGACCAGCCGCTTGTCCTCGATGACGGGCATGCGCTTGACCCGGTTGCTCTCCATTTCATCGAGGACTTCCTCGATGTCGGCGTTGGCATCGACCCACCGCGGCGTCGCTTCGCACAGTTCCTCGACCCGGCAGTTCGCGGGGATCTTGCCCTGAGCGATGCACTTCACCACGATGTCGCGGTCGGTGACGATGCCGCACATCCGTTCGTTGTCGTCCGAGACGATCAGCGACCCGACGTTGAGTTCGGCCATGGTGCGCGCGGCCTGCTCGATAGTCGTGTCCTTGGAGATCCACTGAACGCCGGGTTTCATGATGTCCCTGGCAGTGGTCATGAGCTACCTCCTCGTGCTCAGCTGCGCTGATTGGGATGGAGCAGCATCATTCTCCCGCAATTCACACCGGTTGGTCTCGTTTTCTGGATACCGGTGACCACGCCCGATCACGGCGGACCCAGTACCCCCACACCGACCAGGATTGCGCTGTTCTTCTGGATCGAACTGCCCGCGGACGGCTGCTGGCTGAGTATGCGTCCGACATTGCCCGCGTCGAAGGTTCCCTGCGGTGACTGGCTGATCTGGCTGGTGCTGCCAGTCCAACCTTCCGCGCGCAGCTTCTCCACCGCCTGCGAGACGGTGAGACCGACCAGCGACGGCATCTTCAGATCGCCCGCGGACACCTGGACGGTAACCGTGGAGCCCTTCTCCGCGTTGCTGCCGCCGGCCGGGCTGGAGGCGACCACCTCGCCCTTCGGCTTCGAGGACTGCACCTCTTGCACGACGACCTTGAAACCGTTGCCCTCGATATTCGGCTGAGCCACGTCGATCGTCTGGCCGACGACGTAGGGGACGCGAACCGCTTCCGGGCCGGTGCCGATCGTGACGACGACTTCCCAGTCCACGTCGACCTTCGAACCCGGCGACGGATTCTGCTCGATCACCTGATCCTTCTCGGCGGTGCTCGACGGTTTGCGCTCGATGTTCGAGTTGATCCGCAGGCCTTTGGAATTCAACACCTGCTCGGCCTGCTCCTGGGTCAGCCCCGTGAGCTTCGGCACCTGCACTTGGGCGGGCCCGGAGGACACCTGAACCGTGACGGTGCTTCCCTCGTCGATCCGCGAGCCGCCCAAAGGTTGGGTCGCGATGACGTTGCCCGTGGCGACCTTGCCGTCGGGCTTCTGCTGGATCGCCACCGTGAAGCCGAGCTTCTGCAGCGCGTCCTGCGCCTGTTGCGAGGACTTGTTGGACAGATCGGGAACGGCTACCTGGTCCGGCCTGCTGCCAGGCCCGAGCAGCACCCAGAACAAAGCGAACGCCACGGCGACGGCCGCGACTGCGCCGAGCGCGATGTAGGCGGTTCGGCGCTGGCCGTTCGGTTCGGCCGGGTCCTGCTCTGCGGTGTCGTCGTGGCGTTCGACGGTGCGGTAGTTCCGCGGCGGAGGCTCGTCCGCGCTCATGAAGGTGGTGCGGTCCTCGTCGGTCATCACCATGGGGGCGCTGGGCTTCTGGCCGCCGAGTACCCGGATCAGGTCGGCGCGCATCTCGGCGGCGGACTGGTACCGGTTGGCCGGGTTCTTGCTCATCGCCTTGAGCACGACCGAGTCCAGCTCGCGGGGCACCCCCGCGTGCACGTGCGAGGGCAGCCGCGGATCTTCCCGGACGTGCTGGTAGGCGACGGCGACCGGGGAGTCACCCGTGAAAGGCGGCTCCCCGGTGAGGATTTCGAACAGCACACAACCCACGGAGTAGACGTCCGAGCGGGCGTCCACCGTCTCTCCGCGCGCCTGTTCCGGCGAGAGGTACTGCGCGGTGCCGATCACCGCCGCGGTCTGCGTCATCGGGTTGGAGCTGTCGGCGATCGCGCGCGCGATGCCGAAGTCCATCACCTTCACCGCGCCGGACCGATTGATCATGATGTTGGCGGGCTTCATGTCGCGGTGCACGATCCCGGCCTTGTGGCTGAAATCCAAGGCGGCGCAGACGTCAGCGACGACTTCCATCGCTCGGCGCGGCGGCAGCGGCCCCTTGCCGCGCACGATGTCACGCAGTGTGTCGCCGTCGACGTACTCCATCACGATGTACGGCAGCGGGCCGCCGTCCACCTCGGCCTCACCGGTGTCGTAGACCGCGACGATGGCCGGATGATTGAGTGCGGCGGCATTCTGCGCTTCGCGCTTGAACCGCAGGTAGAACGTGGGATCGCGGGCGAGGTCCGCCCGCAGCACCTTGATCGCCACGTCGCGGCTCAGCCGGATGTCGCGGGCCTTGTGCACCTCGGACATACCGCCGAACCCGATGATCTCGCCCAGCTCGTAGCGAGACGAGAGATTCTTCGGGGTCGTCATGGCAGTCCTTGCGAAGAAGTGGCGGATCCGCTGCGAGTGGCCGAGGGCCCCCGGGCACCGGGAATCTCCGGGAATGGTAGGTCGAGAGTCGGGATGCGCGGGCGCGTTGCGGTGGCAGTGGGCGCGGTGGTCGTCGGCTTCGTCGTGCTCGGTGCCGTGGTGGTGGGCGGCGCGGTGGTCGTCGTCGGCTCCGGTGTCGTGGTCTTCGGCTCGGTGGTGGTCGGTTCGTAGGTCTCGGTTTCCACCGGCGCGGGCGCGGGCTTGGGGGTGGTCGTGGTGGCCACCGGCGGGACCGGCTTCGGGTTCGGTGCGACCGTCGCGGTCGGCGACGGCGTGGAATCCGGATTGGTGTCGCCACCGAAGAGCAGGTAGGCCGTGAGCGCGGCGAGCAGGACGGCGCCGATGCCGAGCCCGGTCAGCCATTTCTGGGCAGTGGTGAACCGCTTGTCGCCACCGGGCGGTCGATCGCCCGCCGTGCCACGGCTCAGCACGGTGGCCGGAGCCGCGATCGTGCCCCCGCGATTCGCCGCGCCCACCGCGCCGGCCGCGGGCGTCGAGTAGCGCACCGTCGCCCCGTCGAAGTCGGGTGGCGTGGAGGGGATCACGGCGGTCGGGCCCGGCGGGAGCACCCGCGTGGCGCCGGTCAAGGGCGCGGCGGGATGGGTACCACTCGGCGGCGGCGGACGCCGGCCCGCGCGCACCGCGGCGACCGCGTCGGCGAACTCGCCGCCACTGGCGTAGCGGCGCGCCGGGTCCTTCTCCATCGTGATCTCGACCAGTTCGCGCACGTTGCCGGGCAGATCGGCCGGCATCGGGGGCGGCGTCTCACGCACGTGCTTCATGGCGACGGTGAGCGCGCCGTCGCCGGTGAACGGCCGCTGGCCTGCCAGCACTTCGTAGCCGACCACGGCGAGGGAGTAGACGTCGCTGGCCGCGGTGGCGTCCTCGCCGACCGCCTGTTCCGGTGCGATGTACTGCGCGGTGCCCATCACCATGCCGGTCTTGGTCACCGGGGAGGCGTCCACCGCCTTGGCGATACCGAAGTCGGTGATCTTCGCCTGACCGGTCGGGGTGACCAGGATGTTGCCCGGCTTCACGTCGCGGTGCACCACGCCCGCGCGGTGCGCCACCTCCAGGGCACGGCCGGTCTGCTCGAGCAGGTCGAGGCCCTGGGCGACCGATAGCCTGCCCAGGCGGTTGAGCACCGTGTTCAGCGGCTCACCCTGGACGAATTCCATGACCAGGTAGGCGATCTCGCTGCCCTGCGGGTCGATCGTCTCGCCGTAGTCGTAGATGCCCGCGATGCCGGGGTGATTCAGCTGGGCGGTGGTCTTCGCCTCGGTGCGGAATCGATGCCGGAACGTCGGGTCGGCCGAGAACTCCGACTTCAGCACCTTGACCGCGACCCTGCGGTCCAACCTGGTGTCCAGCGCTTCCCAGACCTGGCCCATGCCGCCGGTCGCGATCAGTCGCTGCAGCCGGTACCGGTCGGCGATCATCGCACCGTTGTTCAGCATCGAGGTCCCCGTACCTTCACTCGCACATCCATATCGTTCAGCCCCCTCGAAGACCGGCGTCGAGAACCGCGCGAGCCACCGGCGCGGCGACCGAGCCACCGGTCGCGGCAAGCGCCCGGTCCCCACCGTTCTCCACGATCACCGCGATGGCGATCTTCGGGTTCTGCGCGGGGGCGAACGCGATGTACCAAGCATGCGGCGGCGTGTTGCGCGGGTTGCTCCCGTGCTCCGCGGTGCCGGTCTTGGACGCGATCTGATAACGGGTCTGGTTACCTCCAGAGGTGTTGCCCTCCGACGCGATCATCAGGTTGGTCACGGTCGACGCTACATCGGCGCTGACGGCTTGGCCGACCGAGACCGGCTTGGTCTTCGACAGCTCGCTCAGATCCGGGCCCTGCAACTGATCCACCAGGTAGGGCTCCATCCGGACGCCGCCGTTGGCGATGGTCGCCGCGACGACCGCGTTCTGCAGCGGGGTCAACGCCACGTCGCGCTGCCCGATGCTGCTCTGGGCCAGGGCGGCGTCGTCGGAGATGGTGCCGACGGTGCTCTCCGCCACCGGCATCGGGATCCCTCGGTGCGGGCCGATGCCGAACGCGGCCGCCTCGTCCTTGAGATTCGCGGCACCCACCTTGACGCCGAGTTCGGCGAACGCGGTGTTGCACGAGCGACGGAACGCTTCGAACAGCGAAGCTGTCGGGTTGGGACCGCACGTGGAGCCGTTGTAGTTCTCCAGCGTGGTGCTGGTGCCGGGCAGCGTGATGTTCGGCGCGGCGGTGAACTGGTCGTCGGGAGTCGCGGCGCCGTTGGACAGCGCGGCGGCGGTGACCACGACTTTGAACGTGGATCCGGGCGGATAGGTCTGCGAGATGGCGCGATTCAGCATGGGGTGGCGCGGATCCGCGCTCAGCGTTTCCCACGCCTGGGTGCCGCGCGCACCGTCGTGCCCGGACAGCAGGTTCGGGTCGTAGCTGGGCGTGGAGACCATGGTCAGGATCTTGCCGGTGCTCGGCTCGATCGCCACCACCGAACCGGTGTAGCCCTTGCTGGTCATCTGGTCGTAGGCCACCTGCTGCATCAGCGGGTTGAGCGTGGTGACCACGTTGCCGCCGCGCGGGTCGCGGCCGGAGATGAGGTCGACGAGGCGGCTGCCGAACAGTTGACTGTCGGACCCGTTGAGCACCGAGTCCTCAGCACGTTCCAGTCCGGTGCTGCCGTACTGCATCGAGTAGAAACCGGTGGCGGGTGCGTACGCCTCCGGCTCGCTCGGGTACGTGCGCAAGTACTTGTAGCGGTCATCGGTCGCGACCGAGCCGGCCAGCACGGTGCCGCCTGCCGAGATCTGCCCGCGCTGGCGGGCGTACTCGTCCAGCAGAACCCGGGAGTTGCGCGGATCGGAGCGCAGGTCGTCGGCCTTGATCACTTGGACGTAGGTGGCGTTCGCCAGCAGTGCGACGACCATCACCATCACCGCGATCGCGACTCGGCGTAGTGGAGTGTTCATGTCAGCGGCCCCGCCTCCGGTCGCCCGCCATCGCGCCGCAGCAGTTCGGTCTGCGCGTCGGCGATCGGCGCCGGTTCCTTCTTGCGCACCGGGGCGGGTGCGCGGGCGGCGTCGGAGATCTTGATCAGCAACGCCAGCAACGCGTAGTTGGCCAGCAGCGAAGACCCGCCGTAGGACATGAACGGGGTGGTGAGACCGGTCAGCGGAATCAGCTTGGTCACACCCCCGACCACGACGAACAGCTGGATCGCGATGGTGAACGACAGGCCGGCCGCGAGCAATTTGCCGAAGCTGTCGCGCACCGCGAGTGCGGTGCGCAGCCCGCGCACGACGAATACCAGGAACAGCGCCAGCACCGCGGCGAGCCCGATCAGGCCGAGTTCCTCGCCGATGGTGGTGACGATGAAGTCGGTCTTGGCGAACGGCACCTGGTTCGGCCTGCCGCTGCCGAGGCCGGTCCCGGCGAGACCGCCGGTGGCCAGGCCGAACAGCGACTGCGAGATCTGATAGCCGGTGTTGTTGTAGTCGTCGAACGGGTGCAGCCAGGTCTCCACCCGGACCCGCACGTGGCCGAACAATTGATAGGCGAAGACGAATCCGAGCGCGAGCAGTCCGCCGCCGATGACCAGCCAGCCGACCCGTTCGGTGGCGATGTAGAGCATCACGAGCACCGTGCTGAAGATCAGCAGCGAGGTGCCGAGATCCTTCTCGAACACGAGCACGCCGATGCAGACGACCCAGACGGCCAGGATCGGTCCGAGGTCGCGGCCGCGCGGGAACTCCATGCCGAGCACATGGCGACCGGCGGCGGTGAAGATCTCGCGCTTGGCCACCAGGACCGAGGCGAAGAAGATGATCAGCAGGATCTTCGCGAACTCACCCGGCTGGACACTGAACCCGGGCAGCCGGATCCAGATCTTCGCGCCGTTGGTCTCGGAGAACGCGCTCGGCAGCAGAGCCGGAATGGCCAGCGCGACAAGGCCGATGAGGCCGAGGGTGTAGCTGTAGCGGGCCAGGGTGCGGTAGTCGCGCAGCGCGATCAGCAGCGTGATGAACACGAGCGTGCCCAGCGCGGTCCACAGGATCTGCTGATTGGCGTCGGGGGAGGGGGTCGCCCACGAGTTGTAGGCGGCGGTCTGCTGGTCGGCCAAGTCGAGCCGGTGGATCAGCACGAGACCGAGTCCGTTGAGCAACGCCACGATCGGCAACAGCAGGGGGTCGGCGAACGGGGCGAACCGCCGCACGGCCAGGTGCGCCACCGCGAACAACGCCAGGTAGGCCAAGCCGTATTTGGCGATATCCAAGGTGATCGACTGTTCCTGACTGGCCTCGACCAGGAACAGGGACACCGTGGTGATCACCGCCGCCGCCCCGAGCAGCAGAAGTTCGACGTTGCGTCTGGTGCTCGGCGGTGGCGCGGGAGCGAAGCCGCCCGGGGGACTGGGAAAAGCCCCAGCCGACGGCGGTGCCGGCGCGGACATCAGTCCGTCACCCGGCAGTTCTCCCCCGCGGTCTGGGGGGCGGGCGACGCGCTCGACGGCGGGACAGGAGCCTCCGACTTCGTCGGTGTCTTGATTTCGGTGCCCCTGGCGTCGCCCTGTTCCGGCGCCGGCGCCGGAGCCGGCGCGGGCGCGGGCGCGGCGGTGGCCGGAGCGGGCTGAGCGCCGTTGGGCGCGGGGGCCGGGGTTTCGGCAGGCGACGGGACGACACCCGGCTGCGGCGCCGATTCCTTGACCGGGCACGGCGGCAGCAGTTCTCGCTGGGCGAGGTAGGTCATCGAGTCCCTGGCCTTGTCCAGCGAGCCCGGCGGCAAGCCCTTGTCCACCTGCTCGCGGCCGGTCTGCTTCAGATCGGTGACCTTCAGCGGCTTGCACGCCGACGGCAGACTCTCGCCGGGGTCGGTCAGGGTGAGTTCCCCGTTGCGGGTCACACATCCGACGAGATTCACGTCGTGGATCGAGTAACCGAGGATCGAACCGGGCAGCCCGCGCAGGATCACCACCGAACCGTCGTCGGCGCCGACGTAGTAGTTGCTGCGGATCATCTTGTAGCCGACCACGAGCCCCACGCAGACCGCGACGATGAGCGCCAGCGCGAGCACGATCCAGCGCAACCGGTGCGACTTCTTCGCGGGCGGCTCGGGCGCGGCGGCGGCCCGGCGCGGCGCGGCGCGCGGCGGGCGCAACGCGGAGGCCCGGCCTGCGGCGGTGTTCGGCGGCGGCGTGTCCTCGTCGACGCCGGAGGCGGCGCCCGCGACGATCGGGTGGCTCTGGCCGTAGTCCAGGTCGATGACATCGGCGACGACGACGGTCACGTTGTCCGGACCGCCGCTGCGCAACGCCAGCTCGATGAGCCGGTCGGCGCACTCGTCGGTGCTGCCCTCGCGCATCGTGTTCGCGATGGTCTCGTCGCTGACCACGTCGGAGAGACCGTCGGAACACAGCAGGTAGCGGTCACCGGCGCGCGCTTCGCGCATGATCAGCGTCGGCTCGATCTCGTTGCCGGTGAGCGCGCGCATGATCAGCGAGCGCTGCGGGTGCGTGTGCGCCTGCTCCGGTGTGATCCTGCCCTCGTCGACCAGCGATTGGACGAAGGTGTCGTCCCGGGTGATCTGGCCGAGCTCGCCGCCGCGCAGCAGGTAGGCGCGCGAGTCGCCGATGTGCACGAGGCCGAGTTTCTTGCCCGCGAACAGGATCGCGGTGAGCGTGGTGCCCATGCCGTCGAGCTCGGGCTCCTCCTCGACCTGATCGGCGATGGCGGCGTTGCCTTCTCGGGTGGCCGCGTCGAGCTTGCCGAGCAGATCGTCGCCGGGCTCGTCGTCGTCGAGGTGGGCGAGCGCGGCGATCATCAACTGGGACGCGACTTCTCCCGCGGCATGGCCGCCCATGCCGTCGGCGAGTGCGAGCAGCCGGGCGCCCGCGTACACGGAATCTTCGTTGTTGCCTCGGACGAGACCGCGGTCGCTGCGCGCTGCGTAGCGGAGAACAAGTGTCACGATCGCAGCTCGATCACTGTTTTGCCGACACGGACAGGCGTGCCGAGTGGAACACGGACGGCGGTGGTGACTTTCGCGCGATCGAGGTAGGTGCCGTTCGTCGAGCCGAGGTCCTCGACGTACCAGTCGTCACCACGCGGAGACAGTCGCGCATGCCTGGTCGAGGCGTAGTCATCGGTGAGTACCAGCGTGGAGTCGTCCGCACGCCCGATCAGCACCGGTTGGGTGCCGAGCGAGATGCGAGTGCCGGCGAGTGAACCCTGAGTCACCACAAGAAATTTGGCGCCCTTCTGGCCCCGGCTGAAGGAAGGCAGCACCGCGGAACCGCGTGCGGCCCTGGGCTGGATCCGAATGCCGGATGCCGCGTAGATGTCGCTGCGCAACGTGCGCAGCACAGCCCACACGAACAACCACAACAGCAGAAGGAACCCCGCACGGGTCAGTTGCAGGATCAGTCCCTGCACGGCGCTCCACCTCCTGTTCGACCGTGTACGTCGGTGCCGTAGGTGCGGTTCGACCACCCCCACCAGCCTGCTGGTCTTGCCGGCCCCGGTGTCGGCGCCGCGCGTGTGTTGGCAGCATCATAGGGCCGTCGGTCGATTTCGATCACGATACGACCGACGATTCCCTCGAGAGCCATGTCGTGACCTGCACCGCGAGCTTACGGGATCAGACGATACGGATCAGGATCTCGGAGTGCCCGGCACGGATGACGTCACCGTCGGCGAGCTGCCAATCCTGCACGGGGGAGCCGTTCACCAGGGTGCCGTTGGTGGAGCCGAGGTCGGACAACATCGCGGTCTGCCCGTCCCAGCGCACCTCGATGTGCCTGCGAGAGACGCCTGTGTCGGGCAGCCGGAAGTGCGCGTCCTGGCCGCGGCCGATGATGTTGCTGCCTTCCCGCAGCTGGTAAGTGCGGCCGCTGCCGTCGTCCAGCTGAAGCGTCGCCGAATAGCCCGAACCGGCCTGCGGGGCGGCGCCGTAGCCTTGCCCGCCCGCGTAGCCCTGCTGCGCGCCGTACCCCGGTTGCTGCGAGTATGCCTGACCGTAGCCGCCCTGGTCGTCCTGAGCGTAGCCGCCTTGGTCGGCGTAGTTCTGATCGCCGTAGCTCGGATCGGTGTACCCCGACTGCCCGTAGCCGGGCTGACCGTACCCTTGCTGGCCGTAGCCTTGGTCGGCGTAGCCCTGCTGGCCGTAGCCCTGGTCGCTGTAGCCCTGCTGGCCGTAGGCCTGGTCGCTGTAGCCCTGCTGGCCGTAGGCCTGGTCGCCGTAGCCTTGCTGGCCGTACCCGCGCTCGCCGTAGCCGCTCTGCTGGCCGTAGCCGGACTCGCCGTAGCCGCCCTGCTGGCCGCCGTAGCCGGACTCGCCGTAACCACCCTGCTGCCCGTAGCCCTGGCCACCCTGCGGGTAGTCGTAGCCGTTCTGATAGTCGCCGTAACCCTGCTGCGCGTCCGGAGCCTGGTAATCCGCCCCGTATGCGCCGCCACGGCCGTAGTCGTCGCGGTACGCGCCGTTCTGCGGGCCGCCGCGTCCGGCAGGCGGTGGAGCGTACCCGCGGTTGCGTGGATCGGACTCCGCGGGCTCACGGCTCGGGTCGTAGCCTGAGTTCTGCGTCATGGGGCCAGCTCCTGGTTGCGGGTGTGCAGGTCGTTGTGGCGGTGATTCGGGGCCGCGAGCCGCGCTGGCTCTGTGTCCGGCGTCGGGATCGACGCGGCCACTCGCCCTGAACTGTCCGGTGTGCAGCGTAGGTGATGCCTCGAACGCCACGTGTACTTCGCCGTAGGTCTGCCAGCCTTGCTCGCGGATGTAGTCCTGTAGATGTTTGGCGAATGCGCGGGTGGTGAGGTCGTGGTCGGCATCCAACTGCTGGTGATCGGAGGTGTTGATCGTGATCACATAGCTGTTGGGTGCCAGCAGGTGCCCGCCGCCCAGGTCCTGGACATGATCGGCGGCCTCGCGTTGCAGCGCCGCCTCCACCTCCTGGGGTACGACACTGCCGCCGAAGACTCTGGCGAACACGTCACCGACGGCGCCTTGCAGGCGACGCTCGAATCGCGAAACGATGCCCATCTCGGCCTCCCTTCGGTGCGCGTCTCTTCCTGATTCGTAACAACGACACGCGTGTATGGCGTGTCGTTAATCGACCACGTTCATTGCATGATATCCACGATCGTCCACACCTGTAACTCTTGGCGACGGCCCCAGGTTCCCGGACCCGTTCAGCCCCCCGGTCAGGCCTCTGAAATGGCGATTTCGTATCCAGCGCGCGGCCGTGATACTGTCTCCCAGTCGCTCGGGCGAGTGGCGGAATGGCAGACGCGCTGGCTTCAGGTGCCAGTGTCCTTCGGGACGTGGGGGTTCAAGTCCCCCTTCGCCCACAATTTCGACGCAGGTCGGGGGCATAACCAACAGGTTATGCCCCTTCTGCGTCCACACAGCGGTCCACAGGGAATCTGAGGGGATTCGGCCTGAGTGCAAGGGACCCGTGCTTCGTGGCGACTACACCCCGCATTCGCGTCCGCAGGATGGCTCTACCTACTCGCAGGTGCGCTACCGCATCATCCGTGACAGCAAAGCGGTACAGACGTCCCAGAGTTTCGACGATCATGCTGCCGCTATTCGATGGGCGCGGCTGCTCGACCGCGTCGGCCCGGCCGAGGCCGAGCGCGTCCTCGCCGCCCAACTCGGCGCCGTGCTCGACACCATCACATTGAAGGTATGGCTTCACCGATACGTCGACAGCCTCGGTAAGAGTGTGGACGAGGAGACCAGGCGCAAATACCGGCGCATGATCGACCGCGACATCGTTCCCTTCTTCAACGGGGAGCACCTGACCGTTGAAGGTGTGACCCCCGAGCTCGATGCCGCGTGGGTCGAGTGGCTCGAAACCGAGTTCGACAATGCGCCGAAGGCCATCCGTAATAAGCACGGCCTGCTGTGCGCGGCGATGGGTGCGGCGGCCCGGCAGCGGCCGACTCCTTTTATCCCGTGGAATCCGTGTGCCGAGACCAAGTTGCCGAAGTGCTTCGGCGCGCGAGGTCGACCACCTGAGCGAGGACGAATACGAGCTCATCGAGCAGCTGCTCGCGCCGTTCTGGCGCCCGTGGTGGGAGTTCGACGTGCTGAGCATTGCCCGGCCCGGCGAGCAGGGGGCGCTCACTGTCGGCGACATCGACCGCAACACCGGCGGCGTCTCGATCACGAGAGCGTGGAAGTGGGCCAACGGCCGGATGCGCCTAGGCGACCCGAAGACCGAGCGCGGCGGTCGCACGACGTTCGTTCCGCTCGAAACGGTCGCGCAGCTCGACCTCGACCGCCCGGCCGACGCCTTCCTGTTCCTGACGCCGAGCGGATTACCGGTGACCTCGGCGCGGTTCTGGCAGCAAGGCTGAGCTCCGGCGGTCGCCCGTCTCGAGGCGCTCGCCGCGGGCGACCGCGCACCGTTCACCGGCGCGGCCGGTTGGGAAGGGCTGTCGTTCGACGAGCTGCGCCGCCGCTACGGGCACCTCGTCGGCCGCCTCATGTCCAAGCGCCTCACCCCGTATTGCACGAGGCATAAGGGGATTTCGTGGCGTCTGCAGGACGGCGAGCCGATCTGGGTCGTATCGCGCGACGCGGGCACTCGTCGATCGCGATCACCGATAAGCGGTACGGGCGCATCTCGGCGGTGGCATCCGCGGCGAGCGCGCAGGCCGTCGCAGACAGGCTGGCCCGGCTGCGCGGCCGGGTCCTCGATATGGAGCAGGCGCGCCACCGCCGTCTCGTCCGGCTCGGCCAGATCGGCGAGATCGAGCGCGTCGCGACGGGTTTCGAGGCGGTGTGGATGGACGCACGCGGGCTCGTGCAGTCGCAGGTGTTCGACGCCTCCGTGGGCGGAGGGGAGCCATCTGGTCGAGGTTGCGCGCCTCGAGTGGTAGTTGTAACCAAACAGAGGGGCTACCAAAAGCACGGTTTACGCGCGAATTGCCGGGGTAACAGTGACCGTGAGCGAGTACCACCTGATCGTTAGAAGCAGCGGCGACACCCGACGACGAGGAAGAACCGAAGCGAGGCGGGAGAGGGAAAGCTTCGCCGAAGATGTCCGGCACAGCAACCAGTGGTCTCCACCGAAAGAGGCGGCATGGGAAACGTGACTCCGGCGCCAAGGGAACCGAAACACAGCTTTTGGACGTCAGTCCCCGGTATCCTCACCGGAATCGCAGCGGTCATTACGGCCGTCGGGGCGATTATCGGCATCTATGTCGGTACGAAGTCCACACCGCCGGCTCAGCCGCCCACGACGGCCGCACCGACGTCCGCCCCATACGGCGGCGCGTACGCCGATCCAGCGGCGACGATCTATTTGCAGTACCGAGGCGACTCAAACCAGTGCGCCTTGCAGTTGACGACGAAGATCGCAGGAAAGACCGTCTCGATACCGAATGCCGCATCCACCATATCCGTGAGCGGGGTGCCTCAAGGCGCACAGAAGTACGAGGTCGCGGGCCAGATCGCATGCCCGACCCTTGGAACGTTCGATGCTTACGGCTCCGGGACGATCAATGTCACCAGCGGTAATACATATTACTACTGGTGGTCGCAATCCCCAGGTACCAAGAATGCCACCGTCACAATCGGAACTCAGTGAAATCCCATGTGGACCACGTCCACAAATCGGGCTGTTCTTGCCCCGACCAATCCCGGTGAATCCCGATGAAACCCAAGGTCACACGCTGCTAGCTGGGCGATACGGCGGTTCAAGTCCCCCTTCTCGCACAGACGAAAGCCGCGCATCAACTGTTGATGCGCGGCTTTCTCTTTGTAGCCGGAAGGGCGCGTCGATCGTGTGACGGATGTCCCGACCCGGCCGGTCAGTGTCTTCCCACCGCGGGTAGCACTCCCAACTGTTGCAAGAACCCGAGCACGTCCTTGTCGGACCACTTCTCGGCGAGCTTGCCGTCGGCGAT
Organism: Nocardia sp. NPDC004168; assembly: GCF_040610355.1. Lineage (NCBI taxonomy): Bacteria > Bacillati > Actinomycetota > Actinomycetes > Mycobacteriales > Nocardiaceae > Nocardia > Nocardia sp. NPDC004168. The sequence continues at coordinate 272,926 of NZ_JBEXME010000004.1, read as the reverse complement.
CCGGTGGATCGCGGTACCCGTCACCGTCAGTTCGCGCCCGGTCGCCGGTATGCCGGGCAGGTCCCTGGTGTGACGCCCGTACGCGGTCAGCCGCGTGACGACCCGGTCGCCTTCCGCGACTTGGTCCTCGATCTCGTGCCGCCCTGGAGTGGCGGCCCAGAACATGCGAAAGGCCTGCTTCAGGCCTTCTCGGCCGGGGCCGAGGCCGGGAAACGGCGGCGGCGAGTGATCGATGTAGTCCTCCGCGACGAGGTCGTCCATGGCGTCGATGTTTCCCGCGTCGATCTCCCGATAGAACCTGCGGACCAGTGCCTTGTTGGTTTCCAGCGACATGATCGGGCCTCCTCCTCGCGGGTCGAGCGAACCGTCGAGGCGGTTCGCCGAGTCTCGCGTCGCGTGGCAGCAACCTATCTCATTCGAGATGGTCATACCCAACAAGATTTATGGCGAACTATCAGCAAATGCAGTGCACCGCGTCAGACCACCAGCCCGTGGCGGTCGAGGAAGCGCTGTTCGAACGCGGCGACGAATTGCCCATGGTCGATGGCCGACGACGAGTGCACGAATTCGCCGTCGTCGGCGATATAGAACACCGCTCGGTGGGCTGGTGTGTTCTCGGGAGCGGGCACGTGCACCATCCAGCCGAAGCGCAAGCGGTCGGCGGTCAGCTGCGCCAGCGGGTATCCGGTGGTGTCCAGCTGCCGACCGGTGATGTAGTCCCGTACCCGGCTGATCGCCTGTTCGGCGGGCATCGGCTCGGGCGCCGTGGACAGCAGTCCTGCGGCCGAGAATTGATAGAGCGCGCCGTCGATGTCGAAACGGCTGTCATCGCCGAAGACTGCGATCAGCGCCGCTCGCGTCACCCCTCCCGTCTCGGCGGCGGACAGTAAGGCTCCGATGGCCTCCGACGCGTCCTGATCCGGGAGCAGGTCCGCCACGATCTTGATGGTCGTTTCCCGCGTCCACACGCCCGGCACCGCGGGCGCGCATTCCTGCGCGGACGGTGACTGCCCGCGGTACCAGCGCCCCGCTTCCCACCAGTAGCAGAAGGACAGCAGGCCCGAAGCAGCCCGCGGATTCAAAACCGGGTCGGCGACCCAATCCGGCGCGCCGCCGTACAGCTCCGGCATCGGTGCGCCCGCGTTGTACACGGCGTCCAAGGTCGGCGCATTCCATACTCCGCCGGACAACACGGCTCGCCCGGCCGGAAGCGCGTGCAACGTCGATCCACCGCGTGCGGTGCCTTCGAACACGCCGACCCAGGGCAGCATCTGCGGACCCCATTCCGACTTCGCGGCCACGATGGCCGCACGCTCTTCGTCGGTGAGCGGCGTGTCCAGTACCCGGACCTGGCGAGCCCCCGGTTGCCCGGCTACCGCTGGATCCAGTACCACCCCGTATTCGCCGGATGTGAAAGGGCCGGGCACATAGGTCAACAGCGGATTCTCGTCGAGCGCGGCGATCTCGTACTCGGTCAACGGGCCGGACAATATGCCCCAATGCTTGTTCTTCGCGCTGTGGAACCTTCCGCGTGATCCGGCGCCGTCCGCCGCGCCAACCTCCGGTGCAATTCGAGAATGAACGACACGCTCACGGCCTGTGTCTACGACACCGAGAGAGAACATTGTCCTCTGGGATCCTCCTCGTCACCGTCTCTTCTGTTCTCTAAGTGAAGAATTGACCGGAGGATGGAATCAGTTGTCGCCGGAAGCGGTCAGGCGGGCAGGGGCGTGTGCGCGCGGCAGGAAGCTTCGGCGTCGCGTTCGGTGATGCGGATGTACAAGCGGATCAGCACGTCACGCAGAGTGACGCCCAGTTCGGCCGCGTGGATGGCGGCCAGTTCGAGTGCGAGGTCGTTGGTGAGCGTGCCGGGATCGCTGAGGATCTCGTCGAGCACCATCCCGCTCATGGCCTGCTCGCGGGTGAGACTGACGGAGGGCAGCCAACTGAGTTCCCAGGCGGCGCCGGAGGGCAAGGGAAGCAGCCACGCTTTTTCCGGAGTGATATCGCTGGTGATGATCGAATCGGTGATGTCGAGTGCCATGATTCGCTCTCATTCACTCTGTTTCGGGAGGACGCGGAGGCGCCGCTCGCTTGAAGGGCGGTGACCGTGCTCGGCCACGGCCCGAACGCGGTGGTTTCGTCCGTGCCTGAATTACTGGGTGCCCGATTGCTTTCGGAGAACAGGCGCGAGCGCTGCGGGCGGGGTGGTCATGTCCGGCCACGGGTGCGGCCTGCTCGAATCGGCTCGCGCGGTAACGAGGTATCCGTATCCGGCACCTCCTAGAGTTGTCGAGCCGCCGAGCCGTGCCAGTGGGAAAACCCTTGCGCCGATGTCGAATTGCGGTGGCTTCGAGAACCAGGCTAGGTAGTGACACGTCGTGCTGTCAACGAAGCTTTAGCGCTTCGTGACGATATTTGATACGCGTTGATGCCTTGAAGTAGACGTATAGCCCAATATGTGTCGACGATCGACGGAAATGTTCCTTATCTCTGCTGGCTGGAGCCCGAAAAGCCTGTTTGTGAGCGCATGTGGCAACCTTCGATCGTGCGGCGGCGGGCGAACGAGCGCGCGGCTGGATTGCTGGTTGACAACGAAATTCGGCGAACGCGATACATCCGACACCGCTTGACACTTGGTGACTAAAATGTCGCATCGTGATACTCCGTGAGCATGCGTATGCAAGGCGCAGAATGGGAGGCGCGGAATGGCTGACTCGGGCTCGGACGAGCAGGTCGGCAACCTGGTCCGCAGGCTACGACTGGAGCGCGGCTACACCCAAGCGTCGCTCGCCACCAGAGCGGGCTGCTCCCGCAGCCTGATTCAGCAGATCGAGAACGGCAGCAGGATTCCGCCGCTGGCGCTGCGCGAACGTCTGAGTCTGGCGCTCGGCGCGGAGTTGCCGACCGATGGCAGCGCCGATCCCGCGACCGATCCGACCAGCAGCGCCTACTACGACCTGCGGATGCGATTCAACGTCCTGCTCGGCAAGGACCCTCAATTGGTCTCGCGCGCACTGAGTATCGCGCAGAGCCTGATCGATGCCTCCGGAGCGCGGGCGGAGATCGAGCCGCTGCGCCTGGTCGCCGATCGGCAATTGGAGCGCGCCGAGGAGATCCTCGCGCAGATTCCCTCGCGCAGCGCGACGGTATGGGAATGGAATACCGTCACCGACTGGCTGACGATCCTGGAGCAGGCCACCACGTCGGTGCGCGCGATTCACACCGCGGACCTGGGCACGATCGGCGGCGACGTCGGCGACGACTATCACGCGGCGATTCTGCGCCTGGCCGACACGACCCATCCACCGAAGATCGATGTACGGCGGATGTATGTGCTCGACGACATCTCGGACGTCTGGCCCTACGACGACAAACTGTGGAAGCAAGCCCGATCGGGCGTGGAAAGCGTGCTGGTCAAGCGCGAATATGCGCGCAACGCGCAGAGCATGCTCGTAGTCGATGATCGCTACGTCGCGGTGGGCGAGTACGACTACTCGCGTCAGGCTCGGGTCGCGACGCGCTTCTCCGCGCTGAAGCACGATGTCGCGTTCGCGGTCCGGCGGTTCGAGAAACTCTACGACCTCCGGCGCGCCGGTTCGGCCATCGTGGTGGACCAGATCGTCGCGCAGCCGCCGCTGGCGGAGTTCGAACGACTCACCGAGGGCAACTGCCGGAGCCTGTTCCGCGCCGCACTCCAGGAGAAATGGAACACCATGCCCGCACCGGGAGACTCTTCAGAAGGCGAGGTTCCGTGACTCAGAGCCAGGTGCTCACCGATCCGCTCGCCGACCTGGCGAGGCTGACCAATCGCTCCGAGGCCAGGAAACGTGAAGTGCGCGGCCACCTTTCGAGAGACACCTGGTTCGCCGGGACCGGTGGCCGCCGCTACTCGGGCGTCATCGACGCCTACCACGGCGAAACCGGCCGGGCTCCGGACGCGCATGCGGTCGCGGCGCTGGACCGGGCATGGCGCGAAAGCCTGCACATCGCACCCCCGGCGGACTACCTCGACGGCAGGCTCTACGACAAGCGGCAGCCGCTGATTCTGCGGGAACTCGCGGCCCGCAAGCTGTTCGAGCGCCTGTCGCATCCGGTGGAAGGGGTGCCCGGCGTCCGGGTGCGCCCGGAGGAGGTGATCGTCTGCCCGTACTCGAGCACGATGTTGCTCGAGGAGGCGGTGGCCACCCTCGCCAGGCCGGGCGGGGTGATCGTGTGCCCGGAGGGCTTCTACAAGAGTTCCAGCATCCACGTGGAGAAATTCGGCTTGCGAATCGTCTCGTGCCCGGTGGCTCCGGACGACGCGTTCAAGATCGATCCGGCACGGCTGGCCCGCTGCCTCGCGGAACTGCGGGCGACGGGCGAACTGTGCGGCGTGCTGCTCACGCTGCCGGGCAACCCTGTCGTCGCGGATTACACGGCCACGGAGCTGGCGGAACTCGGGCGGGTGCTGCTCGACTGCGGTGTTCCGGTGATCTGCGACATGGCCTTCGACCGGCTGGTGGCCTCGCACATCCCGATCGCGGCACTGCACGTGGAGACCGAGCAGGGCATCCGGCGGCTGTACGACGTGGTGCTGACCATCACGGGGAACTCGAAGGGCTACAACGCCTTCGGCCCGTGCAAAATGGGTGCCGCCTGCACCGGCGACGGCGCGTGGCTGGCGCGGATCAGGGAACGGCTCACGATTTCGTTCCAGCGCGAGACCACCCATCTGGCCCGCGCCATCCTGGAGCACACCTCTGAGGACTACTTCGACCGCAATCACGCGCTGATGCGCGCGCAGATCGATCGGACATGCGGCCGGATCGCCGCGATCAACACCCGGCTGGGAACCGACGTGCTGCGACCGTTGGGCAACCCGGAAGGCATGTTCGTCTCGGTGGTTTTCGACCCCGCGCTGCTCGACAAGGCGGGTGTGCACACGAGTGCGCAGGTGGAGGACCTGTTGCTCGCCGTGGCCGGCGTCGACAGCGTCGCGCTGGACCGGACCGGCTCGCTGCGTCCCGGTGTCCGGTTGAACGTCCTCGCTCCGCGCAAGGCGCCGCGACACGAGTCGCCCGCTTTGATCGAGGAACTCTTCGACCGGCTGGAGCAATTGATTCGCGACATCGTCGGCGGGCTCACCTATCGCGACGCGCTCGCCGATCGCGGCCTGACCGCTCTGGTGGCGGAGCCCGGGGCCGCGCGATGATCGTCGGAGTGCTGCGCGAGACCGCGTCGCGGGAGACTCGCGTGGCGCTCACCCCGGACGAGGTGCGCACGCTGTCGGCAGCGGGACTCCGCGTTCTCGTGCAGGAAGGCGCGGGACAAGGCGCGGGTTTCGCGGACGAGGACTACAGCGCGTCCGGGGCGGTCGTCCTCGAGGATCGCGCGGCGGTGTTCGAGCGCGCGGGCATCGTCGTCTGGGTGAAACCGCCCGCGTTCGAACTCGACTCGATGCCGCTGCGCGCGGGGACGACGCTGCTCGGCTTCCAGGATCCGCACCACCGGCGCGACGAGATCGACCGGTTGCGCCGCCGCGGCATCGAATCGGTCGCCTTCGACGCGGTGCCACGCGACGACACGACCACCGAGTTCGACGCGCTGTCCACCATGAGCCGGATCGCGGGCGCGGTGGGTTACGCCGAAGGCAGGCGGCTGCTCGCTCCCGGGCGGCTGGCCGGCCCGGTCCGTGCCTTCGTGCTGGGGTGCGGGGCCGCCGGTCTCGCCGCCATCGCGGCCGCGCGCACGTTCGGCGACGAGCGGCCGACGGCGGTCGGCAACCGCATCGAACAACGAGTGGCCGCGATCGGGGCGGGCGCGGGGAAATTCGTGCCGAACCGGGACGACAACGCGGCACTGCTGGACACGCTCGCCGCGACGCCGCCCGATCTGGTCGTCTGCACGGCCGTGCACCGCGGATCCCCGGCGCCTCGCCTGCTCGGACCGGCGGCGCTGGACCTGCTCGGCTCGGGAACCGTGATCGTCGACCTGGTGGCCAAGGCGGGCGGCAACTGCGTCGCGACCGTGCCGGACGAGACGGTCACCCTGCCCAACGGCGTCGTCGTCACGCATCGCTCCAACTATCCGGCGGATCGGCCGGGCTCGGCCAGCCGTGCGTACGGCGCCGCGACGGCGGCGATGGTGCTGCGAATAGCCGGGGAGCGCGGCGAAGTCCCTTGACGCTCGATGAGAACGTGTTCTAATTTTTGGCATGCGCAGATTTGACGGCCGCCGCGTGGTGGTGACGGGAGCGGGATCCGGCATCGGTCAGGGCATCGCCCTGCGGCTGCTGGACGAGGGGGCGCAGTTGGTCGCCGCCGACATCGACGCGGCGGGTCTGGCGGCCACCGCGGAGAAGGCGGGCGACGGCGCGGAACGACTGCGAACGGTAGCGGTCGACACCGCCGACCCGGAGTCGGTGCGCACCGCGATCGCAGCGGCGCTGGAGTTCCTCGGCGGACTGGACGTGCTGGTCAACGCGGCGGGCATCCTGCGGCCCGCGCGCACCCACGAGATGCCGCTCGAGGTGTGGGACCAGGTGATCCGGGTGAATCTCACCGGCACCTTCCTCATGACCCAGGCCGCGCTGCCCGCTCTGCTGGACACCGGACGCGGCGTGGTGGTCAACATCTCCTCTACCGCGGCCTTCAGCGCGGCGCCCTACCTCGCCTCCTACGCGGCGTCCAAGGGCGGCGTGAACGCCTTCACACACGCGATCGCCCTGGAGTACGCCAAGCAGGGCTTGCGCGCGGTGAACATCGTTCCGGCAGGCATCACCAGCGGTATCACGACGAAGTCCATCCTGGATCAGCCCGAGGGTTTCGATCCGCAGCTGTTCTCCCGGATGACCGGATGGCTCAACGGGGGAGCGCTCGGCAGCCCGGAGGACATCGCCGGGGTGGTCGCGATGGTCGCCTCCGACGACGGCAAATACATGACCGGCACCGAGATCCGGGTCGACGGCGGCGCGCTGATGTAGTCAGCGGGGCATCGCCACCAGCAAATGGTGCGGAATCGGCGTGCTCGCGAGCCTTCGTTGCTCGACGGTGCAGCCCGCCTGTTCCAGCGCCGCGACCACCTCCGGGACCGGGCGCAGGGTGAACCCGTACGACGTGAACGGAAGCTTTGCCATCGCGTCCGGATCGCCGATGCCGATCACCAGACGGCCGCCCGGCCGGACCACCCTGGCGAGTTCGGCGCAGGCCACAGCCAGGTCCGGCACGAAGTACACGGTGTTGACGGTGATCGCGGCATCGAGGCTGTCGTCCGGCAGCGGCAGCGCGGTGAGCGAGCCCTCCACCAGCCGCAGACGACCGGCATCGATGTCGCTGCCATGACCCGAGCGGGCGCGTGCCAGCATGTCGGCGGAGATCTCCACGCCGTGCACGACGCCTCCCGCGCCGACCCGCTCGAGCAACAGGGAAAGCCCCGCTCCACCACCGAACCCGACGTCGGCCACGGTGCCGCCCGGCGCGACGGCGGCGGCCTCCACCGCCCCCGTAATGGCGGGCTTGTTGCTGCGATTGAGTACGAAGGCGACACCTTTGCCGAGCACGCCGTGGGGATTCCCGAGTTGACCGGCGAGTGTGGACAACAGACGGCCCCGAACCGAGTTCATGCGCGTCATCGTATCGGCCCCCGTTGTGCCGGGTGGCGCGGCGAATACCCGAATACTGTTCTCTCCGGCATCCGTTCGGATACCGCGTTGCCCAGCGAAAGAGGACCGCGATGCGTCGGCCGATGACCCTCCTCGCCGCCTGCGTGCTGGCATTGCTGGCGGCTCAGCCCGCGTCGGCGGCTGGGCCATGGGGTCCGCTCGCGCCGCCGAATCCTTTCCTGGGGCCGACCGGCACCGCCACCATGCACGGTGACGCGGGGTCCTCGGACGCGACACCGCTCGCCGGTCCGGACGCCCGCGCCGCGGCGATCGGCGCGTACCCGCTGGCCTCGGCGTGCCCCACCCTGCTGGAGGGATCGGACCGACTCGTGGTCGCCCTGTGCACCGCGATCGCGGGACAGACCCCGACGGTGCATTTGCTCGATCCGGCGGCGCCGGGCCTGTTGGCGCCATCGCTCGCCGCGCTGCCGTTGACCAAGGGCAGTCTGCTCGGCGGTGTGTACGCCTACCTCGATCAGGACGACCGTCTGGTGGTCGTGGACGGCACCGACCGGTTGCTCCGGGTGCGGCACGAGCGTGACGCGGCGGGAGCGTGGCGGCTGATCAGCGAAGAGTCCGCCGACCTCGGGTCGGTGATCCCGTCGGGGGACAACGTGACGGGACTCGTTCCGGACTGGTCGGGCAACGTGTGGTTCGCGACCGGCCGGGGAGTGGTCGGATTCGTCACCCCGGCCGGGCTGGTCACCGCGTTGACGCTGCCCGCGGGGGAGCAGGTGGCGAACAGCATCTCGGCGGCTCCGCGTGGACAGGTCGCGGTGGCGACGACGCACGCGCTGTACGAACTGCGCGTCGGCCCATCCGGCGCTCCGGAGATCGCGTGGCGCGCGGCCTACGACCGGGGATCGGCGCGCAAGCCGGGACAGCTCAGCTGGGGCACCGGGTCGACGCCCACCTACTTCGGTCCCGAGACCGGTGCGGACTATCTGACCATCGTCGACAACGCCGACGGGCAGGTGCATGCCTTGGTATTCCGTTCCGGAACAGGCGAATTGATGTGCACAGTTCCGGTGCTCGGCGAAGGTGGGGCCGGCAGCGAGAATTCACCCGTCGGCATCGGCCGCTCGATCTTCGTGGCGAGCACATACGGCTACCCGTATCCGGCGCTGCCCGAAGGGGCGGGGCCCGCGTCGCCGCCGAACGCTCCTTTTACCGGGGGGATGACGCGAGTCGACGTCTCCGCTGACGGATGCCACGTGATGTGGGAGAACAAGGTTCGGAGTGCCGCCGTTCCGCGGCTGTCCACCACCGACGGCGCGCTCTACACGGTCGCTCGCGTCGGTTCCGATCACGCCACGCCCGTGGACGGGTACGCGTTCACCGTTCTCGACCCCGAAACCGGTGCGGTCACCGCATCGCATCCGCTGCCCGGCACCATCGTCGACGATCCGCTGGAGACCGCACCGTTGATCACACACGACGGCCGTCTGTTGCAAGGCACGGTCACCGGGATACTGCGCGTCGGTTGAGCCCCCTATCACCCTCAAGGTGATTCAGGTCACTTTCGCGGAGTGATTCGAGTCGCGGACTGCCGTTGCGACGGTCCGGTTCGGGCGTTGGAGTGCGGCATGGCCGTGCGTCGACAGTGACGTGGGTCACTCCAAGTCGGGTGTCACGGCGTCGATTTCGCGCGGTTCGACGCTCGGTAACGGCAGGTGAGGCGAAGATCACATGCCTCGTTATGGTTGCGGCTCCGGTGCTGAATCGGACGTGCCGAGTGGGTGAACTGGATCCTTTTCACTCACTGGTTAATGCGGAGCCTGTCGGGGAACTGCCCGGTCTTCCCGGCGTGCCGCTATGTCTTTACCCGGTTTATTACCGCGTAAACAAACTTCTGGTCTCTTTCCATTGGACGGTGACCAGCAACTGTCCTTTCGCGCAAATGAACGTGCAGGTGGGAAGGGGTGTCAGCAACCATGGAGGGGTCTATCGAAACGCTCCGCTAACGCCCGAGGCGAGTTCCGATTCATTGCCGTGACGTATTCCCCGTGACTATTCCGGCGGAGTCGCCGGAGCGGTGCCCGGTCGCCGAAATCATGGTCGCCCTAGTCGCATGCGGTTAGCTGGCACGGGGCGAAAAGGTGCTGCCGCAAGGGTTTGCTGGGGTGCTGCTTTATACGCTTGACCTCGACAGGCAGGGTTGCGTAGGGATAACGGTTGTGTAGAGTTGACGGTAACGCTGGCCGCAGCTAGAGCAGCGACTCGCTGCGGCCAGCGGAACTCAAATGGGGGACTTCCGAACCGATCTGGCGCCGCTTAGCTGCCGATTGTCCCAGTCACTTCACCCAGCGTGTGCTGAATGTTGGCTGCGTCACAGTGGTCAGATGATCGTCCGATGACTCGGCACCGGGCTTCGCCTGCTCCGTGACCGCGCGGCGTCCCACCCCGAACACGTACACCAGGAACAACGCCTCGGCAGTGAATCCGATCGCGATGCGAATCGGTGTGGGTAACGGGCTCGGCGTCACGAAACCTTCGATGAAGCCACAGATCAGCAACACTCCGACCAGGCCGAGCGCTACGGTCGCGGTCGCCCGGCCCTGCCTGGCCACCGCCTCCACCCGGCTGAGCCGACCCGGATCGATCAGCGTCCAACCGAGTTTCAGGCCGACGCCGCCCGCGACGAACACCGCGGTCAGCTCCAGCGTGCCGTGCGGAAGGATGAAGCCGAAGAACGAATCCAGCCGCCCCGCATCAGCCATCAGGCCCGCGCTGACACCCAGGTTGAGCGCGTTCATGAACAGCAGGTAGACCGCGGGCAGGATCAAGACGCCGGTGAACAAGGCGATCGCCGTCACCCATGCGTTGTTCGTCCATACCTGCGCGGCGAAGGCCTCCTGCGGATGCTCCGAGTAGTACGTCTCGAACGCGCCGCCCGGCGCGGTGAGGCTCCTTGTGTCCTCGGGAATTCCGAGCACCTCGCGGGCCGAATCGAACCGGTCCACCCAGACTGCCAACCCGGCCGACACCGACAGGAACACCGCGGCGACGCCGACCCACCACGGCCATGCCCGATAGAGCGCCGCCGGGAAACGGTGACTGAAGAACCGTCCGATCTCCTGCCAAGTGTCGGCTCGCGTGCCCAGCACCCGGCCGCGCGCACATGCCAGCAGCGCGCTCAGCCCGGCGATCAGCTCCGGGTCCGGGCTGTGTGACTGCAGCCGCGCCAGCTGCTGGGAGGTGCGGCGGTAGAGCATGACGAGTTCGTCCGCCTCCGCGCCGGTGAGCTTGCTCCGGGTGGACAGGTAGTCGAGCCGGTCCCACGCCCTGCGGTGCGCCAGGCTGTATGCGTCCACGTCCATTCGGTTGCCTCCCACTCCCGCCGGTCGCAAGAATGCTATCGACATGGCTGAGTTCACCACCGGCGAAGCAGTGGCCCTGGAACTGCCGATCGCCCGCATCCCCACCAGGGCCACCGCGTTCCTGATCGACGTGCTGGCCCAGTGCACGCTCGGGTTCGTGCTGTTGTTCGCGATCGTCACGTTGCTGCTGCCTGCGGGCGTCGACTCGGCCTGGTTGGACGTGGTCGCACTGGTGACCATCGTGACCGTGCTGGTCGGGTACCCCGTGACCTGTGAGACCGCTTGGCGGGGACGAACACTGGGCAAGCTGATGCTCGGGCTGCGGGTGGTGCGCGAGGACGGCGGGCCGATCGATTTCCGGCACGCGCTCACCCGCGGCCTGGCGGGCGCGATCGTCGATTTCTGGATGCTGGGCGGGTTCGGCGCCATCGCGGTGCTCACCTCGATGTGCTCGCCGCATGCGCGGCGGGTCGGTGACGTGCTCGCCGGCACCGTGGTCGTGCACGCGCAGCGCCCGCTGCCGCCGCCCGCGCTCGCGATCGCGCCGCCGTGGCTGACCGGCTGGAGCGCGCAGCTCGAGCTGTCCGGACTACCGGAAGATCTGGCGCTGGCGGTGCGGCAGTACCTGACCCGCTTGCGCACCCTCACGCCCGCGGCGCAACACCAGCTGGGGACGGCGCTCGTTGCCGAAGTGTGCGGCCGGCTGCGCGTCGCGCCACCGGCCGGTTGTCCGCCGTCGCAGATTCTCGGCGCGGTCATCGCCGAACGGCAGCGCCGAGTGCTGCCGTGGCCGCTGTACCCGGTCTTCCCGCCGCGCGCCGGTCAGCCGTTCGCCGCCACGTAGTCGTCGATCTCGCGCAGATAGGCGTCCTGCCGTGCGGGCGTGATCCACGAGGCACGGAAGGAGTTCCGGGCCAACTCGACCATCTGCTCGGTCCCGAGACCACCTTGCTCGGCGAGCGCGAGGTAGTTGTCGGCAACGTAGGCGGCGAAGTACGCGGGGTCGTCGCTGTTGACCGTCACCGTCAGCCCACGGCTCAGTAGACCGACGATCTCCTCGGCTTTCATCTGCGCCGTGACGAAGGAGTTCGACACCGGACAGCAGGTGAGCGCGATCCCCTTGGAGCAGGCCAGTTCGACCAGACGGTCGTCCTCCACGATGTTGGTGCCGTGGTCGATGCGGTCGACGGCGATGTCCTCCAGCGCCTGGCGGATGTGCTCGATCGAATCCGGCTGGTCGATGTCGCAGTGCATCGTCAGGAGGAACCCTTCCGCGCGGGCCCGCTCGAAGACGGCGGCGAACTTGCTCGGCGGGTTGCCCCGCTCGTCGGAATCCAGCCCCACACCGAGGATCCAGCTCTTGTACGGCAGCGCTTCCAGCAGCGTCGCCATGGCGTACTCCGCGGAATGGTCGCGCAGGAAGCACAAAATCAGTTCGGCGGATATCCCCAGTTCCCGCCGCGCCCGTGCGATCGCCGACCGGTATCCGCTGATCACCGTGGGGAACGGGACTCCGCGCCCGGTGTGCGCCTGCGGATCGAAGAACAACTCGGCGTGACGCACGCCTTGGCCGTGCGCTCGGCGCAGATAGTCGAAGGCGAGGTCGTGGAAGTCCTCCGGGCGCTGTAGCACGCGCATCGCGGGGTAGTAGACCTGGAGGAATGACGTCAGGTCATGGAATCGGTAGGTCTGCTTGACCTCTTCCACGCTCTTCTCCGGCAGCTCGATGCCGTTGCGCCGGGCGAGGCGGAACTTCAGCTCCGGCTCCAGCGTCCCTTCCAGATGCAGGTGCAGTTCCGCTTTGGGCAATCCGCGGACGAAGGCGGCGAGATCTGAGGCCATGGGGTCATGATCCTCCTCGGCGGGCGCGCGAGGACGCGCTTCGACGAGACCGCGGCGCCCGGCGGAAAAGACTCAAAGGGCTCCGGATTGTTTCAGCTCCAGATATTCGTCCGCCAGGGCCTCCGGCAGTCGTTCCGGAGACGCCGCGACGACCGCGATCCCGGTGCGCCGCAGCGATTCCTGGACCAGCGCGCGTTCGGCGAGCACGGATTCGGCCGCGGCCGCGGCGTACAGGTCGGACAGGTTGTCGCGCCGGGTGGCCGCCGCGGCGACATCGGGGTCGGTCACCGAGACGATGAGCACGCGGTGCCGTTGCGCCAGGACCGGCAGCACAGGCAACAGGTTCTCCTCCACCGCGGCGCCGTCCAAGCTGGTGAACCAGACGACCAGGCTGCGCCTGCGAGTGCGCTGAATGGCCGCTCGCACCAGTCCGGCGCTGTCGGTGTCGACGAGGGCGGGAGTGATTCCGGCCATCGCGTGCATCAACTTCAGCTGGAGACCCTTTCCGCCGACACCTCGGACCTCGGCGCGCGCTCGGCGGTCGAAGGCGAGCAGGTCGACCGAATCCCCCGCGGCGGCGGCGAGACCGCCGAGCAGCAGGGCCGCCTCGATGCTCGCGTCCAAGCGCGTACCGTCGCCGACCCGGCCCGCGCTGACCCGGCCGGTGTCCAGCAGCATCAGCACGTGCCGGTTGCGCTCCGGCCGCCAGGTGCGGACCAGGACGTCGGTGGCGCGGGCGGTGGCGCGCCAGTCGATCGCGCGCACGTCGTCACCGGCGACGTACTCGCGGAACGAGTCGAATTCGGTGCCCTGCCCGCGCAGGTTGGCCAGATTGCGGCCGTCGAGGTGCTGCAACCTTCTGACTTTCGACCGCAGCAGCCGTTCGGCGCGGAACGCGGGCAGCGCCCGCACCCGGGCGGGCACGTCCCGCCTCGTCTGCCTGCCCGCCAGTCCGAGCGGGCCGATCAGTCGCACCGTGATCCGGCCCGCGACCCGATCGCCGCGGTAGGTGGGCGTGAGCACGGTGCGGAAACGGACCTTGGTACCAGGGGCGAGATCCAGTACGTGCGCGCCGTTCTCGGCGCGTGCGCTGTCGGGCCAGTCGTCCCACACCGTCCCGCGCAGCCTGCGGGCTCCGGTGTTGACCGCGACGAGTTCCACCTCGGCGGAGCGGCCGAGCCGCACCGTGGTCAATGCCTCGCGGGACAGCGACAGGTCGCGCGCCCGCCCCACAGCGCCGAGATCGACGAGCAGCCCGGCGGCCAGGACGCAGGTCACCACGACCACGCCGACCACCGAGGGCAGGACCAGGGTGACGAACAGGGCCGCCACGCCTGCCGCGGCGGCCAGCCGACCGGTGACGACCATCGGCTACACCGGGACCGGGACCGAGAGCAGCAGCGACGACAGCACGCCTTCGGTGGTCACACCGTCCAGTTCGGCCTCCGGGCGCAGGTGCAGGCGGTGCCGCAGCACGGCGACGGCGACGGTCTTCACATCGTCCGGCGTGACGAACCCGCGCCCGTTGAGCCAGGCGAACGCGCGGGCGGCCGCCATCAGGGCGGTCGCGCCACGGGTCGACGCGCCGTGCTGTACGGCGGGCGAGATGCGGGTGGCCCGGCACACGTCGACGGTGTAGGCGAGCACCTCGGGGCTGATCGTGGTCTGCGCGATCGCGGTGCGGGCGGCGGCGATGTGCGCCGGGCCCGCGACCGGACGCAGTCCCGCGGCGGTGAGGTCGCGCGGATCGAAACCCGAGGCGTGGCGTTGCAGGATGCGGAACTCGTCGTCGCGACCGGGCAGGTGGATGTCCACCTTGAACAGGAACCGGTCCAGCTGCGCCTCCGGCAGCGGATAGGTGCCCTCCTGTTCGATCGGATTCTGGGTGGCGACGACGACGAACGGATCGGGCAGCGGCCGTGGTTTCCCGTCCACCGAGACCTGGCGCTCCTCCATCGACTCGAGCAGGGCCGACTGGGTCTTCGGCGGCGTGCGGTTGATCTCGTCGGCGAGCAGCAGGTTGGTGAACACCGGGCCGTGCCGGAAGGTGAACTCGGCGGAGTGCGGATCGTAGATCTGCGACCCGGTGACGTCGCCGGGCATCAGGTCGGGGGTGAACTGCACCCGCGCGTGCTCCAGGTCCAGCGCCGTGGCCAGCGCCCGCACCAGTAGCGTCTTGGCCACCCCCGGCACGCCTTCGAGCAGGACGTGGCCGCGGCACAGCAGCGCGAGCACCAGGTACATGACCGCGTTGTCGTTGCCGACCACCGCCTTGCCGATCTCGGCGCGCAGAGCATGGAACGCGGCGCTCGCCTGCTCGGCCGTCGGGGTGGTCTCGGTGCTGGTCATTCCATCTCCTGTGGTTCGCGGGCGTTCCCGCAGGCGGTGAGCCGGGCGAGGACCGGGCGAGGGCTTCTCATCCGACCTCCGATTCGATCCATTCGAGCTGAGCGGCGACCACCCGGAGGGCCTCGGGATCGGGAACCGGGCCGAACAGGGCGGCGCCGATCTGGGCCGGGTCGGCGCCGACGCGCGCGGCGATCACGGCGACGATCCGGTCCGGCGGGGTGTCGGCCGTGATGCCGAGAGGGGTGCGGATGCGGCGCAGCGCGGCCGCCCGCAGCTTTCCGGCGACGTGCTCGTGATCCTTCGAGCGGCGATACAGCGCGGCCTGGCCGCCGAGCAGTTCGTTCGCGGCCACTTCGACGGGGCGGGGTTCGCGCACCAGAGCGCCCCGTCTGCGGGCACGCCACCACACCACCAGCGCGGCGGCGATCAGGAACTGCACGCCGCCGTAGAAGACCGGTGCTGGCAGCCGGTCCCAGATCGCGTCGTCACCCGCCCCGAAGCCGGGGCGGTCCGGCGGAGGGACGTCGGGCAGATCCGGCGGCGGTTGCGGCGGCGGGGCGGTAGGCGCGATCGGCGCGCCGCAGGACTGCGCGACGCCGTAGACCAGCAGCAACAACGCGGCCGTCGCGGCGAGCACCGCCCAGAACCTGGGATCGCGCATCAGGTTCGGCAGCGGCGGCAGTTTTCGCCTGGTGCGCGGCTCCTGCTCGACCGCCTCGATCTCGACCGGTTCCGGTGCGGGGGGCGGCGCGGACCCGGAGAACCGGTCGGCGTATTCCAGCCTGCGATATTCGTCCTCGGTGGCGCGGCGTCCGCCGTAGACCACCTCGTCGAAGCTTCGTGCGGCGGGCTGGAACTCGGTGGCGGTCTCGAGCGGCAACGCGGTCGTCACGTCGTCGGCGGTCTCCCGCGCGGTCCGCGACCGCCGCACCTCCAGCACACCGCCTTGTTCCAGGCCGCGCAGCACGGCGCGGAAACGTTCCCGCAGGGCGCGGTCGAAATCCCGCTGCGTGGCGGCTGTTTCGGCGGCGGCGCGATGATCGGCGGCGGCGCCGAGCCGCGGGGTGCTGGGCGCGGGGTCGGCCGTTCGCGGCTCCATCGGCACGGGATCGCTCATCGCGCCTCCCGCCTCGGAATGCGAATGTCCAAACCCTCTCTGCGGCAGCGGCGATTGATGTAGCACACCACCCGCGACGAAGCCTCGACCACTTCGCCGAATGCCGTCAGCAGCAGCACCGCCGACGTGGTCAGCACGATCACCGGCCACCGGTGCGTGCCGGAGAAGTCCGAGACGAACAGCGGGATGCCGAGCAGTGGGACGGCGAGCAGCGTGAACAGGGCCCGCTGGGCGATCCAGAGCCCGGTGGTCGGCCACTCCGCGCCTTCGGCGAGCAGTTTCGCGCGCGCGACGCCGTCGCGATGCGTCGTGCGTTCGACCAACAGCACCGGCACCGCGACCCAGCGGCGGGCGCGCAGCCGGCCCAGCCAGATCGCCGCGAGCGGCAGCGTCACGATCAGCAGGCCGCCCACCGCGAGCACGCCGACGCCCACCATGGTGAACAGCAGTTGGAAGACCAGCAACGGACCGAGCGTCCCACCGAATCGGCGCAGCGCGGTCCGTCGGCCGATCGGGGTTCCGTCGACGGTCGCGAGCCCCAGGGCCACGGTCGTGCCGCGTAACGCGAACCGCAGCAGCCACGCGCAGGCCGCGGTGGACAGGATCGCCGCCCAGGCGGTGCCGGGGTCGGAGCCGTCGGTGAGCGCGGAGGCGCCCGCGGTCACCGCGACGACCACGGCTTCGGCGAGCAGCAGGCCCGTCGCGCTCAACCCGGCCAGGGCGCGGATGTTCGCCTGGATCAGCGCGAACGGCACATCGAGCAGTTCGCGGAAACTCAGCGGTCGGATCGGCACCGTCGCTCCAGGAGACCCCGGTACCGGATCTGTTCCCGCCCCGACGGCGCCGGCCGGTTCGGCGGCTGGCAGCACGGGCCGAGTCTAACCGTCAGCGCCGCAGTAAGCGGTCCACCACGTGCCGGTAGCGAACGGGATCGATGGGCGGAAGACCGAGCAGCGCGCGCAGGTACACGCCGTCGCCGACCAGCCGGATGAGGTCGGCCTGAACCGGGTCGGCGACCTCCTCGTCCAGACCGTCCGACCAGGAATTCATCAGGTCCACCAACGCCTGCTGCACCTCGTCCGGCTCGGGCGTGGCGTCGATGGTGCGCATGGTCGCGAGCATGGACCGGTAGAGCTCCAACTCCACCGCCTCCGCCTCGACGGCCGGGTTCGGCGTCTGCAGGTACCACTCGGCTACCGAGCCGCCTTTGGCGACCGAGTTGTCCAACTGCTGGCCCGCACGGTCGGCCAGTCTGCGGACCAAGCCCGCGAGCAGCGCGTCCTTGCTCTTGAAGTGATAGAGCAAGCCGCCTTTGGAGACGCCCGCGGTGGCCGCGACATTCTCCAGAGTCACGTGCGACATGCCTTTTTCCAGGAGCAAGGTCTCGAGCGCATCCAGGATTCGGTCGCGGGTGTCAGCCGTCACCCGGCTGACTATACCGTCCGGACGGTTATGTGAGTACTATACCGTCTGGACGGTAAGAAACAGACGACGGAAGTCGAGAAAGTCATGACCACCCAGACCGCGCAACCCGCCGAACGATCGACCAACGCCCCACCTCGAGCGGGGACACGCGAGTGGGTGGGGTTGTCCGTGCTGGCGCTCGCGCTACTGCTGCTGGCCGTCGACGCGACGGTGCTCGATCTGGCCGTGCCCGCGATCAGCGCCGATCTCGCGCCGACCACGCCGCAACTGCTGTGGATCATCGACGTCTACTCGTTCGTGCTCGCCGGATTGCTCGTCGTCATGGGCAACCTCGGCGACCGGATCGGGCGGCGCAAATTGCTGCTGTTCGGCGCGGCGGGATTCGGTGTCGCATCGATACTCGCGGCGTGGTCCCTGACGCCGGAAATGCTCATCGCGGCGCGCGTACTGCAGGGTGTCGCCGGTGCGACGCTGATGCCCGCGACGCTGGCACTGATCAGGTCGATGTTCCTCGATCCGCGGCAGCGAACCGTCGCGATCGCGGTGTGGAGCGCGATGGCGGGCGGTGGCGCCGCGGCGGGACCGCTGCTGGGCGGCTGGCTGCTCGAGCACTACTGGTGGGGGTCGGTCTTCCTGGTGAACCTGCCGGTCATGCTGGTGCTGATCGGGCTCGGTCCGCTGCTGATCCCGGAGTCGTGTGATCCGCGGCCCGGTCGTTTCGACCTGCTCAGCGCCGTGCTGTCGATGCTCGCGCTGGTGCCGGTGGTGTACGCGGTGAAGGAATTCGCGGCGCACGGGCCGAGTGTCCGGGTCGCGGTGATCAGTCTGATCGGCCTGCTTGCCGGGGCGTGGTTCGTGCGCAGGCAGCGACGATTGGAGCAACCGATGCTGGACCTGGCGCTGTTCGCGCTGCCGAAGTTCCGTACGGCGGTGCTGACCAATCTGCTCGCGGTGTTCGCGCTGGCCGGTGTGCTCTTCTTCGGCTCGCAGTACCTCCAGTTGGTGCTGGGACGCTCCCCACTGCAAGCGGGATTGCTGTTGCTGCCCGGTTTGTCGGCCGGGATGATCGCCTCGCTCGCCGCGGCCTGGCTGGTGCGGCGGCTGCGGCCGGGCACGGTGCTGGGCGGCGCGCTGATCACGGCGGCGGTGGGCGCGGCGCTGTTCGGCCTGCTCGGCCCCGACGCGGCCACCAGTACCACGCCGTTCGTACTCGGTTTCCTGTTCATCGGGGCAGGCGTGGGCGTCGCGCTCACCGTGTCCTCCGACCTGGTGGTCGGCTCGGCGCCGCCGGAGCGCGCGGGCGCGGCCGCCGCCGTGTCGGAGACCGCGTACGAGACCGGCGTCGCGCTGGGCGTCGCGATCCTCGGCAGCGTGGTCATGGCGATCTTCCGCAACGGTCTCGATCCGACGCACGTGCCGGGCGACCGGATGGCTGCCGCCTCGGAATCCTTGGGCGCCGCCACGGCTTTCGCACGTGAATTGCCGGAGGCCGCCGGGCGCGCGTTCCTCGCCTCGGTGCACGAGTCCTTCGTCTCGGGCATCCACTTCGCGGCCCTCGGTACCACCGCGATCTTGTTGATCGCGGCCGCGGTGGCGTTCCGTTTGCGCCATGCGCGCGGGTGATTTCGCGGGCCGGATTGCGCGGCGCTGCCCACGCCGGTGTTCGAGGCCGCGGCCGACCCGCCGGCTGCGGAACCACCACTGCCCGGTCGGCGGCGGTGAGCCCGCTGAAGACGATCATGAGGGTTCACCGCGCGACATCGGACCGACTGCGGTGCCGATCAAGCCGGCCGTCGCCGTGATGCGCGGGATGCGCTGCGCCCATGCAATACCCGGACCTGGGTGTCGGGCGCGTCCGCTCGTATGAAGTCGAGGTAGTCGCTGCGTTCGAATCGCACAACATTTGGTTGTGGATCATCGCTGATTCGGTTGTTTGATCACACCTCCGCGCCTTGCTTTGATCCATGGCGGTCAACAGTGAGTTGTGCGATCGAGAGGTGCGAAGCTTGGGGACCGGACGATCTCTCGGTCGGCAGTTCGGATGGTTGTGGGCGGCCTACGCGGTCAGCGCCTACGGGTCGGGTCTTGGGTTCGGTGCGTTGCCGCTGATCGCCGTGCTGGTGCTGCACGCAGGCCCCGGACAAGTGTCCGCGCTGTCGGCGGTGGGGCCGGCGGTGGGCGCGCTGATCGCGTTGCCGCTCGGGCCGTGGGTGGAATATCGCCGCAAGCGACCGGTGATGATCGCGATGGACCTCACCCGGTTCGCGGTCATGATGACGATCCCGCTCGCCTATGCCTTCGGCCGACTCGGTTTCGTCCAGCTGCTGGTCGTCTCGGCCGTGGTCGCCGCGGCCAAGATCGCCTTCAACGCGGCGAGCGGCGCCTATCTCAAAGCCCTTGTGCGGCCCGACGACCTGCTCGTGGCCAACGCGCGATTCGAGTCGACGACGTGGAGTTCCACCGCCGTAGGGCCGCCGCTGGGCGGAGCGGCGATCGGTTTGTTCGGGCCGGTCACCACCGTGGTGGCCGACGCGCTGAGTTACCTGCTCTCCGCGCTGGCGGTCACGGCGATTCGCGGCAGGGAAGAACCTCCGCGGCGGACCGGCAAGACCCGGCTGCGGGCCGGTGAGTTGCTCGAAGGCTGGCGGTACCTGCTGGCTCATCCGGGATTACGGGCGCTTTACCTCAACCAGCTGCTCGTGGGCGGACTGATCATGGCCACCGAACCGCTCCTGGCCGTACTGCTGCTCCGCGAGCTCGGATTCCCACCCTGGCAGTACGGCCTCGCCTTCGCCGCCCCCTGCGTCGGCGGACTCATCGGCTCACGCCTTGCCGGCCGTGTCGTGGAGCGATACGGCAGGCACCGGGTCCTGCGCACCGTCGGCACGCTGCGCGCGATCTGGCTGATCGGCCTCGCGTTCGTCCAGCCCGGTGTCGCAGGCCTCGCGACGGTGATCGCTGTCGAGCTCGCGATCATCATCAGCATGAGCCTGTACAACCCGGTACTGGCCACCTATCGACTCGAGCACACACCCGAAGACCGCGTCGCCCGCACCCTGTCGGCCTGGTCGATCAGCAGCAGCGCTTCCATCGCAGTGCTCAGCGCGCTCGGCGGACTGCTCGCCGACGTGACCAGCCCGCGCACGGCTATCACGGTCGCGGGACTGCTGATCCTCGTCAGCCCGCTGCTGCTACCCCGTCGCCAGGAATCCGCACCTGCACCCGACCTTGCGGTGGCGACAACCCTTCAACCACAAACGGCAAGCGTTTCGCAGGAAGCCAGGCAAAATTCATGACTGTCACCGCACTCGACCCGTCCAGCGCGCTGGTCCTCGTCGACTTGCAGAACGCCCTCATCGACGCGCCGACCGTCCCCTATACCGGTCGAGAAGTGGTCGCCCGGGCGGTCGAGCTGGCCCGTGCTTTCCACGAGCACAGCGCCCCGGTCGTCCTGGTGCGGATGACGGCCCGTGCGGACGGAGCGGATGCCGCTCCAGGTCGCAGCGACATCTCGAGCCCACCAGGTTCATTGCCCGACGGCTGGGATGTCATCGTCGACGACCTCGCCGGTCACCCTGACGACATCACGGTGACCAAGCGCACTTGGGGTGCCTTCCACGGAACCGACCTCGATCTGCAACTGCGCCGCCGCCGCGTCACACAGATCGTGCTGGCCGGGCTCACCACCAGCATCGGCGTGGAGTCGACCGCTCGCGCCGCCTTCGAACACGGCTACCACGTCACGCTCGCGACGGACGCCATGGCCGATCTGAACGTGGAGGCGCACCGCAACAGCATCGAACGGATCTTCCCCCTCCTCGGCGAAACCGGTTGCACCGCCGAGATCGTCGAAAATCTTGCCAAGACCCGCGCCTGACACCTCGGTCGTCAGGCCGGGCTGGCGAGCCGGGTCGGCGCGAGGCGGCCGCGAAGGGTGACGGATTCACCGAGCCGCCAGTGTCCGGCTTCGGACTCGGCGGACGCCGCGACGGTTGCGCCTGAGGCGAGCAGCAGGCCCTGCTGCTTGGCGAGTTCGCACAGGCGAGCCGCTTCGTTGACGGCGTCGCCGATGACGGTGAACTCGTAGCGCTGATGCGCGCCGACATTGCCCGCGACCACCCGGCCCGCGGCCACGCCGATGGCCGCGACGAAATCGGTCGCGGTGCTGTCGAGCCGAGCCAGGATCGCGCGGGCGGTGGCCAGCGCCGCGCCCGGGGCGTCGGCCAGCGGAGCGGGCGTGCCGAAGACGGCCAGGGCCGCGTCACCCTCGAACTTGTTGACCAGCCCGCCGTGGCGCTCTACCTCGTCGACCACGATGCCGAAGAACCGATTGAGAATGGCGACCATCTCCGGCGCGGGAATGGTCGCGGCCATGGTCGTCGAGCCGACGATGTCGATGAACAGGGCCGCGGCGTCGGTCTCCACACCGCCGAGCGCCGGGTCGCCCGCCAACGCGGCCGCGGCGACCTCACGGCCGACATGCCTGCCGAACAGGTCCCTGATCTGCTCGCGCTCGCGCAGTCCCTCCACCATGTGGTTGAAACCGCTCTGCAGCTCACCCAGCTCGGTGCCGTCGTAAACGGCCAGCGCGACATCGAGATCGCCGTCCTCCACCTGACGCATCGCGCGGCGCACGCCGAGGATGGGCGCGACGGTCGCGGCCAAGGTCTGCGTCATCAGCAGGAGACCGAAGACCAGTGTCGCGCCGCCGAGCGACAGCACGCAGACCGCCAGTCGCGCCTTGGTGACGTCATCCATCGTGAGCGCCAGCACCGCGAGCACCATCATTCCGGCCACCGGCACGCCGGAGCCGACCACCCAGACGACGAGCGAGCGTCCGAAGACGCCGATGCCGCGGCGCCGACCGGAATCCGCGGCTTCCAGCACCCGGGCGGTGACGGGCCGCAGCGCGAACTCGATGATCAGGTAGCTGTTCGCGCACACCACGATGGCGCTGATCGCGATGCCGAAGGCCACCTTCGGGATCAGTTGGGGTTCGGCCAGCCCGTACAGCGTGGTCAGCAGCACGAGCCCGCCGAACCACAGCAGCGCTTGGTCGCGCACCAGCCTGCGCGGCACCGCCGTGGCCGCGGCCATCTCCTCCTCGGTCGGCACGCGGTCCGGATCGGTGGCCCACCGCAGCGCGCGCAATTCGCGGGTGGTGCCCCACCACAGGCCGAGCAACAGCGCGCAGGTCGCGTACAGCGGTGCGGCGAGCACGTCGAGCAGCAGGAGATCCCGGGTGAACACCGACGGGCCCGGCAAGACGAAGCCGACCAGGACGATCGACACGACCATGCCCGTCAGATTGCCCAACAGCGTGGGCACGGTGAGCAACAGCTGGACGCGAATGCGTCGTAGCCCTGACGACTCCTCGGCGGACCCGAGCAATCGCGACCCCCACGGCGCCGCGGCGAGCGTCACCTCCCTGTGTTGCATGGGTGCAGCGTAAGCCGCGGAGCGCCCCAGCGCCGTAGGTCGCACTCGGCCGGATCCGGCGCCGGGTGGGCCGTGGGTGGCAGTGGTGCGGTCAGCGACCCGGCGGCAGTTCGCGGCGGCCGGGCTCGGGGAGTTCGGGGCGGTGGTGGCCCGGCAGTTCGTCACGGTGGGCGCCGGTGGGCAGACCGTAACCCGCTGCGCCGGTGGGCGGAAGCGAGGAATAGCGCGGGGCGTGCGGCGCGGAGTACGCGGCGTCCACGACGGTGGCGGCGATGTGCTGGGCGTGCGCGATCTCGGGCGCGCCGGGCGGCAACTGGTAGCCGACCGCCTGCGGATGCGAGGTCTGGCCGTCGACGGTGACCTTGCGGGTGCGCCGCAGCGTGAAGGTGATCTCCTCGACCTCCTCGAACGCCTGCCGCGCCGTGCGCAACGGATGCGTGGCCGTATCGATCGCGTTGGCGACGAAGGACGGAACGAGCGGCCGGATGAAACGCGCCGCGGTGTCGGTGAACGGGACCGTGCCGATAAGCGGCAGCTCGAGACCGCCGCCGCTCGGCGCTGCCGGTGCGGATGCGACGGCGGGCACCTGCGGGTGCACGCCGGTGGGCGCGGGTAGGTTCGGCGTCGCCTCGTCGGGCATGGCGCTGTCCTTTCGGTCGTCCGCCGTGGCGGCGGGAAGTTCGGGGCGGCGCGGCGGCTCGGTGATGCCGATCTCGATGCCGCCGATGGCCGCGATGATGCGGGTGCGCTGCCGTTCCCGATCGATGGCGGTGTCCGCCTCGACGGCGAGACGAGCGGCGGTGAGCTGCTGCTCGGCGCGCAGGGTCTCGGCCTCGGCGCGTACCTCGGCCTGCTTGACCGCGATCACCGCGTCGGCTTCCCGCTCGGCGCGGTCGTGGACGGTGCGCGCCGCGTTGTGCCGGTCGAACGAGGTCTCGCCACGCCACCAGCGCAGCACCAGCGGCAGCAGCGCGAAGGCGACGAACGCCAGGATGGTGAGAATGCGCAGCGGCAGCGCGTCGTGCACGGTGTAGTCGTTCATCGCCTGCCAGCGCGCGCCGAGCCCACGGTCGGCGTCGTCGAAGGCGGCGGTGCGCGCGGCCGACAGGGCGGCCTGGTCGGCGTCGATCCGGCGATCGGCCGCGTCCACTCGGTCCTGCGCGGTGGCGAGATGCTTGCGGGCGTCGTCGAGCATGGCGTTGGCCGTCTGCGCTTCCGGCCCACGGCCCGGCACGCCGGTGATCCTGGTCCGCGGGCACTCCGGGGTCGGATTGAATTCGCAGCGTGCGATCACCAGGGCGTGGTCGATATCGTTCTGGGCCATCGCGATCGCCTGTTCGAGCGCGGCCCGGTCGGCTTTCGCCCGGTCCAGTTCCGCCTGCGCCGCGACGACCCGCGGCGCGGAATCGAGCGAGCGCTGCGCCTTCTCCGCCAGCACCCGGTCGACGGACCCGCTGAACAGCACAATCGCGGCCAGTTCCGCGAGTAGCCCACCGGCCAGCACGGCGACCGCGATGCGCGCGACCAGCCCGAGCCGATCCGGTCCGCCGCTCGGCCGCGCGGTCGCCAGTGCCCTGGCGAGCGCGCCGGTGAGCGCGGCGACCACGATGCCCGAGGCCAGCGCGGCCGACCACGGCCACGCCGAGGCCGCGGCCAGGGCGGCGACCACACCGGAGATCGTGGCGAACAACAGCACCACAGCACCGGTGACGGCGTATCCGGCACGCTCGTGACGATCGCTGATCGCGCTGGTCCGGCCGCCGCCGAGCCAGGTGAACAAGCCGGTGACGGTCATCGGAATGCACATCCTCTACGTCCCAGGCGCTTTCACGGGCGCGACGAAACTGTCACGGATTCGTTGTGACAGCGTGACAGGCTCGCCCGGTTCGCAGCGAGCAGGGACGGTCGGATGTGGCAAGGCTCACAGATCATCCGGTGCTTCGTATCCGGGGTGGGTGATTCCAGGAGGTCACAACGTGCGCGGAGTCTGGTTGACGCTGTTGGCGGCAGCGCTTCTGATCTGGCCGGTCAGCGCGGGGGCCGCTCCGGCCGACCGGTCGCTCGACCGGCTGGTCGCCCTCGTGGTCGAGCGCTTGGACACCGCCGACGCGGTGGCCGCCGCGAAGTGGTCGACCGCGGGTGAGCGCGGCATCGAGCCGACCATCGACGATCCGGTCCGTGAGGCGGAGGTCTACGAGGTCATGATCCGGCTCGGCCACGACCGTGAGCTGTCGGAGAACTGGGTGCGGCAGGTTTTCCTCGGGCAGATCGAGGCCAGCAAGACGGTGCAGCGGGGGCTGATGACGAGGTGGCGCTTCGACCCAGCCGCGGCGCCCACCGCGCCGGTGGGACTCGACTCGGTGCGCCCGGTCATCGACCGGGTGAACGTCGAGATCCTCGATCAGCTCGCCGGGCGCCGAGCGGAGCTGACCGCGCCGGATTGCGCGGAACAGTTGGCGCGCAGCGTCTTCGGCGTGGTCGTCGCGGACCGCGCCGATGTCCTGCACCGAGCGGCGCTGGTGCGGGCCGCCGTGTCGCTCTGCGCGGCGTAGGGCGCGGCCGGGCCCGCCGGGCGACCCGCGCGGAAAGATGTGTCCAACACCACTTCCTGATATTTGCTGGTTATGTGCTGAACCCCACAGTGGGCAAAAGAGTCCGGACGGTCGGATCATATTCATTGCTTGTCACGCAGCTGTCGGAAATCTCTCATCGGTCACAGCGCCGAGTTAGCCGCCGCCACTTGGTTTGCCGGGCATCCCGCGGGGGAAATCCATTTCGACGCAGGTGAGGGCGGTTTCCGGGTCTCGTGAGGAAGGTCTCGGGTAGGTGTCGCGCGTCGGTTTTCCCAGCTGGCACCGGGTGCCATGGGGATCGATCGCATGGCGCTCGCTGCTTTACACTGGACGGCGCGCACACGTGGAGGACCCAATGCAGAAGCCCAGCTAAACCTGGTTATTAGCGCAACCTAAGTTGGTTGGGCCCTGGACCTGACTTATCGTTTGCTCTTACGCCGAACACAGAACGTTCGGCTACCTCGCCCGCTCGGGCAGCCCTAGCCAGGTGCTCAGCGTAGCGGTCGAGCACCCGCTCGGAGGTAAGGATCTTGTTAGGGATCCGTTACCGAAGGGCACCCACTACGTCACAGAAGCGGGTGGAAAAAACTGCAGACCTGACTGCACGCCGAAGACCATCAGCGCGGCTGGCTTCGGAACGTACGGGCGCAGTCTTGTACGGAGGCGTTCGACGAAAGGCCGTTTTCTTCGAAGGCCGACTTTCCTGAAGGCAGAGGCATGACGCAACTTCCTGGCCACCGGTCACCTGGACCCATCGGGCTCTACGACCCGGCGAACGAGCACGACGCCTGCGGCGTCGCATTCGTCGTCGACATGCACGGCCGCCGCAGCCGCGACATCGTCGACAAGGCTATTACGGCTCTGTTGAACCTGGAGCACCGTGGCGCCGCGGGCGCCGAGCCCAACAGCGGCGACGGTGCGGGCATCCTGATCCAGGTCCCGGACCGCTTCTTCCGCGCCATCGTGGACTTCGAGTTGCCGCCGGAGGGTTCCTACGCCACCGGTATCGCCTTCCTGCCGCAGGCCCGCCGCGAAGCCGCGCGCGCCGCCTACGGCGTGGAGAAGATCGTCAAGGAAGAGGGCCTCGACGTCCTCGGCTGGCGCGAGGTGCCGATCGACGAGTCGTCGCTGGGCGCGCTGGCGCGCGACGCCATGCCGAGCTTCCGGCAGATCTTCATCGCATCGCCGAAGAACGCCTCCGATCCGCTGTCGGATATGGATCTGGAGCGTCGCGCCTACGTGGTGCGCAAGCGCGTCGAGCGTGAGCTGGGGTCGGCCGGAGCCGGTGAGGGTGCGGTCGGCAGGGAGTCGGTCTACTTCCCGAGCCTGTCGGGGCAGACCTTCGTCTATAAGGGCATGTTCACCACGCCGCAGCTGCGCGCGTTCTACCTGGATCTGCAGGACTCCCGGGTGGAGAGCGCCCTCGGCATCGTGCACTCCCGGTTCTCCACCAACACCTTCCCGTCCTGGCCGCTGGCGCACCCGTTCCGCCGGGTGGCGCACAACGGTGAGATCAACACCGTCACCGGCAACGAGAACTGGATGCGCGCCCGCGAGGCGCTGCTGCGCAGCGACGTCTTCGGCGTCGACTCGGCGGGCAAGAACCGGCTGGAGAAGATCTTCCCCGTCTGTACCCCGGGGGCGAGCGACACCGCCCGGTTCGACGAGGTGCTGGAACTGCTGCACCTCGGCGGCCGCAGCTTGCCCCACGCCGTGCTGATGATGATTCCCGAGGCCTGGGAACGCAACGAGAACATGAACCCGCAGCAGCGGGCCTTCTACGAGTACCACTCGATGCTGATGGAGCCGTGGGACGGCCCCGCGTCGGTGTGCTTCACCGACGGCACCGTCGTCGGCGCCGTGCTCGACCGCAACGGCCTGCGGCCGAGCCGCATCTGGGTGACCGACGACGGCCTGGTCGTGATGGCCTCCGAGGTCGGCGTCCTGGACATCGACCCGTCCAAGGTGGTCAAGAAGGCGCGCTTGCAGCCGGGCCGCATGTTCCTGGTCGACACCGCCCAGGGCCGCATCGTCGGTGACGAAGAGGTCAAGTCCCTGCTCGCCGCCGAGCAGCCCTACCAGGAGTGGCTGGACGCGGGCGTCTCCCGCCTGGCCGACCTGCCCGACCGCCCGCACGTGCACATGTCGCACGACCGCGTGCTGATTCGCCAGCAGATCTTCGGATACACCACCGAGGAGCTCAACCTGCTGATCTCGCCGATGGCCAAGACCGGAGGCGAAGCGCTCGGCTCGATGGGCACCGACACCCCGATCGCGGTGCTCTCGGCCCGTCCGCGCCTGCTGTTCGACTACTTCTCCCAGCTGTTCGCGCAGGTCACCAACCCGCCGCTGGACGCGATCCGGGAAGAGGTGGTCACCAGCCTCAAGCGCAACATCGGCCCGGAGGCCGACCTGCTGCACCCGGGACCGGAGTCCTGCAACATGATCGCGCTCGAGCAGCCGATCCTGGACAACGACGAGCTGGCCAAGCTCGTGCACATCAACGACGACGGATCGCACCCCGAGCTGCGCTCGGTGGTCGTGCGCGGCCTGTACCCCGTGAAGAAGGGCGGCAAGGGCCTGCGCAGGGCGCTGGAGGCGATCAACACCCAGGTGTCGGCCGCCATCGACGGCGGCGCGCGGATCATCGTGCTGTCCGACCGCGAGTCCAACGAGAAGCTGGCGCCGATCCCTTCGCTGCTGCTGACCTCGTCGGTGCACCACCACCTGGTGCGCGAGCGCACCCGTACCAAGGTCGGCCTGGTCGTGGAGGCCGGTGACGCCCGCGAGGTGCACCACATGGCCACCCTGGTCGGCTTCGGCGCCGCCGCGATCAACCCCTACATGGCCTTCGAGAGCATCGAGGACATGCTCGAGCGCGGCGCGCTCGAGGTACCGGGCAGCACCGGCGACCTGGCCGCCGACTACCGCAAGGCGGTCGCGAACTACAACAAGGCCGCGGGCAAGGGTGTGCTGAAGGTGATGTCCAAGATGGGCATCTCCACGCTGGCCTCCTACAACGGCGCCCAGCTGTTCCAGGTGATCGGCCTGTCGCAGGACCTGGTGGACGAGTACTTCACCGGCCTGCGCTCGCACTTGGACGGCATCGGCCTGGACGAGATCGCCGACGACGTCGCGCAGCGGCACCGCATCGCGTTCCTGGAGAACCGCAACGAGCGCGCGCACCGCGAGCTCGAGGTCGGCGGCGAGTACCAGTGGCGGCGCGAGGGCGAATACCACCTGTTCAACCCGGACACGGTGTTCAAACTGCAGCACGCCACCCGGTCCGGCCAGTACTCGATCTTCAAGGAGTACACCAAGCTGGTCGACGACCAGTCCGAGCGGCTGGCATCGCTGCGCGGTCTGTTCAAGTTCAAGCACAACGCGCGTTCCCCGATCTCCATCGACGAGGTCGAGCCGGTATCGGCGATCGTGAAGCGGTTCTCCACCGGCGCGATGAGCTACGGCTCCATCTCGGCGGAGGCGCACGAAACCCTGGCGATCGCGATGAACCGTCTCGGCGGCCGGTCGAACTCGGGCGAGGGCGGCGAGTCCCCGGCGCGCTTCGAGCCGGAGGAGAACGGCGACTGGCGGCGCAGCGCGATCAAGCAGGTGGCCTCCGGCCGCTTCGGCGTGACCGCGCACTACCTGACCAACTGCACCGACATCCAGATCAAGATGGCGCAGGGCGCGAAGCCCGGTGAGGGCGGCCAGCTTCCGGCGCACAAGGTGTACCCGTGGGTCGCCGAGGTGCGGCACTCGACGCCGGGCGTCGGCCTGATCTCGCCGCCGCCGCACCACGACATCTACTCGATCGAGGATCTGGCGCAGCTGATCCACGACCTGAAGAACGCGAACCCGCAGGCGCGCATCCACGTGAAGCTGGTCGCCGAGCCGGGCGTCGGCACCGTCGCGGCGGGCGTCTCCAAGGCGCACGCCGATGTCGTGCTGATCTCGGGCCACGACGGCGGCACCGGTGCTTCGCCGTTGACCTCGCTGAAGCACGCGGGCGGCCCCTGGGAGCTCGGCTTGGCCGAGACCCAGCAGACGCTGCTGCTCAACGGGCTGCGTGACCGCATCGTCGTGCAGGTCGACGGCCAGATGAAGACCGGCCGCGATGTGATGATCGCCGCGCTGCTCGGCGCCGAGGAGTACGGCTTCGCCACCGCACCGCTGGTGGTGTCGGGCTGCATCATGATGCGCGTCTGCCACCTGGACACCTGCCCGGTCGGCGTCGCGACGCAGAACCCGGTGCTGCGCGAGCGGTTCACCGGCAAGCCGGAATTCGTCGAGAACTTCTTCCGGTTCATCGCGGAAGAGGTCAGGGAACTGCTGGCGCAGTTGGGCTTCCGCTCGCTGGACGAGGCGATCGGCCGGGTGGACCTGCTCGACACCTCGCGCGCCAAGCAGCACTGGAAGGCCAGCAAGCTGGACCTCTCGCCGATCCTGGACGACGTCGAGACGGCGTTCATGTACCAGGACCGCCGCTGCACCAAGGCGCAGGACCACGGCCTGGACAAGGCGCTGGACCAGCAGCTGATCGTGCAGAGCCGCGACGCGCTCGAGCGCGGTCAGGCGGTGAAGTTCGAGACCAAGATCACGAACGTGAACCGCACCGTCGGCACCATGCTCGGCCACGAGGTGACCAAGCTCTACGGTGGCGCGGGCCTGCCCGACGACACCATCGACATCACCTTCACCGGGTCGGCGGGCAACAGCTTCGGCGCCTTCGTGCCCGCCGGCATCACGCTGCGCGTGCAGGGTGACGCGAACGACTATGTCGGCAAGGGTCTTTCCGGCGGCCGCCTGGTGGTGCGCCCGTCGCTGAACGCGCCCGGCGAGTTCGTCGCCGAGCAGAACATCATCGCGGGCAACGTGATCCTGTTCGGCGCCACCAGCGGCCAGGTCTTCCTCAGCGGTGTGGTCGGCGAGCGGTTCGCCGTGCGCAACTCCGGCGCCACCGCGGTGGTCGAGGGCGTGGGCGACCACGGCTGTGAGTACATGACCGGCGGCCGGGTGGTCATCCTGGGTGAGACCGGACGCAACTTCGGCGCCGGTATGTCCGGCGGCGTGGCGTTCGTCTTCGACCCGAACGGCACCTTCGCGTCCAAGCTCAACCCCGAGCAGGCCGACGCCGTCGAGCAGCTGGCCGGTGACGATTTCACCTGGCTGCACGACATCATCACCCAGCACCGTGACCAGACCGGTTCCCCGGTGGCCGAGCGCATTCTGAGCGACTGGTCGCAGCAGGTGAACCATTTCGTGAAGGTCATGCCGCGCGAATACAAGAAGGTTTTGCTCGCCATCTCCGAAGCTGAGAAGAGCGGCAAGGACGTGGACGAAGCGATTATGGAGGCCGCTCGTGGCTGACCCCCAGGGTTTTCTGAAGCACACCGCACGGGAACTGCCCAAGCGGCGCCCGGTGCCGCTGCGCCTGATGGACTGGAAAGAGGTCTACGAGGAGAACTTCTCCCACCAGACCTTGCAGACCCAGGCCAGCCGGTGCATGGACTGCGGTATCCCGTTCTGCCACAACGGCTGTCCGCTGGGGAACCTGATCCCCGAGTGGAACGACCTGGTCTACAAGGACCGCTGGCGCGAAGGCATCGACCGGCTGCACGCGACCAACAACTTCCCGGAGTTCACCGGGCGGTTGTGTCCCGCGCCGTGTGAGGCGTCCTGCGTGCTCGGCATCAACCAGGATCCGGTCACGATCAAGCAGGTCGAGGTCGAGATCATCGAGAACGCCTTCGACGAGGGCTGGGTGACCCCGGTCTACCCGACCCGCCTCACCGGCAAGAAGGTCGCCGTCGTCGGTTCCGGCCCGGCCGGTCTGGCCGCGGCGCAGCAGCTGACCCGCGCCGGGCACACCGTGACCGTGTTCGAGCGGGCCGACCGCATCGGCGGTCTGCTGCGCTACGGCATCCCGGAATTCAAGATGGAGAAGCGCTTCATCGATCGCCGTCTCGCGCAGATGGAGGCCGAGGGCACCATCTTCAAGACCGGTGTGAACGTGGGCGTCGACATCACCGCCGAGCAGTTGCGCGAGCAGTACGACGCGATCGTGCTGGCCGGCGGCGCCACGCTGGCGCGTGACCTGCCGATCCCGGGCCGCGATCTGGACGGCATCCACCAGGCCATGGAGTTCCTGCCCTGGGCCAACCGGGTGCAGCTCGGCGACGACGTCACCGACGAAGCGGGCCTGCCGCCCATCCACGCGAAGGACAAGAAGGTCGTCATCATCGGCGGTGGCGACACCGGCGCCGACTGCCTCGGCACCTCGCACCGGCAGGGCGCGGCGAGCATCCACCAGTTCGAGATCATGCCGCGTCCCCCGGAGGAGCGGGCCGCGTCCACCCCGTGGCCGACCTACCCGCTGATGTACCGGGTCTCCTCGGCGCACGAGGAGGGCGGCGAGCGCGTGTTCTCGGTGAACACCGAGCGCTTCGTCGGCGCGGACGGCAAGGTGACCGGCCTGGAGGCGCACGAGGTCAAGATGGTCAACGGCCGGTTCGAGAAGGTGGAGGGCACCGACTTCACGCTCGAGGCCGACCTGGTGCTGCTGGCCATGGGCTTCGTCGGTCCCGAGAAGCCGGGCCTGCTCAGCGATCTCGGCGTCGGCTACGACCAGCGCGGCAACGTGCAGCGCGACAAGAACTGGGCGACCAACGTTCCCGGCGTCTTCGTCGCGGGTGACATGGGCCGCGGCCAGTCGCTCATCGTCTGGGCCATCGCCGAAGGCCGCGCCGCGGCCGCGGGCGTGGACCGGTACCTGGAAGGCGAGACCGCCCTCCCGGCGCCGATCACCCCCACCAT
The DNA here is from genome assembly GCF_040610355.1 of Nocardia sp. NPDC004168. NCBI lineage: Bacteria > Bacillati > Actinomycetota > Actinomycetes > Mycobacteriales > Nocardiaceae > Nocardia > Nocardia sp. NPDC004168. The sequence goes on along the minus strand of NZ_JBEXME010000004.1, from coordinate 240,403 downwards.
GGTGGCTCAGCGCTAGGTCCCCTCTCTTACCGGAGCGGAAACGAAAGGCGCCTGTGGACAACTCGTCCGCAGGCGCCTTTTCGCGTGCGATTTCCCGGCTTCGAGTCGCCCCGGCCACGGAAATCCGACACACTGCGGGGTTCGAATGGCATTGCGGCGGGCGTGGCCTTATTGTGATCTCCGGCGTACTGCTGATCTTGGGATGTGGTTATGAGCGCACCTCATCCGGTCGGGTGACTTCTGTTCACCCGGCGTGCACTGGAACGACATCCAGTGCGTTCAGCATTGACGCGGCAACTCGGCGGGAAGTCGACGAGGGCGAGGTTTGGAGCGGTATGCAGTGGAAGAAGGTCGTCGCGGCTCTGGGTGCGTCCGCGACCGTGATGTCCGGATTGGTTCTCGGTAGCGGTTCGGCGAACGCCGCCCCCGGCTGCCCGAGCCTGTACGTGGTGGCGATCCCGGGTACCTGGGAGACCGGGCACGAAAAGAACCCGCAGCCGGGCATGCTGTCCGGCGTCACCCGTGGCCTACCGTCCTCCGCGGAGGTCGACTACGTGACCTATGCCGCGACCGCCTTTCCCTGGGAGGGCGAGGTTTACGGCAACTCCAAGAAGGAAGCGGTCGACAACGCGCGTGGCCTGATCGCGAACATGGCGCAGCAGTGCGGTGCGACCAAGATCGCGCTGGTCGGCTACAGCCAGGGCGCGGACGCCGCCGGTGACCTCGCCGCCGAGATCGGCACCGGCCTCGGTGTCGTGCCGCCCGACCGCATCGCCGGCGTGGGCCTGATCTCCGATCCGCGTCGTTCGCCCACCGACATCCAGGTCGGCCCGGTCGCGCCGGGAGCGGGCGCCGGTGGTCCCCGTGTCGGCGGCTTCGGCTGGATCAGTGACCGCACCCGCACCATCTGCGCGCTCGACGACCTCTACTGCGCCACCGCGACCGAGGACTTCGTCACACGGTTCGCCGGTTTCCTCGCCCAGGCGTCGGACGCCAATCCGGCCAACATGTGGCGCTACCAGATCGAGGCGGGCAACATCTTCGGCGATCTGATGAGTTCGGGCGGTGTCCCGGTCCTGCAGGCGCAGCTGACCGACTCGGCCAACGAGCAGCGAGTCAAGGACCTGGAGCGTTTCTACAAGTCGCAGGCGCATACCCTGTACGGCAGCTACCCGGTGGGTGGCGGCCAGACGGCCATCTCCTGGATGCACAACTGGATCGCGGGCATGGCCTGACCTGGCACCGAAACCACAGGGCCCACCTCCGAAACTCGGAAGTGGGCCCTTTTCGATGCGGCCGGAGGGTCTAACTGGACCCGGTGGGCGGAAGCACATGGAAGAAGTGCTTCTGCCGCGGGCCATCCCGCCACGGGCCGTTGTCCGGCCCACAGTCCGGCCCGTCGTGCCGTTCGAAACGTTCGAAATGACGAGGGCCGCCGTCGATGTCGGTGCCCTGCTGCGGCGCGTCCACTAGCTGGATCTGCGCCTGGTCGGCGGTGGTTTCGGCGGACGCGGTCGCCGCGAGGGCCGCGAGCGGGACGGTGATCAGCGCACCGGCCGCGGCGACCCCGGCCAGACGCCGCAGCGGCGTAGCGGTTTTGGAGAGCGACACGGAATTCCTTTCTCTCGAACCGTGAGTCGCCGTTCGGCAGCGGCTCACCGGTCCTATCGAAGGTTCGGTCACTGGGACATCGGTGCGACGGGCCTGGCAATCGGCTGTGAATAACTCAGCGCGTGGCGATCAGCGGATCGCCGGCATGGTCTGAGCAGGCACCGAAAACGTAGGGACCTCCCGTGACTGGGACACCGGTGCGGTCGGCCTGGCAATCCTCTGTGAGTGCTCAGCTCGAGGCGATATTGCGGGGCAACAGGTCCCAGACGTGCCCGTTCTCGTTGACGGTGGCGGCCGTGCGGCGCCCCGTGCGGGAGAACAGGATGCGGGTGATCGAGCAGTAGTCGATGGGGAAGGTCAGCGGCCTCTCCAGCTCGAGGACCTCTTGCAGCAGCACGTTGATCACACCGCCGTGCGCGAACGCGACGACAGTGTCGGCCGGATCGGTGGCCGCGACGATATCGGCGACCGCGGCGTACACCCTGGCCTTGAATGCCGCACCGTCCACCTGCACCGGAAGATGCCCGGCCTTGATCCGGTCATAGGCGTCGCGGAATTCGACCTTCGCGTCCTCGATGGGAATGTAGGCCGGTAGATCGCGATCGTATTCGGCGAGGTCGTCGACGACATCGACACCGAGCCCCAGTTTCGTGGCGGTCGGCGCCGCCGTCTCCCGAGCCCGGCGCTGCGGGCTGCTCACCACCCGAGAGATCCGGTAATGGCCGAGCGCCGCGGGCACCCGCTCGGCCTGCTCCAGCCCTACCGGGGCCAACTCCGGATCGGCGGGCCCACCCGAAGTCAGCATCCGGACCGGCTGGGCATGGCGAACGAGAATCAACTGCACCCACCCCACTCTGCCGCATACCCTTGGCCCACTCCATCCGGCCCCATCGACCCTTCGTCCGGCCCACCAGGGGTGACATACTCGAACCATGACCGTCGAGCCGTTTCCGCAGTGGCTGCGCCCGCCGCCGGGCGGGTTCGTCGCCGAGGATCTCGATCGCCTGCCAGACCTTCCCCCGCACACCGAGCTGATCGACGGGAGTCTCGTCTTCGTGAGTCCGCAGGCGAAGTTCCACATGTTGGTGATCACGCTGCTCGACTCCGTGCTCCGCCATTTCGCCCCGGCGCACCTTCGGGTGCGGCGGGAAATGACAGTGACGCTCGGGCGGGACCAGCGTCCGGAACCCGACCTGGTCGTCATCCACGCCGACCGTGACGGCGGTCCCGAACTCACCTCCTATCTCGCCGATGACGTCGTCTTGGCAGTCGAGGTGGTGTCGGCGGAATCCCGCACCCGGGATCGCGAGCGGAAGCCGCAACTCTATGCCCGCGCGGGCATCGCTCACTTCTGGCGAGTGGAGAACGTGGATGGCCGCCCCGTCGTCTACGTGTACGAACTGGATCCGGCCACGAAGACGTACGCGCTTACCGGAATTCACCACGATCGCCTGAAGCTGACCGTGCCGTTCGATCTGGATATCGATCTCACCGAGACCGATCGGTTGTAGAAAAGGTCGGTACGGCTCGGTTGGCCGACCCGGCCAAGAGCCGCCAGTGGCGACGGAATCGGCATCCGAGCGCGCCTGAGACCACAGCGACGACGGCACGGTTCGTATCGCGAAGCCGGGCCGTCGGTGTCTGTCGTTAGTTGTTCTTCCTGCGCTTGGTCAGCAGGTAGATGCCGCCGATGATCAGGGCGACCACCAGCAGGCAGCAGAGTGCGCCGATGATCAGGCCGCCGCCGCCCCTGCTCTTCTTCTTTTTGGCGGCCAACTCGAGCGCGGAGTTCCAGGTGTCGGGGCTGGCCCATACGGTGTGGTCCAGCAGACTCGCGTTCGTCAGCAGATCAAGGTACATATCCGAACCCCTTCGGTGTCGCGGCCTCCTCCCGGGGCCGAACCTCCAAGGGTAGCGGTCCGATTCGTTCGATGAGGATCCTTCCAGGACGAAGGCTCGGTCAGCGTGGTTTCACCAAGGGGAACGGCAGTGTCTCGCGGATGCTGCGTCCGGTGATCAGCATGACGATCCGGTCCACGCCCATGCCGAGCCCGCCGGTCGGCGGCATGGCGTGCTCGAGCGCCTGTAAGAAGTCCTCGTCGAGCTCCATCGCCTCGGGATCACCGTTGGCCGCGAGCAGTGACTGCTCGGTGAGCCTGCGGCGCTGCTCCACGGGATCGGTGAGTTCGCTGTAGGCGGTGCCGAGTTCGACACCCCAGGCGACCAGGTCCCAGCGCTCGGTCACGCCCGGGATGCTGCGGTGCTGTCTGGTCAACGGGGACACCGAAGTCGGGAAGTTTATGTAGAAAGTCGGCTCCTGGGTGTGGGATTCGACCAAGTGCTCGTACATCTCCAGCACCACCTGTCCGGCGTCCCAGCCGTGCTGACAGGGCACCTCGGCCTTTTCGCACAGTTGGCGCAACTCCTCGACCTCGGTCTCGGGTGTGATCTCCGTACCGATCGCCTCCGACACCGCGCCGTGCACCGTCCGCACCCGCCACTCGCCGGAGATGTCCACCTCCTCGAAGGTCCCGTCGCCACGGGGCCGCAGGGCCACCATGGCGCCGTTGGCCGCGATCGCGGCGTTCTGGATCAGCCGTCGGCAGGTGTGCATCATGCGCTCGTAGTCGCTGTGCGCCTCATAGGCCTCGAGAATGGTGAACTCGGGATTGTGGCTGAAGTCGACGCCCTCGTTGCGGAAGGTGCGCCCGATCTCGAACACCTTCTCCATTCCGCCGACGCACAGCCGCTTCAGATACAGCTCGGGGGCGATGCGCAGGTACAGGTCGAGGTCGTAGGCGTTGATGTGGGTGAGGAACGGCGTGGCGTTGGCGCCGCCGTGCACCTGTTGCAGGATCGGCGTCTCCACTTCCAGGTAACCCAGGGAGTTCAGCGAGTCCCGCAGCGAGCGCATCACCGCGCTCCGTTTGGCCAGCACCTCGCGGATCTCGGTGTTGATCGCCATGTCGACGTAGCGCTGCCGCACCCTGGCCTCGGGATCGGCCAGTCCCTTCCACTTGTCCGGTAGCGGGTGCAGGCATTTGCCCAGCATCCGCCAGTCCGCCGCGAGCAGCGACAGCTCACCGCGCCTGCTGGCCCCGATCTGACCGCTCACCTCGATCAGGTCGCCCAGATCGAAGAACTCGCCGAACTCGGCGCTTCGGGAGGCGCCGACCCGGTCGCGATCGATGACGAGTTGGATGTCGTCGGTCCAGTCGCGGACCACCGCGAAGATCACGCCGCCGTAGTCGCGGATGCGCAGCAACCTGCCGCAGACCCGGACCGTGGTGCCGCGCGGGGAACGCCGCGCATCGGCGACGGTGTGCGTCGGCGGGTAGGCGACGGGATAGGGATCTATGCCGGAATCCGTCAGCCGCGCCAGTTTGTCCATGCGCACGCGAACCTGTTCAGGTCTGCGTGGCAACTGCTCCGCACTCTCGTGCTCGGGGATATCCGGCGCGCTGCCGTCGGTGTGCAGGCCCGTCACGGTGGCGGGCACCGCGACATGTTCGCCGGTGTGGATCGCGGTGTCCGGCTCCTTGCCGAACCGGGGCAGGAAGCCCTCCGCCAGCGCGCTGGCCATCGCGACGCGGGGGAGGTGCCTGCGATCTTCGAACAGGAAGAACCGGGGCACCCAGTGCGGCTGATACTTCACATTCGAGCGATACAGCGCCTCCAACTGCCACCAGCGGGAGAAGAACAGCAGCACGCCGCGCCACAAGCGCAGCACGGGACCGGCTCCGATCCGGCCGCCCTCCTCGAACACCGAGCGGAACACCGCGAAGTTCAGCGATACCTTGGTGATGCCGTACAGCTCGGAATGCAGCGCGAGCTGCGAGATCATCAGCTCCATCACGCCGTTGGGACCCCCGGGGTCGCGGCGCATCAGCTCCAGCGAGACGCCGGTGCGGCCCCACGGCACCAGCGACAGCATGCCGAGCACCCGGTCCTGCGGATTGACGGCCTCGACCAGCAAGCAGTCGCCGTCCAGCGCATCGCCCAGCCTGCCCAGCGCCATGGAGAACCCGCGCTCGGTCTCGGTGTCGCGCCAGGCATCGGCGCGGGCGATGATCCTGCGGAACTCTTCGGCGGGGATATCGCGATGCCTGCGGATGCGGACCACGACACCGTGCTTGCGCAGCCGGTTGGCGGCCTGACGCACCGGCTTCATCTCGGGTCCGGCCAGTGAGAAGTTCCTGGTATCCAGAATGGCTTCGTCACCGAGGCGCAGCGCGGAAAGACCCGCCCGCCGGTACGCCGTCGCCCCGACCTCGCTCGCGCCCATCACCGCGGGCGCCCAACCGAACTGATCGGCCTCCCGCAGCCAGGCATCGATGGCCTGCGGCCATGCCTCGCGGATGCCGATCGGGTCACCACTGGCCAGGGAGACGCCCAGTTCCACCCGATAGGTCACCGCCGCCTTGCCGCTCGGCGCGAACACCACCCCCTTGTCCCGGCGGGTGGCGAAGTAGCCGAGCGAATCCTCCACGTCCGAGCGCTCCAGCAGTCCGCGCAGCGCCGACTCGTCGGTGCCGGTCATCGCGTTCGCCGCCCGCTGCGAGCGCAGCAGGATGACCACCGCGGCCAGCAGCGCGACAGCGCCGAACAGGCCGAGCAGGAAGTTGACGAACGGTCGTGGATGTCCGTCGAAGTGCTCGTTGTCCGCCAGCACCGCCGCGGTCACCCGGTAGATCGCCCACCCAGGCCGCTGCAGGCCCGGCGGAAGACTGCCGGGGAACATTTCCACGAGTCCCCACCCCAGCAGCGCGCCGATCGCCAGTCCACCGACCAGCACGCCGAGCGCTTTCCACCCGGCGCCGCGGCGCACCTTGGTGTAGAACTCCGGCCATGCCGCGATGAGCACGCCGATCACGGCTAGGTGCACCACCATCGCCACCAGCGCGTGAATACTGCCGCGCTCGGCGAAGGCCATGGCGTTGACCACCGTGTAGATCGCGAGATAGCCGATCAGCAACCACCAGGCGATCCGTTTGCGGCTGGTGATCGCGCCGGCCGTCAGCCCGACCACCAGCGCCCACATCAGGTTCGTGTCCGGCGCGTCGAAGTAATAGGTATCGATATAGCGGCGCGGCACCTGGGTCAGGAAACGCAGCGCGGGCGAGAGGCTCCACAGGAAGCACAGCACCGCGAATACACCGAGCGTCAAACCCGCGATATGCGGCACTTCCGAAAGTCGGCCATGACCACGGTGTGGAACCGGCGGAGTCGGTTTATCCGCCGGTGGTGCGGTGTCGAGGTGTTGCTGGGCTTGCGTGGAGGTCACGGAACCAGTGTGTACGTGAGTGTGTCGGATTTGCCAAGCCTGCGGCGCGCGTGTTTGTGCGGTGTTTGTACGGTCCGGACTCGAGCGCGGCGTGTTCGCCGCCGAGAAGGCTCGACGACGAACTTTTGTGATTCCGCGCTGACCTGGGCGGAGCGGCCGACCAAATCGGTGTGAATTCGTTGCATACGGTAGAGACGTTCCGATTTCTGCGCGGAGCGGGAGTGCGGCATAGTTGCCCGGAGATCGCTGGGGACCTGGGGCGGTGTTCGGCGAGTTCGGATGGGGTAGTAAGTATTTACCCCATGTCGGAACCAGTCGAAGTACCGATCGATGACGACGTTATTCGGCTCGGCCAGTTTCTGAAGCTGGCCAACCTGATCGATTCGGGTTCGGAGGCGAAGACGGTGATCGCCGCCGGATTGGTGCGGGTGAACGACGAGGTGGAACTGCGGCGCGGGCGGCAACTGCACATCGGTGATGTGGTCGCGCTCGCCGGTCACAAGGCGATCGTGTCCGCCTGATCGCCGCCGGGTCGCGGCGAACGGGCGGATTCGGGCGCGCCGCCGCACCGGCTCAATCCTCGGCGCGTACCACGATGCCGTCGTGGTCGCTGTAGAGCATGTCGCCGGGGACGAAGGTGACCCCGCCGAACTCGACCGGTACATCGCGGTCGCCGCTGCCGGTCTGGGTGCTCTTGCGTGGGTTGGTGCCCAGCGCCTTGATGCCGATGTCCAGGGTGCGCAGGATGGCGGAGTCGCGAACGGCGCCGTTGACGATGACGCCCGCCCAGCCGTTCTCCACGCCGCGCCCGGCGATGATGTCGCCGACCAGCGCCGTGTGCACGCTCGCACCGCCGTCCACCACCAGTACCTTGCCGTCGCCCGGCTCGCCGAGCGTCTGCTTGACCAGCAGATTGTCCTGGAAGCAACGGATCGTGGTGATGCGTCCGGAGAATGCCGCCCGCCCGCCGAACTGGATGAACTGCGTGTCGCAGCTGCGGATCTCCGGGCCGATCTCGTCGGCCAGATCTGCGGTGGCGATTACATTCTGCGATTCCGTCATGGCGTTCATTTTCCAGCGCCTGCGGCGCTGGGTGTTTGCGGCCCCCCTATGGCTCGCGTCCGAGCGTCAGGCTTCGGTCGATGGGCGTCGGCTGCCCTAGCGCGTGGTCGATCGGCGCGTTACTTCTGGGGGCGGCGGCGTTATCTGTGGCCGTAGCGCAGTTCGTACAGGTCGCGGTCGTGTTCGGTGCACTTTCCGTGGTCGACCAGGTCGGGGTTCAGGCCGTGCTGGACCAAGCGGAAGCGGCGCCAGACGTAACTCAGCGCGACCGTGAAGACGATCAGCGGAACGATCATCATCACGATCAAGCCGATCTTCAGCGGCATCGGCCCGGGGAACAGCAGTACCAGGGCGAAGAACGGGATGATCGGCCCGATGAAGCGGACGAGATAGCGTTCCATGGCCCCGTGTCCGACGAGGTCGTGGGTAACCCACTCGTGCAGCTCCTCGGGGAGCTCGCGGCCGAGATCGTAGGCGATCCGCTGCGTCAACGTGGGGGTTTTCATGCCTCCAGGCTATGCCTGTGGTATAAGGCACCGCCAGGTCTCGATGCGGGTCATCCACGTCCGTGTCGGCGCTCGTACTCCAGCCGCTCACGCTCGCCCCGGCGGCGGGCGTCGGCATCCGCGAGCGCGGGGTCGAGACCGTGCTTGATCAGCCGATGGCGCCGGTAGACGTACAGCAGCGCCACGGTGAAGTAGATCAGCGGGATGTACAACAGCGCCATCATCGCCAGACCCATCCACAGGGGGCCGGGCAGCAACAGGAACAGCATGAGCACCGGAAGCACCGGCACCAGAAACCGCAGCAGGTAACGCCGCGTAGCGCCCGGCCCGACCAGATCCTCCCGCACCCAATCGGACATCGATTCCGGCAGGGTCCTGCCGAAGATATAACCGATCCGCTGTCCGACCGAGGGTGTAGCACTCACCCCTCCAGCATGACAGCCCGAGCCCCACCTACGGTCCGACAACCGGTGGCAGCCCGAGCCGAAGTCGCGGCAAATCAAACAGAGCGCGCGTGGAACGCCGCTATCTGGGTGACGAGGTTGTGGGTGGTGTGCTGCACGGCGATCTTGACGAACGGCTCGATGGTCTTGCCGAGGGCCCGTCCCGCCAAGCCGCCTGGCACCCGGAAGTCCACGATCGCGTCGACCGTGCACAACCTGTCGCCCTTGGCGTGGAACAAGAAGGTGGATTCGACGTCGAAACCCTTGATGGACTCGACGCCGATGGCGAAGTCCCTCTCCCAGCGGATCACTCGGATCCGCGACTTCAGCGAGGCGGGCCCCAGTTTCATGTGCCCGTCGAAGGTGGCGCCGACGCCTTCGGTCTGCTCCCCGACCGGGGTGAAGGACTGGATACCGTGCAGGAACCGCGACAGGTTCCGGTAGTCGTTCACGTAGGCGAACGCGGACTCCGCCGAGGCCACGCAATCCTCGACGATCTTCACTTCGGTCATGCGCAGACCTTAACGGGTGCGGTCGGACGCAGTCCGCCCTCGGCCCGCGCAGGGCCGGAGCGACGGCGGAGGTACGCGTAACTCGGGACGCGGAGCCGCGGCTCAGGCTGTTACCGCGAGAGTCGCGGCGAGGCCGAAGGCGAGCGCCATCACGACCACCTCGGCTACCGCGCGGCGCAGCGAGTCCTTCGCGTCCATCCGGTGGTCCGCCGCCTTCGGCACCCAACTGCGCCGCCACCACCAGCCGAGCGCCAGCAAGCCGAGCAGCACCACGGTCTTGGCGAGCAGAATCCGGCCGTAACCGGTGCTGACGAACGGAGCCACCCCACCGACCCGGATCAGCCCGTTGAGCAGCCCCGTCACCGCCACGACCGCCACCAGGGGCAGCGCCACCGCCGAATACCTGGGCAGCACGGCCGCCCACTCGCCGCGGGTCCGCACGACCAGCGCCAGCGCGACCAGCAACCCGAACCAGGCGCCCGCCGCCAACGCGTGCACCGCGGCGAGAACCGACCCGAACGCCTGTTGCGACATGTGCCCGGTGATCGGCCGCAACGCCAGCGCGACCGCCGCGAACACCAGCACCAGATCGGCGGAGGCCGACTCGGGCCGCCGGAAGGCCAGCGCCGATCCACCGGCCACCGTCGCGACGCCGACCAGGATCGCGATCCCGACCTGCCCGCCGCTGACGTCGACCAGATAGGTGCCGAACTCTCCGGCGCCGAGTCGGCTCACCGGAACGCCGACCACCTCCGCGGCCTCGAAGACCAGCACGGCGAATTCGGCCACCGCCCAGATGCCGGCGAGCACCGCGAGCAGCCGCCACGGTGTCCGCGAGCGCGGCGCCACTCTGGGCAGCGCGGCCAACCCGAGCGCGGTGGCCCCGACACCGTCCGCGACCACCCGGACCACGGCCTCCCCCGGCAGCGGTCCAGGAAGGATCAGGACCCAGGCGAGTACGACGCCAAGCAGCCCGGCCGGGAAGGTCAGCAACACCGCGGGCCACGGCATCCGGCCGGGGGCGCGCCGAGCGCCGTCCCGGCCGCCGGTCTTCACGTCGCTCACCGCTTCTGGTCGCGGCTCCTGCCGCCGAACAAGGCGAACGCGAGCCCGCCGCCGAACAACACGACCGCGCCGACGACGAACACCCACAGCGGGATCCCGTCCGAGCCGTCCGAGCTGTCGTTCGCCTTCGCGTTCGGCTTCGGCCCCGGCGTGCCGTTGCCCGGCTTGCCCAGCGTGAAGTGCCGTTTGCCGCTGACCGGGTGGCCGTCGGCCGAGGTCACCCGATAGGCGATGGTGTATTCGCCGACCGGGCCCAGCTCGCCTACGGCGACGCTTACCGTCTTGCCCTCGACCACCGGATCGCCCTTGGACCACAGATTGCCGTCCGGTCCGACGACGGTGAGCGACGGGAAGCTGGGCTGGAGTTCCTCGTTGAACGTGACGCTGGCGCGGACTGGGCCCGCCTCTACGGTCGCGTTGTCCTCCGGGACGCTGCCGGTCGCGGCGGAGTGCGCGGCGGCGACTCCCGTTGCGGCGATGCCGAACCCGAGCAGAAACAGTCCCGCCACGAGGGCGGCGAGGAGGCGGCGGCTCATGCGCGCCGCCCGCGGATCACGTTGCCGACGCCGAGCGCGACACCGAGCAAGCCGAGGGCCAGACCGATCCCGCCGAGCCAGCGGGCCGTCTGGTCCTCGTGGTCGGCGTCTTCGTCTTCGGCTTCGCTGCTCACCGCGTGCCCGTCCGCGTGGTCTTTCGCGGCGGCCAGGGTGATCGACGGGGCCGGATGTTCCGGTTCGTCGCCGTTCTTCTGGACCGGTTGATCCCAGTTGACCACCTTGCCGTCGGAATAGGTCTGCTTGGCGGGGAAGCTCACCGAGTCCAGGGCGGGCAGTGGGCCGACGGACAGCGCGAAACGCTGGAACTGTCCGGGCGGAATGCCCGGTGCGCCGGGATCGGCGGTCCAGGTGATCGCGGTGATCTCCTTCTTGTCGTTGCGTTCGACCTTGGCCGACCATCCCGGAATCGGTTCGTTCCGAGCGGATTTCAAGTTGGGCAGGGTGACGGTGAGCGCGGTGGTGCTGGCGGTGTCCGATTCGGTGGGCACCCGGAAGGTGGCGACGGCGTATCCGCCTTGCGCCGCGCCGGGCGCGTCCACCGTGACGTGTGCCGCGGCGGCGCCGCCCGCGAGCAGAACGAGTGCCGTTGTGGCGACCGTCGTCGTGACGGCGCGCGAAATCGAGCTGGGCATGCTGAGGTCTCCTGTGCGAGAGGAATGGGTGTCGAAGGATCAGACCGACACCGGCGGCGCGCGAGGACCGAGCGCACCCAGCGGAGCACAGCGATAGGGCGGTAGGCCGGGATCAGCCCAGAGCGGCGCGCCGGCGATTCGCATCCGCCGCGGCGGAGCGAGAATCACGCGCAGTGCACCGGAGGCGGCGGCCAGAAGTCGCTCAGCGAGGACGATCAGTGCCGCGCAACCGATCGTCGCGACGGTGTGCGCGAGCAGCATCCATCCGGTCGGCAGCGGGAAAATCGTTGTGGCGTCCGTGGTTCCGGAATGGTCGTGGTCGACCAGCACCGACAGCGCGGCGTGGCTCAGCAGCTGGCCCGCGCCGAGCAGCCCGGCCACGACGGACGGGCGCGGGCATGCTCGCGGGGTTCCCGCGGCCGAGCCGACTCCGGTGGCGATCAGCAACAGCAGCGTCAGCTCGGTGGAGCCCGGCGCACCGCCACCCGCCGCACCGTGTGCGGCGACGGCGAGCACGCCGACCAGCACGCCGACCAGGCCGCCACGCAGGTGGCCGGTGATCGGGTGCGGAGACATCGGGACGAGGAAACTCAGCGCACGCCGAGCCGGGCCAGAATGTCCGACTCGATCCCGGACAGCTCGTGGGAGATCGACGCATGCACGGAACGGCGGCGATTGGCGGGCATCTGGTCGGAGGTGTGCACGGCGGCCGTCAGGCTGCCGAGGCGGTCCTTGGTGGCGGCGACGAACTTCTGCGCCTCGCCCTTGTCCTTGCCGTCCTGCGAGCCGATCTTCGTCAGCGCCGCTTCGGCATTCGTGATCCGCGCCTGCAGCTTCGCGCCGTGTCCGGTGAAGTCGCCGAGCTGGTCGATGCCGACGCCGAGCTGTTGGGCGCGGCGGGTGTCGAGCTGTCCGCGCAGGAAGGTCGCGCCGCGGTAGGCGAGCGGAGCGAGTACCGGGATGAGCACACGGGCCACCCCGAGGTATTTCTTCACCTGACCGGCGCTGAACGGATCGCGTTCGGCCTTGGCCGCCACCTTGAGCGCGGCCTTCTCCTCCGCCTGGAACGTCGCGATCTGCGCCTTGGCGACCTTGCGCTGGGTGCGGGCCTCGGCCCGGCGCGCTTTGCGGTCGTTCTTCGCGACGAGCTTGGCCTCCATCACGGCCTTGTGCTTGAGGGCTTTCGCCTCGGCCCTGCGGCTCGGCCGCCGCTTGCGCTTCGTGAACAACCCCATCGAAGGCCCTCCGTCATGCTGGTTCGCCATGGCAGTACGACGCCGGGGAAGCCCGTCCGCCCATGTCACACGCTTTGCCGTTACCCTATCGGGTCCACGCCGTCAGCTGCGAGGGTAGTGCGGCCCGCGCGCACGGCGCCCGGCAATTCCCATCCCAGCCGAGCGACTGGTCGGCAAGGCTTCCTTTCTCCATCCGGTGCCGTGCTGGTCGACGTCGAGCGGCCACGCCGCACCACCGCCTGGAACATCGTCCGTACCGAGCGGCGCGCTCCGTGGTTCGAAGTGAAGTGGTGTTGTCGGCAGTGGGGTCGACGCGATCGCCAATGTGAGTACCGCGTATGTGCGGGTCACCGCCCTACGCGCCCAGCGCACTGCAACCCCGGGACGCGCCCAGCGCACCGCAACCCCCGGTTTCGAGCGAAGCGAGACCGAGCATCCGCCGTTCGCGGCCCGGCTCGCGTCCGAGTGGCCGCTGCGTCCGCGACGAAGTCGCCAGCGGCGGTCGCTCGGACGCGAGCCAAGAGGGGGCCGCGAACACGCCGCGACGAAGTCGCGGCCAATCCAACACAGCGCTGAAATTCAACACTGTCGGGGGGAGGGACCATACTGCTTAGCGTGGATTCGGACATCGGTGACCGGGATGGTCGCAAGCGCAACGGAACGGCCGTGGATCGGGCCACCGACGTGCCGGCCGCCTTCATCGATGCCAGGGCGCTGATCGGCTGCCGCCATCGCCTGCGTATGGACGCCGCGCACCCCGAGGCATTGGCGGGGATCGTCGAGGACGCGGGCGTACGCCAGCGCCGGGACGCCGCCGTCGCACACCGCGCCCGAGTGCGCGACGCGCTGGTCGGCGCGGACCCCGATGCCTGGGTGGTGATCGATCCCGGACTGCGCGCCGCCGAGCGCGCCGAAGCGACGATGCGCGCGTGCGAAATCGGGGCACGGCACATCTGGGGCGGACTGCTACCGCAGGAGCCGGACACCGGCAGGCGCGGAGGTTCGGAGATCCTGCTGCGCGACGTCGAACGCGGCGGCTACATCCCGATCATCGTGGTGAACCACAAGGTGACCGACCCGCGTCAACCCGAGCGCGCCGACTTCCACCCCACCACCTCGGACCCGTATCACTGGGACCCGCAACCGGATCCGCACCGCAAGCTACGCCAGCAGCCCCGCGACCAACAGCGGCTCGCCCACCTGCACCGGATGCTGCAACGGCACGGCCTGGCCAGCCCCGCGCTGGTCGGCGGCGTCATCGGCTTCGATTTCGATCGCATCCTGGTCCACGACCTGGCGCCGCTGCTGGCCGATTACGACCGCCGCTACGCCGACCGGATCGCGGTGGTGCGCGGCGAGCTGCCCACCATCCCGTCGAAGGTGCCCGAGTGCAGGCAGTGCCCGTGGTGGACGCGAGGAGTCGATGGCCCGAGCTGCGAGGGCTGGCTGATCGAGCATCGTGACGTCAGCCTGGTGGCGCCCGGCTCCCGCGCCGAGGTGCTGCGCAGGCACAACGTCGAGACCATCGATGAACTCGCCGCGTGGGTGGGTGAGGAGCCCGAGGATTGGCAGCACGGCCCGTTCGACGAGGCCGTGGTCACCGCGCGGGCGTGGATCGTCGGCGCCCCGCTGGTGCGGCGGGTCGAGAGCGTGCAAGTGCGGCGGGCGGATGTGGAGGTCGACGTCGATCTGGAGAGCTTCCAGGAGTACGGCGCGTACCTGTGGGGAACGCTGCTGAACGGCGTGTACCGCCCGTTCGTCACCTGGGATCCGTTGCCCACCGAGGACGAGGGCCGCTCTTTCGGCGAGTTCTGGACCTGGCTGATGACGGTGCGCGCCGAGGCGACCGCGACGGGCAGAACATTTGCCGCGTACTGCTATTCGCGCACGGCGGAAGACAAGTGGCTGTACGAATCGGCGCGCCGGTTCGCGGGCAGGCCCGGCGTGCCGACGGTGGAGCAGGTGCGCGCGTTCGTGGACGGACCGCAATGGGTGGACATGTTCCAAGCCGTCTCCGACCAGTTCATCTGCCCGAACGGCAAGGGGTTGAAGAAGATCGCGCCGGTCGCCGGGTTCTCGTGGCGTGATCCCGAGGCGAGCGGCGAGGCGTCGATGAGCTGGTACCGGCTCGCGGTCGGCTACGACGGCGCCACGCCCGACGCGACCCAGCGCACCCGTTTGCTGGAGTACAACGAGGACGACGTCCGCGCCACCCAGGTGCTGCGCGAATGGATGACCACCCGCGCCGACGCGGAGGTTGCCGGTCTCGCCGATTTCCGGCAGGTTCCCGATGCGCGGTCGCCCGGGACCGTCGCGGGTTACGCGGCGGCCCCACCTTCGGCTCCGTAGTCAGCGCACGGCGGTACCATCGCGACCGTGACAGAGCACGTCGAACAACTCGAGTTCCAGGCAGAGACTCATCAGCTGCTCGAGCTGATGATCCATTCCGTCTACTCCAACAAGGACACCTTCCTGCGGGAGCTGATCTCGAACTCCTCCGACGCGCTGGACAAGCTGCGGCTGGAGTCCTTCCGAGACAAGGATCTGCACGTCGACACCTCCGACCTGCACATCGAGCTGGAGGTCGACAAGGACGAGCGGATCCTGACCGTCCGGGACAACGGCATCGGCATGTCGCGCGCCGAGGTCGTCGATCTGATCGGCACCCTCGCCAAGTCCGGTACCGCCGAGCTGCGCAGGAAGCTGAACGAGGCCAAGTCCGAGGCCGCCGCCGAGGAGCTGATCGGCCAGTTCGGCATCGGTTTCTATTCGACCTTCATGGTGGCCGACAAGGTCACCCTGACCACCCGCCGCGCGGGCGAGGCCACCGCCACCCGGTGGGAGTCGAACGCGGGCAGCTCCACTTACACGATCTCCGAACTCGACGAGGCCCCGCAGGGCACGTCGGTCGCGCTCCACCTCAAGCCGGTGGACGAGGAGGATCACCTCTTCGACTACACGCTGGAGTGGAAGCTGCGCGAGATCGTCAAGAAGTACTCCGACTTCATCTCCTGGCCGATCCGCATGCAGGTGGAGCGGACCGTCACCGAGGGCGAAGGAGAGGCCGCCGAGGAGAAGACGATCCTCGAGGACCAGACGCTCAACTCCATGAAGGCGCTGTGGACGCGCCCCAAGAGCGAGGTCTCCGACGAGGAGTACAAGGAGTTCTACAAGCACGTCAGTCACGGCTGGGACGATCCGCTGGAGATCATCCCGCTGAAGGCCGAGGGCACGTTCGAGTACCAGGCGCTGCTGTTCATCCCCTCGCACGCGCCGTTCGACCTGTTCACCCGCGAGCACAAGCGCGGCGTCCAGCTCTACGTCAAGCGGGTGTTCATCATGGACAACTGCGAAGAGCTGATGCCGGAGTACCTGCGCTTCGTCAAGGGCGTGGTGGACGCGCAGGATCTGTCGCTCAACGTCTCCCGGGAGATCCTCCAGCAGGACCGGCAGATCCAGATGATCCGCAAGCGTCTGGTGAAGAAGGTGCTGTCCACGGTCAAGGATCTGCAGGGCGCCGAGGACCAGGCCGGCTACCAGACCTTCTGGAAGGAGTTCGGCCGCGTCCTGAAGGAGGGCCTGCTCTCGGACTTCGACAACCGCGACACCATCCTCCAGGTCTCCTCGTTCGCCTCGACGAACTCCGAGACCGAGCTGACCACGCTGGCCCAGTACGTGGAGCGGATGCCCGAGGGGCAGGACACGATCTACTACATGACCGGCGAGACCCGTCAGCAGGTCGAGAGCTCCCCGCATCTGGAGGCGTTCAAGGCCAAGGGCCGCGAGGTGCTGATCCTGACCGACCCGGTCGACGAGATGTGGGTCGGTTCCGTACCGGAATTCGACGGCAAGGCGTTCCAGTCCATCGCCAAGGGCGAGGTCGATCTGGAGACCGAGGAGGAGAAGAAGGCCTCCGAGGCGCTGCGCGAGCAGCAGGACAAGGACTTCGCCGATGTCCTCACGTGGCTGGGCAAGACGCTGGAGGAGAACGTCAAGGAGGTGCGCCTGACCAACCGGCTCACCACCTCTCCGGCTTGCCTGGTCGGTGACGTGTTCGACTTCACGCCGATGCTGGAGCGGATGTATCGCGCCTCGGGCCAGGCGCTGCCGGAGAGCAAGCGGATTCTGGAACTCAACCCGACCCACCCGCTGGTCACCGGCCTGCGCGACGCGTACGCGGCCGAGCGGGAGAAGGCCGACGCCGGCACGGCGACCGAGCTGTCGGAAACCGCCGAACTGCTGTTCGGCACGGCGGTGCTCGCCGAGGGCGGTGAACTCAAGGATCCGGCGCACTTCGCCCACATCCTCACCGATCGGCTCACTCGCACTCTCTGAACCATCCGCGACCGGAGGACCAGCGATGTCCTCCGGTCGCGGCCGGTGCGGTCGGCGGCGTTTCGGCCATTTCTCGGTTACGGTGACGGGCGGGATGGCATATTCGCAGGACTGGGGAGTTCGCCCCCGGGTGGCGCGGTTAGATGTGGATGCCTGAAAGGATCGTCACGACATGTCCGCAAACCCGCTTGCCGTCGCCGAGCCGTGGGATCTCGTCGCCGACGGATATGACGAGTTCGCACCCGCGATAATGCAACCGTTCTCGGCGCGGGCGCTCGAGTTCGCCTCGCTCTCGCCGGAATCGCGCATCGTGGATGTCGCGGCGGGGCCGGGCACGCTCAGCCTGCTGGCCGCGGGTCACGTGGCGCAGGTCGACGCCATCGATTTCGCGGAGTCGATGATCGCGCGCTTGGCGAAGAACGCCGCTGCCGCCGGGCTGGTGAATATCCGGGCGCAAGTGGGTGACGGACAAGAACTGCCGTACGAATCCGACCATTTCGACGCCGGGTTCTCCATGTTCGGACTGATGTTCTTCCCGGACCGCGCTCGTGGGTTCGCCGAGCTGTTCCGAGTGTTGCGGCCGGGCGGGACGGCGGTGGTGTCGAGCTGGGCGCCGATCGCGGACTCGCCGCTGATGCGGATGATGTTCGGTGCCTTGACCGCGGCCGACCCGGACATCCAGGAGCCGCAACCGAACTTCCTGAGCCTGGAGAACCCGGAGGTCTTCGAATCGGAGATGCGCGGTGCGGGCTTCGAAGCCGTGTCCATCCAGCGGCATTCGATCGCGCTCACCTTCGGCAGCCCCGAGGAGATGTGGGAGACCATGGTGCGCAGCAGCGCCCCGTTGGAACTCATGCGTCACAACGTGAGCGCGGAGGTCTGGGCGCGGCGCGCCGCCGTCATGAAAGCGTTTCTCGCCGAGAAGTACCGGCCACACTGCCCGTTGTCCACCACGGCCTACCTCGGCATCGGCCACAAATCGGGGGAATGAGAACAGCGCGCGACCCTTCGGTGAAGGGTCACGCGCTGCCGGGACTGCGGAGCGGAATTACCGCGGCGCCATGCGCAGCGCGCCGTCCATGCGGATGGTCTCGCCGTTGAGGTAGTCGTGCTCGACGATGTACTGCGTCAGCTGCGCGTACTCGTCCGGACGGCCGAGGCGGGACGGGAAGGGCACGCCCGCCTCGAGGCCTTTGCGGTACTCCTCGGTGACGCCGGCGAGCATCGGGGTGTCGATGATGCCGGGAGCGATGGTGTTCACCCGGATGCCGAACTGGGCCAGATCGCGCGCTGCCGGAACCGTCATACCGTGCACGCCGCCCTTGGACGCCGAGTAGGCGATCTGACCGATCTGCCCCTCGAACGCGGCGACCGAGGCGGTGTTGATGATGACGCCGCGCTGGCCGTACTCGTCCACGGCGTCGGTCTTGGCGATCGCGTCGGCGGCCAGCCGCATGACGTTGAAGGTGCCGAGCAGGTTGACCGTGATGACCGTGCGGAACAGCTCCAAGTCGTGCGGGCCGTTCTTGGACAGGATGCGGCCCGCCCAGCCGACACCGGCGCAGTTGACCACGATGCGCAGCGGGGCGCCGGACTCGACGACCTGCGCGACGGCCGCGCCGACCTCGTCGTTGCTGGTGACATCGGCGGGAATGAGGGTGACCCCGGCGGGCACGTTGTCGCCGGCGCGCTCGATCGACTGCGGTACATCCAGCCCGAAGACGGTGGCGCCGAGATCGGCGAGACGCTTGGCGGTGGCGGCGCCGAGGCCCGATGCGCCTCCGGTGACAATGGCGGCGGAACCCGAAATCTCCACGATGGTCCTCTCGTTTGTGACAGCCAGTTGGCCCTTCGTCAATGGCACCCTAACCGGTACGCGGCGAACGGCCCTGCACGGCTCCCGCGACTCGTTTCCGGCGCGGGCCCTTTCCGGCAAGTCGGCGGAACCGACCGAGCAGAATGGAACAGCCCAGTCAGCTCGACCGAACACCCGGAGTCACCGAATGACCGAATCGGCCACCAGCGCACGCCTCCCCCGAGGTAGGCACGGCCTGCCACGGGAGCAGGTGATCGCTTCGCAGCGCGAACGAATCCTCGTCGCGACGGCGGAGGCCATGGCCGAGAACGGTTACATCGGAACGTCGGTCGCGGCGATCCTCAAGCGGGCTTGCGTGTCCAGGGAGACGTTCTACGAGCAGTTCCGCTCCAAAGAAGACTGTTTCGAAGCGGCCTATCAGCGCGCGGTGCATTTGTTGCTCGACCGGATCGCCGACGCCACCGAGAGAGAAGACGCGGCGGCCGATACCGACGCCGTGGCTCGGATGGATCGGATCCTGCGCGCCTATCTCCAGTATCTGGTGGACTACCCGGCCAGCGCGCGGTTGTTCTTGGTCGAGGTCTTCGCGGTGGGGTCGGCCGCCATCGCGCGCCGGGCCCAGCTGCAAGAGCGATTCGTCGAGTTGATCGCCGCCGTGCTCGACGCGCGGACCGACCAGCAGCGTTTCGCCTGTCAGGCCCTGGCCGCGGCGGTCGGTTCGATGGTCACCGCTCGGATCGCGGCCGGAGACTCGAGCGGTCTGCAGGCGCTGCGGGAACCACTGCTGGATCTGTTGCGTCAGGGTGGCGGACTGTACGGGGCTGCGCTGGACTCGAGCGGCGAGCCATCCGCGTGAGCAGCAGCGCCGCACCGGCCAGCGCGGGAACCAGCGCCGCGAGCCCGGCGACGGCGACACCGCCGAGGGCCGGCGCGGTCGCGCCGAGTAGGGTCGCCGCGCCGAAGTAGAGGAACAGCAGGCCCGAGCCGATGCCGATCGTGTGCTCCGGCAGATGCTTGCCGACCAGAATGCCCACCGCGATGGCGAGCGCGTCGGCGGCGACCATGCCGATGGTCGAGCCCAGCCAGACGCCTACCCAGTCGTAGTCCGTGGCCAGCGCGGCGGTCGCGAACATGGTGCGATCGCCCAGCTCGGCGAGCAGGAACGCGGACAGCACCACGAAGAACGGCGCACCGCCCACTTTCGGCGCCTTCGGCTCCGGGTCTTGCTCGCCGGTGCCGAAGTGCTCGCGCAACGTCCACAGGCCGACGGCCAGGAAGGTGACGGCGGCGATCAGCGCGATCGCCGTGGTGGGCAGCGCCGCACCGAGGAAATAGCCGATGCCGACCGAGATCAGGTGCACCGCCGCGGAGGCTGTCGCGATGCCGCCGAGCACCACCCACCAGCGGTAGCGCAGCGCGAACGTCAGCGCCATCAGCTGGGACTTGTCACCGAGCTCGGCGAGGAAGACGACGCCGATGGTGAGCAATACGGTGGCGATCATGTGTGGCGGCTCCAAGGTCTCCGGCCTGCCGACCGGAGATATGGGGACGCTCCGGCCGACAACGAAATGGTTGTCCAGGCCGAAGGTCTCGCCCACCGGCCGGAAGCCGGTTCACACAGCCGGACCCGGCCCGAGCGGGCTCGGCGGGTCAGTATGTCGACTGTGTGATTGGGGGCTACTCCCCTTCGCTGCTTGCGACTCTACCGCCACGTTCCGCTCGTGCCAACCCGCTGTAATCGAAATCGCAATGCGCACAATAAGTTTGGCGATCCACGTGCAGAATTTCGGTTACCCTCACGCGGCCAGCAGCATAGCCAGAACCGCGGTGTCGGGATCGCTGATCGGGTCCAGTCCGACCCGGCTGACCAGCGAGGTTACGGTTCCGTCCGACTCCGCCTCGACCCACGCGGCACGGTGTTCCAGCCCCAGGTGGGGCACGCCGGGCAGCAAGACGCAGCCGGAGGCCGCACCCGCGCATTCGGGCAGCGTCGGGCGGGTTTCGGACGGCGGATGCAGCATCAGCAACGCCGGTGGCACATGGTCGGCGAAACGGCCGGGTTCCACGGCCTCGTCGCCGAGCACGGGCCCTTCGGCCAGCACCAAGCCGACCGTGCCCGGGGCGGGGTCGTCGGGCAGGTCCTCACGGACTCCGAACACCGTCGAGGTGGTCAGCAGCCCGGGTAACGTGGCCACACGCACCGCTAGGACCAGCACCTGCGCCCACTCCTTGGTGGTGTCCGGCCAGCGGCCGGAGATCAAGAAGCCGCGCAGCGACCCGCGCGAATGGAACGGCGTGATGCCGATCGGTTCGTTCGTGCGCATTCCTGCCTCCCGTTGTCGTACCCGGGGGCGACCTTGCCCGTTCCTTTGGGGTGGATTTCCCGAATATGAACCACGAGTCACCTGGCACACAAGTACCAAAGAGTGCCAATCGGGCGGCCGGGGGCGTGGAGGAGGGCAATCCGGCTGCGCACTCGACGGATCCCGCCCCACCTCAGGGACTCCGGATACACGCGGGGCGGGTGGCGTTCCCGGCAACATGTCCGCGTCACCGGAGAACAGAACGGGCCCGCGAATCCGGCCGCGCGTGGCGGACGGATTCGCGGACCCGGTTCCGGCGTGCCGAACAGGCTCAGCCGAAGATGAGGCCCTTGGCCTGCGAAGTCGCCTTGGCGAAGCGCTCCTGCACGTCGGCCCAGTTGACGACGTTCCAGAACGCGGTGACGTAGTCCGCCTTGACGTTCTTGTACTGCAGGTAGAAAGCGTGCTCCCACATGTCGACCTGCAGCAGCGGGATGATGCCCAACGGGACGTTGGCCTGCTGGTCGTAGAGCTGGAAGGTCAGCAGCTTCTGGCCGAGGGTGTCGAAGCCGAGCACCGCCCAGCCGGAACCCTGCAGGCCGTTGGCCGCGGCGGTGAACTGCGCGCGGAACTTGTCGAACGAACCGAACTGGTCGTCGATGGCCGCGGCCAGTTCGCCGACCGGCTTGTCGCCGCCGTTGGGGGAGAGGTTCTTCCACCAGATGGAGTGGTTGACGTGCCCACCCAGGTGGAACGCGAGGTTCTTCTCGTGCAGGAAGATGGCGCTGTGATCGCCCGACTCGCGAGCGGCTTCCAGCTTCTCCAGTGCGGTGTTCGCGCCCGCGACGTAAGCGGCGTGGTGCTTGGAATGATGAAGCTCGTTGATCTGCCCGGAGATGTGGGGCTCCAGGGCGCTGTAGTCGTAATCCAGATCTGGCAGCGTGTACTCGGCCACGTTGTCCCTTCCTATGTCGGGCTGGTTGTGCCCCGTTCCGGACACAGCCAACCATCATTCGTACACCCGGTCGATTCCAACTCGGGCCCACGCCCGCGCATTCCGGTGACGCCGCTCACACCTAGCGGGTCGCGCACCGTCACATCACGCACATCGGCCCCACTGGAAACGCACGCGTAGCATCGAACCATGTCGTGGTACGACGAACTAGTGGGGCGTCTGAGCCTCCCCGAACCCGTCATGGTCGCTCCCGAGCAAGCCCTGCCCGGCCGGGCGGAACCGCTCGACGTGCCGGATACCCACTACGTCAACGGTCACCCGATCCGCCCGCCGTTTCCCGAGGGGCTCCAGCTCGCGGTCGTCGCGATGGGCTGCTTCTGGGGCGCGGAGAAAGGCTTCTGGGAGCTCGACGGCGTCTACTCCACGGCAGTCGGTTATGTCGGCGGGTACACGCCGAATCCCACCTACGAAGAGGTATGCAGCGGACGGACGGGTCACGCGGAAGCGGTGCTCGTCGTGTTCGATCCCGCGGTGATCGACTACGCGGGCATCCTCAAACACTTCTGGGAGAACCACGATCCCACCCAAGGCATGCGGCAGGGAAACGACCGCGGCACCCAATATCGTTCGGCCGTCTTCACCTTCGGCGCCGAGCAGGCCGACCTCGTCGGCTCGACGGCCGAGTCCTACGGTAAGCGGCTGGCCGCGGCGGGATACGGGCAGATCACCACGGAGATCACGCCGCTGCCCGGGCTGGCGGCCTTCTACTATGCCGAGGGCTATCACCAGCAGTACCTGGCCAAGAATCCCGGGGGATACTGCCCCGTTCACGCCACCGGAGTGAGTTGCCCGGTGGGCACGGGCGCCTGAGCGCCGAGGTGCGACGAACCGCACCCAAAAGTGCGGTTCACTCGCGACGGTTCGGCGCTCAGAGCGGCGGCGCGATTCCCGGACGACTGGCTCGCGGGTCGCCCGCATCGTGCGCCCGCCACCACCGCGCGCCGCCCGCGACGAAGTCCGCCAGCGGGATCTGCTTGCCCCGCGCGTCGTACACGGTGATGCCGTCGAACCACACCCGGACGTCCAATTCGCGCGGATCGATGCCCTCCTCCTGGGAGAACTCCAGAACGTGTGCGGATTCGCGATCACCGATGCGGGTGTCGAAGCTGAGCAACTCGCTCCACAGCGCCCAACTGCTGTCGTCGAGATCGATGAACTCCCAACCGTGCAGCCGCCCGCCGCCGAAACTCCGGATCGCCTCGTCCAGGCCTTCCAGTCGCAGCGGCAGCACCCTGGGTTCCAGGTCGTCCCAATGCTGCGTCCGCAGTGACGCGGCGACCCGGCTCACGCCGGTGAACGTCACCTGCACCCGATAGTCCTCCGTCGCCGTTCCGCGTTCGGGAAGAGTCAGCACTTCGAGGTCGAGTCGCAGTTCTGCGGCGGCCTCGTCGATCGCGAGGCCGAGGCACGTGGCCTCGGACAACGCGATATTGAGCCCTGCGATGTCCATTCCGTGGCGTAGCCCCCTGCTCACGTTCATGCGCCCAGGCTACCGATCGTCTTCGCCGGATCGCGGGATTTCGGCGGCGTTCTGGATTCGATGGAACCGAATGCGCCTCGGCGCCGTCCAAGTAGATATCGGGCCCTCTTCGGCCGCGGGTTCCGATGTCGGCGACGAATGGCCGCTCCGGGATTGGTATGGAGGGGAGTCCCGGATCGGCCATTCGCATCGCTCGACCGTTAGGGACTGATCCGTACTTCGATCAGGTAAAGCATGCCGAGAACGGACCAAGGGTTCACAACGACACCAGGTCGATAGCTGATCAGTTGCTAGAAAGCCGGTTCAATCCCGCGAAACGCCTTCGACACCTGCGCCTTGTGGATCGAGCTGTGGATTATGTGGATAACTTCGCCCGAGTTATGCACAACCAGCATCGGGCGGGTGCGCGGTCGAGTTCCGGAGGGGAGAACATACCCGAAGTCGTGGCTCGCTGTCGAGGTCGCTCCCCTGGCATGGAACTGCACGGCGGTCCGCCACGCATGGCAGGATCGAATCTGTGACGAGCCCCCACGTTCCGTCGGTCACGGTGGAGGACGTGCCTGCCGAATTCGACAGCAGCGCGCCCGCGTCGGCCGACACGCCGCGATCGATCCTGCTCGACGTCCGTGAGGACGACGAGTGGCGGCTCGGACACGCCCCGGGCGCGATCCACATCCCGATGGTCGACGTTCCCGCCCGGATCGACGAGCTGGAGTACGACGCGGATCTCTACATCATCTGCAGGCAGGGCGGTCGGTCGCTTCAGGTGGTCGAATATCTCACGCACATCGGCTATGAGGCCATCCAGGTCAACGGGGGCATGGTGGCATGGCAGCACGCCGGCCGCCCGCTGGTCGCGGAGGGCGACCACGAGGCGAAGATCTACTGACGAAAGAACGAGGTGCGCGGGTGAGTACGGTGGTGCAACCTTGTGCGCGCTGCGGTGCGCGCTGGGCCGTGCAAGGGGCGCCGATGCACTGGTGCCCGCGCTGCCGCGGCGTACTCCTCTCGCCGGGGCCGATCGACGCGCCCGCCGACCGTCGCAACTACCGCTGGGTGGCGCGCAAGCCCGACCAGCGCGGTCGGCGAGCGCAGTCGGCCGTCCGACCGGCCCCGCCGAGCCGCACGCCTCGGTACACGCAGATCCCGCGCTGGGGTCTGATCGACCCGCCACCGCACGCGGGCGGCGCGGCGCGTCGCCCGTTCGGCAAGTTGACCCACTCGGTGATCAGATTGCTCGTCGCGACCGCCGTCGTCTTCGGACTCGCGGCCGTCGCGGAACTGGCGCGCTACGGGGTGTTGCTGCGCAACCGGACGCGCCTGATCCACCCCGCCGTCCTCTTCGCCTCCGACGCGTTCGTGATCGGCGCCGGAGTGCTCGCGGTCGTGCTCGCGCTGCTGGCGGCCGCGGCCACCGTCGGAAGACTGATCGAGATCAGGCGCTCGGCCTACGCCGCCACGGGCAGGCGCGACCCGCGTTCGCCGCGAGCGCTCGCGCTCGGCTGCCTGATTCCGGTGGTCAACCTGCTGTGGCCGGGGGTCTTCCTGAGCGAAGTGGCCGCGTTGCAGGGTGATCCCAGGACGGGACGGGCGGTCCGGATCTGGTGGGCCGCGTGGGTCTTCGGCGGCCTCGTCACGGTGGCCGCGCTACTGTGGCGGACCGCGGATTCGTTGCAAGCCGAGGCGGACGGGGTGCTGTTCACCGCGTTCACCGACGCGGTCGCCGCCGCGGTCGCGTTGCTGACCCTCTGGGTGTTGCGAACGATCGAGGGGCATGACCTACTCGGTCGCAGCCGGACCGCGCGCCGCTGGCTGATCGCGGTCGACCCCGCGGTGCCGGTGATCGAGCCGGTGCATCCCGGCGGACGTGCACAGGCGGGCGCCGACGCGCACGAGGACAACGGTGCTGAGGACCGTGAGCAGGAGGAGGTTATGGCCAAGTGAGCCAGGGCAGTCGCGCGCCGTTCGTCGTCGCGCATCGAGGCGCCTCGGCGGCGCGCCCCGAGCACACGCTCGCCGCCTACGAGTTGGCGCTCCAGGAGGGCGCCGACGGCGTCGAGTGCGATGTCCGGCTGACCAGGGACGGACATCTGGTGTGCGTGCACGACCGCACCGTCGACCGGACCTCCTCGGGCAGCGGTCTGGTCAGCGAGATGACGTTGGAGGAGCTGCGGGCACTGGATTTCGGCGCCGACGGCGATCCGGCCTCGGTGCTGACCCTCAGCGAGCTGATCAGCCTGGTGCTGGACTGGCGTAGCAGGCCGACCAAGCTGTTCATCGAGACCAAGCACCCGGTCCGCTACGGCGCGCTGGTGGAGAACAAGCTGCTCGCCGAGCTCCAGCGCTTCGGCATCGCCACCCCCGCCTCGGCGGATCATTCCCGCGCGGTCGTCATGTCGTTCGCGGCCACCGCCGTGTGGCGCATCCGCCGCGCCGCCCCGCTGCTGCCCACCGTCCTGCTCGGCGAATCGTCGCGCTACCTGGGCGGGTCGGCGGCCACCACCGTCGGCGCCACAGCCGTCGGCCCCTCGGTGAAAACACTGCGCGAGCACCCCGACCTGGTCGACAAGGCCGCCGCCGCCGGCCGCGCCACCTACTGCTGGACCGTCGACGACCCCGACGACGTCCAATTGTGCGCCGACCTCGGCGTCAGCTGGATCGCCACGAACCACCCCGGCCGCACCAAGTCCCTGCTCCCCGCCGCCTGACCCGGTTCCGCCGGAAGGGGTTGTCGTGGCTTCCAACAAATCCTCGATCGTCCGTCGCTGCGACGCACGCCTCGATCAGAGCGGAATACGGTGCGGTGAACGTTGGGGGGGTGTGCAGGTCGGAGCGCATCGAAGTGGTCGTCGCAGGTGCGGTGGTGCCGTAGCGGAATCTCTGTGGCGTCCACGTCGATGGCGGGCGCTCGACGCCGCGCCGAGTTCGGCGGCCTTTCGCCACGCCCACCCGGTGAACTAGTTTGCGCGATTGCTCCCTGCCGCGACCACGCCACCTCAACCCCCGGTTTCGAGCGAAGCGAGACCGAGCATCCGCCGTTCGCGGCCCGGCTCGCGTTCGAGCGGCCGCCGCGTCCGCGACGAAGTCGCCAGCGGCGGTCGCTCGGACGCGAGCCATAAAGGGCCGCGAACACCCAGCGCCGCAGGCGCTGGAAAAACAAACACAGCCAAGAAACACGGTAGGTTGACCCCTCGTGGGTAAAAGCAAGCGCAACAGTCCTAAGCCCGGTGGGAACCGGGCGCAGCGTCTCGCCGAGCGGCGAGCGGCGCAGGAGCAGGCGGCACAAGTCGTCACCCGTCCGTTCGAGGGCCTGGCCGCGGAGTGCGATCTGGTCGCGCTGCGCGAATTCGTTCCTTCGGCCACCGCCCGGTTGACGCTGGCGGCCGAGGTCGCGGCGGAGCGGCCGGTCGTGCTCGCAACGGTGCTGCCCGGCGCGGTGGCCGCGTTGGTGCGCGCCGGTGACGAGCCCAGCGGTTACGTCGGCGCGCAGGTGCAGTTCCAGGGCGCGGATCCGGCCGCCGATCTGGCCGCGGCGATCCTATGGACCCAGTCCGCCGAGCCCGGTGATTCGCTGACCTCGGTGGAAAGCGTCGCGGGAGGCCCGCGGCTGGCCGATGTCATCGATCCCGCCGCGAGCCTGGACTTGACCGTGCACCAGGACTTCGACTGGTGGGTGCCCGCAGGGGTCGAGCCCGACCCGCAGGTCGCCGCCACCATCGAGCAGGCCAAGCAGGCGATCATGCCCTCGGCGCGGCTCGGGCTCGCCGCCGACACGATCGGTGCCGCCTGGTGGGTGGACGCGGGCGAGAAGGCGCACATCCGCTGGGTGCGGCCGGAGGACGAGGACGCGCTCATGCTGGCGCTGGCCCGGGTGCACGCCTCCGGCGGTCTGCACCTCGGCGAGGGTTCCCGGTTCGCGGGGTCGTTCCGCACGCACGGAGTGCTGGTCCCGGTCTTCGACCTGGACCGCGAGCGACACCCCGACGAATGGGTCGAGCCCGCAGCCGAATTCGGCGCTCGGCTGTCCGAGGCGCTGGCCGTCGACGCCCCGTTGACCTCCGACGAGCGGCGCTCCCGCGACGGCCTGCGGTCGCGTCAGGTCACCTTGCGCTGAGCCCGGATATCGCGAGACTTGGGCAGAAACGGCCTTTGTCGGCGGCGGTGTTTTCCGGTTGCCGCCGGTGCGGCTCGAAATATAGGAAAGACTCGCCAAACCACTGCGAAATGTGGTGGAACCGTCGTTTACGCCGACATTCCGACTCGCCGTCCGGTAGAACGTCCAACAGCGACAGGCCCGGTTCCTGATACGGAACCGGGCCTGTTTCACCTATACGGCGAACGCCGTCAGACGGAGCCGCCCGCCGCCGAAGGCGCGCCGGAGGCGTCGCTCGGGCCGCTCATTTCCCGGGCGACGAATTCCTCCAGGTCGAACAGGTTCGACCCGGCGCGATCGGCGATGGTGAGCAGGGTGGTCATGTTCGCGACTTCCTCGACCTGCTCCTTGAGGAACCACTGCATGAACTGTTCGCCCAGGTAGTCGCCCTCTTCGCGGGCGGTGCTCGCCAGCTGGATGATCTGCTCGGTGACCGTCTTCTCCTGGGTCAGTGCGAGCGCGATCGGCTCCCTGGCGTTCTCGAACCGCGATTTCGCGGCATCGATGCCGGAAATATCGACGCTGATATCCCGGTCCAGGAAGTACTGCACGATCATCATCGCGTGATTGCGCTCTTCGACGGCCTGCTTGTAGAACCGCTTGGCCAGCTGCGGGAGATCGGCATTGTCGAACCACACCGCAATCGCGATGTACTGATGCTCGGCATTGAATTCGTGCCGGATCTGATCGTGCAACAGGCTGTGAAATTTGCTGCGGGGTGATTCCGGATGGCTTGACATGGCATCGACATTAGCGCTGGTCAAGACCCGTGTCATCCAAGTGCAGCCTTATTGAGGCTAGTGTTGCCTAATTAATTCTTCGCCGCTCCAGCCATTTTCGGCGCCGGAATATCGGTGCGCGGCCGCGGCCGTGTCTCCCGGGCGACGAACTCCTCGACGTCGAACAACTGCCCGTCGGCACGGTCGATCACGGCCAGCAACGTGCTCATCCCGGCGACGTTCTTCACCTGATCGGCGAGGAACCACCCGATGAAGCGTTCGCCGAGATAATCGCCGGAGGTGCGGGCAGTGTGGGCCAGATCGCTGATCCGGGCGCTGCGGACCTGCTCGATCTCCAGCAGCGAAGCGACCGCGCCGCGCGGGCTTTCGAAGGTGGACTCGATCTCGTCCAAGCCGCCGATCTGCACCGGGAGATCCCGGTCCAGCAGGTACTGCACCATGCGCAGGGAATTGCCGTAGTGCTCGCGTGACCGGTCGTAGGCGTGTCCGGCCAACTGCGGCAGTCTGCGTGAGTCGAAGTACACGGCGGCCGCGAGATACTGCTGGGCAGTGGTGAATCCGTGACGGATCTGGGTGCGCAGCAAGTCGGGAAAGGACTCGTCGGCCTCGTCGATGTCCGGCATGGCATCGACGCTACCGCGTCAGCAGGTCCTCCGGGATCGGACGGTCGCCGGCGAGCGCGTCGAAGAACCGGCTCGCTTTGGCCTTGTCCCACAGCAGGACGTTGCCGCTGTCGGTGTCCTCGAATCCGCCTACCGGTACCGCCGTGGCGATGGTGTCGCCACGCAGCGCCCAGCCCAGGCCGCTCAGATCCCAGATGTGGTCGCCGTTGTCGACCTTCAGCGACTTGGCGGTGTCGGTGGCCAGCGGCCAGAGCTTGAACGGATTGGCCAGCGTGGCTCCACTGGTCGCCTTCTTCAGCAGGGCGGCCATGAAGATCCGCTGGTTGTTCATCCGGTCCAGGTCGGCGAGCGCGGTCGCGCGACTGCGGACGAAACCCAACGCCTGTGGTCCGTTGAGTCGCTGGCAGCCCGCGGGCAGGTCGATGCCGGCGAGCGGGTCGTCGATCGGTTTGGGCACGCACACGTCGATGCCGCCGAGCGTATCGACCACGCTGGCGAAGCCGCCGAAGCCGATCTGCGCGTAGTGGTCGATCCGCAGGCCGGTGGCGATCTCCACGGTCTGGACCAGCAGCGCGGGGCCGCCGATGGCGAACGCGGCGTTCAGTTTGTCCTTGCCCTGGCCCGGGATGCTGACGTACGAGTCGCGCGGCAGGCTGACCAGCGTGGTCTTCCCCGACTGCGGCACGTGCACGAGCATGATCGTGTCGGTGCGCTCGGGGCCCACCTCACCGCCGGTGGCGAGTTCCCGCTCCTGCTCGGCAGTCAGTCCGCCACGGCCGTCGGACCCGACCAACAGCCAGTTCGTGCCGGGTGTGTCGCCGACGCGCTTGGCGTAGTTCGCCAGCGCGGGGATGCGGTTGAGCGAGTTGTCCAACTTGATGACGGCGCCGACGGCGGCGAGCACCAGGACCAGCAGGATCACCAGGAACCAGCGGAAAGGGTGGCGCTTGCGGCGCGGTCGTGGAGCCCGCGGCGGACGCTCGCCGCGTGGCGGCACCGGTGGGGGGCCTTCGCGGAACGGCCTCGGTTTCCGGGGCGGCGTGTGCGGCGGACCTTCGTGATACGGAACCGGCCGCTGTGTCGGCGCGTGCGACGGAACTTCGTGATGCGGCACCGGGCGCTGCGTGGGGGCGTGCCTGCGGGCCGGGGGAGGCGGCGGCATTCGCCGCGCCTGTTCGGGCGGGACCTGCGAATACGCCAGCGGCTGTGCGTGGGGGTCGGCGGTTCCATCACGGCGCACGACCTGCGTGGGCTCGATCGGCGGCGGACCGCCGGACCCCGGAGGCGGCATGCGACGGCGCATCGGAGGTTCACCGGGTCTGCCGGGCGGCGGCATCCGGCGCGTATGCGCGTTGCGCTGGGGGTCGTCGCCGTTCATCACTGGAACTCTACTTATCGGGCGGTTGTGACGTGCCGCATGTGGACGCGGGCGCACGCGGAAGCGGCGCTGTTCCGTAATTCGCAGGCGGCACCAGGTTGTTAGCGCTGCCGAGGGCACAGTTGCGTCACGGCAGCCACGAAACATGGCCGCGCAGAACGGTGTAGCCGATGTAGGCGACCGCATCGATGGTCGCATGGGCGAGGACCAGCGGCCACAGCCGATTCGTGCGCTGCCAATAGCGGCCGAATATGACGCCCATCACAAAGTTTCCGAGCCCGCCGCCGATTCCTTGGTACAAGTGATAGCTGCCCCGCAGCACAGCCGAGGCCAGCAGAGCCGAGTTCGCCGACCATCCGAGCCTGCGCAGCCGGGTGAGCAGGAACGCGACCACGATGACCTCTTCGGCCAAGGCGTTCGCGCAGGCCGAGAGGACGAGCGCGGGCAGTCGCCACCAGTAGTCGCCGAGCGAGGCGGGGACTATCGTCACGCTGACGCCGAGTGCGTGCGCCGCGAGATACAGCCCGAGTCCCGGCAACCCGATGATCGCGGCCAGCGTCAAGCCGGGTAGCACGTCGGCGCGCCAACGGAGCCGGTTCGCCAGCCCGATCAGTCGCGGGCCGATGCCCCCGCGCCACAGCAGATATAGGCCGAGCGCGGCCCAGCCGAGCAGCCGCAGCACGCTGAGCAGCTGGAACAGCAGGTCGATGGTGGACTGCGTGGCTCGCGACGGATTCAGCGCGACGGTCCGTCCGCCGATCCCGCCCGGGGCGAGCGCGCTCTCCACCAGCGAGAGCGCGGCGCTGAGCCCGCTGAGCCCGAACGTGACCAGCAGCACCACGGCGATCTCGAGTTTGATCGCCAGCCGCTCCCGATCGGTCGGCTCGGCCTCGTCCCACTCGGCTCTGGACTCCGCACGCATGGGTCGAATCTATTGCGCTCGTCCGCCGCGGCGCGCGGCGCGTCGGCATGTGAACTGCCTGGTGCGTCGTCGGCGTCTCCGCTGCGGCGCATGCTTCCGGGCCTGGTGGCCCAACCCGGCCCGCCACTCGGTCGAGCTCGGACTTCGGGTCTGCGCGCGCTGCGGCGAGCAGCCGCCACTCCGGCTCACCGGAGCATCCCTCTAAACGACGGTTCACCGAAGGAGTGTGCGACCAAGCGGCGCTGGATCAGCCCGGGCACGATGCGCTCGAGGCAGCCGGACCGCTCACCGCGGATTCGCCACAGGTCGGGATCGAACGAATCGGTGTGGTTGACGTCCGTCGTCCGCCCGCGTTGAACGAATCGGTGCGATTGCCATTCGCCGCGTCGGTGTGCGTGTCAGCCGAGCAGCCAACCGCGTCGGGAGTGCGTGCGCCCAGCCGATGCGCCGCCCGTCTCTCACCCTCATTCCCGCCGATGTCACCAGCAACGACGAGGTCAGCGCGGCCGTCGCGCGGGTCGTCGAGTCCGGCGCTCCACGCATCGTGGTCAACTGCGCCGGTTGTCCACAACCTCTGCGGGCAGGGGCCATGGAACGCTATCTCGTCCGTCTTCTCGGGCCGGTCATCCCGTTCTTCGCCTTGGTACTTCCGTTCGCCGGCCCGATGCCGCTGAAGATCGTCTTGATCGTGCGGCGGGTCAGATCCGGCGCAATCCATTGAGGAACGGGCAGCCCGCCAGCGTGCGTACGGCGCGGCTGAGCCCCTCGATGTCGTGCGCCGGTGCGCTGAACGGCAAGCGGAAGTCGTGGTCGCCGTCGTGTCCTTCCACCCGCAGCGTGAGCCCGTACCGGTCGATGGCCAGCGGGTGCACGATGCCGCGCCGCAGGTGTGGCGGCAGATGCCTGGCCAGCTGGGCGACGACGTCGGCGTGATCGGCCTGCATGTGCTGCAGCCACGCGGATTCCATGGCGCAGAACGGATCCGGCTGCGCCAGGCGCAGTTCGTCGCTGCGCACCGATTCCGCGCCGGTCGAGTCGGCCACCACCGCGGAGTCGATCACCAGCCGCAGCAGGGTGGCGCCGAAGCCGATGTCGAGCAGGCCCGGATGCGGGTAATCCTTGGCCACCTCGGTGGCCAGCGCGCGCTGCGCCTGGGTGGGCACCGCCCGTACCCAACCGCGCAGCCAGACCAACGCGCGCACCGGCTCGCGCAGCGGCAGTGGGGCGTGGTCGGTGAGCTCCAGCACCGCGGGCGCGCCGTGGTCTCCGGAGTTGCCTGCCAGGATCGCGGCGACCGAGGCCGTCGGCACCGCGATCACGGCATCGCCGCACTGCCGTACGTGGTGCACGGACGCGGGCGTCGGATCGATGCCCGGCATGGCCAGCACCGCTTGCTCCGCGTGCGCGCATGCGCTGCGCACTCGCTCGGCGGTGGACGGTGCGAAGGTCGAGGACGGACGCGGCATACAAACCTCCGTGGAGCGTGGCGCGCTTGACTGTTGATTAGGTTACCCTAAGCTAAGTGACGAGGCGTGGTTCCGCAAGCGTTCCGATCCGGCTGATCGCAGCGAACTGGATCGGTTCCGGTGGAACCGGGTTGTTACGGTGAGGGCGTGTCGGAAGGGTCGGAATCCGCAGAACCGGTGCTGGTGACGTTGTCGACGCCGCCGCGGCGCAGTCTGGTCGACGGGCTGGTCCGCAACATCGGCGCAAGTCCCGCCGCGCCGACGCTGGAGCTGGACGCGCCCGACACCGGGATCGCCGACTTCCTCGCACACGTGGCCCACTCTGATACCGGCTTCGTCGCGCGCACTTCCTCGGGGGAACGGGCGCTGGCCATCGTCGCCGCCACAGCCGCCGCCCTGTGCGGCGAGGACATCGGCGCGGCCCTGCGCGCCCCCGACATCGCCTTCCTGACCTCGCTGAAACCGCCGGCCGTCGAGGCGGTCCGTTCGGTCCTGCGCGCCATCGAGACCGAGGCCGCGGACCGGGTGAACGCCGCATTGCGCGTGCTCAACGGAGGTTGAACACCGCTAGGGCGGTCCTGGAACAGATGACCGGGACCGGCAGGCCCTTCGCAATTGGTGGGGAGCCGGGCGAGCGCGCAAGTAATCTCGTAACCGTGCCGCGAATCGCGTACTTCGGGCCGTCCGGAACTTTCACCGAGATGGCCCTCGCTCAATTGGAATCCTCGGGAACCTTCGCCGGGCCCGTCGAGCGGATCGCCGCGCCCAGCCAAGGCGCCGCGCTCGACCTGATCCGTTCCGGTGAAGTGGATGGCGCGGTGGTGCCGATCGAGAGTTCCGTGGAGGGGTCGATCTCGGCGACGCTCGACTCCCTGGCAATCGGTCCGCGCCTGCAGATCGTCGCCGAGACCGAACTCGAAGTGAGTTTCACGATCCTCGGCAAGCCGGGCACGGCGTTACCCGACGTGCGCACTCTCGCCGCTTACCCCGTGGCCGCCGCGCAGGTCCGGCTGTGGGTGGCGCGGCATCTGCCGCAGGCGCAGCCCTACACCTCGGCGTCCAACGCCGCCGCCGCCGAGGACGTGGTGGCGGGCCACGCGGACGCCGCCGTGTCGACCGCCCTGGCCGGAGAGCGGCTGGGATTGATCGCGCTGGCCTCCGGGGTCGCCGATCACGAGCAGGCGATCACGCGGTTCGTGCTGTGCACCCGGCCCACCGCGGCGCCGCCCGCCACCGGCGCCGACCGCACCTCGATCGTGCTCGAGCTGCCGAACGTACCGGGCTCGCTGATGCGCGCCTTCGCCGAGTTCGCCACGCGCGGTATCGATCTGACCAGGATCGAGTCCCGGCCCACCCGAACGGGCATGGGCACCTACCGTTTCTATCTGGACTGCGTCGGGCACATCGACGACACCGCGGTGGCCGAGGCGCTCAAGGCGCTGCACCGCACCGCGCGGATCCGCTTTCTCGGATCTTGGCCGGCGACTTCCGCGACCGGTACGCCACCACCGTCGGACGAAGCGTCCGCGGAGTGGTTGATCCAGCTGAGAAAGGGGATGGCCGACCTATGACCGGGAGGTTGATTCTGGTCCGGCACGGCGAGACCGAGGGCAATGTCGCCAAGCTGCTGGACACCCGGATTCCCGGGTTGCCCCTGACCGAACGCGGTGCGGCACAAGCGAAGACGTTCGGTGAGGGCCTGCTCCGCCCGCCGCAGGTGCTGTTCTCCTCGGCGGCGCTGCGCGCGCGCCAGACCGCGAGCTACATCGAGGCGGCGACCGGTGTCGCCGCCATGGTGCTCGACGGACTGCACGAGGTACAGGCCGGCGACCTGGAGGGAGAACACAGCGAGGAGGCGCACCAGACCTTCCAGCGGATCTACCGTGCCTGGCATGAGGGCGATCTCACGCTGCGGGTGCCCGGCGGCGAATCCGCTCAGGATGTGCTGGATCGGTTCCTGCCCGCGATCGAGGAGCTGCGGAATACGTATCTGACACCGGACGTTGCCGCGCCCGGGGACGTGATGGTAGTCAGTCACGGTGCGGCCATGCGGCTCGTCGGCCGCACGCTTTCGGATGTGCGTCCGCCGTTCACCACGAACAACCACTTGGACAACACCGAGACCATCGAGCTGGTACCGATGCCGGACGGCAGGTGGGAGTGCATTCGGTGGGGACGATTCACGCCGCCGTTCGGCTACGAGGTCGCACCGACTTCGGACGATCCCATGGGTTAGCGACGCTCGTTCGGTGCTTCAGGACAGCTTCGGATTCCGCGGGAACTCTTCGCGTTCCGGTAGGAAGTTGATCAGATCCTGCACGGCCGTGCGCAGTCGCGCGGGAGTCCCGCTACTGAGCGACGTCCACTTGACGCCGTCGTCGGACCTGCTCGCGGTCGCGATGAATCGGCCGGCGCGCGTGTTGAAGACGGCGATGTGGTTGTCGGCCGCGTCTCGGGTGCCATCGCCGTAGATCACACTGACGATCTCGGCATACGAGTGGATCTCGACCAGAGCCGCGGCCAAGGTCTTCGCGTCCTGGGCCGGGTTGCCCACCTTCGCCAGCCGTTCCGCGGTGGCCGCCGCGTCGCCGGTGTCGCCGAAGATCGTGGCCAGCTCTTCGGTCGGGGCGTTCATGCCGTACAGCTCGAGCGGCTCGGCATAGCCGAGTGCCGCGAGAACCGTTCCGGGCAGGTCGTTTCCAGCCTCGTCGACGACGTAGGAGTCCTGTCCCCGAAGGGCGACGACCGGGAGGTCGACGCCCTTCGCCAGACAGAAGCGGCTCACCCAACCATCGACGACCAACCGCAGCGCGATGATCCAGTGGGGCCGGTGCAGCGCGCGCAGCCGATTCTCCAGATCACGATGCAGCACATCGTCGATCAGGAGTTCCCGCTGGGCGAGCGACTCGGCGGCCGCGTCCATCGCCGCTTTGTGGTCGGTCAGATTGTCGTACCGTGCCCTCGCGTTCAGGACGACGGGAACCTCGATCTGCAGTTTCTCTACGAGGAACTGCATTTCGTCGAGCGACAGGACGACCGCGTCGAGCGTCGACGGGCTGCGGCCCGCACCGAGTACGGTCACCTAACCGTCCCGCTGAGGTCACCGCCGATGACCCCATCGGCGGTGAAGCGGCCGTCGTTGAAGTGCTCGGTCGACCGCAGGTAGTCCCGGCCGTCGTGTTCGGTCTCGTCGTCCTCGTCGCTGCGCGCCTGGTTACCGAGCAAGGGGTTGCCGTTGCCGGTGTTGGCGGGCCGGACCGGCGCCGCCTCGACGCCCTTGACCGCGACGCTCTCCTGCACCGGAGCCGTGCTGCCACCGATCGTGCCGTTGGAGCCCCAGCCTTCCGGAAGCTTGAGCGAGCCGCTGCTGATGCCCGCCGCCGATCCGAGACCGGAGAACGACACGGCACGCGTCGCCGCACCGGTAGCGGTGGCTGCCGCACCGATACCCATGGCCATGGGAGCCATGCCGGAGAAGGAGGGCGCGGAGCTGGTGGTGGCGGCCGCGATCGCGCTGCCCGCGACATTTCCGACGGTGGAGACACCGGTGGTGGCGATCGAGCCGACGGCCTGAGCGGCCTGGGTGGCAGCGCTCGCCACCCCGGGGTTGCTCAGGAACGCCTGGGTGGCGGCCACGGCAGCCTGGATCGGATCGGCCGGGACCTCGGTGGTCGTGTCCGCCGCTTGCTCGGGACTTGCCGTCCCCGCGCCCTTGGCGATCGCCGGCGGTAACAGGAATTCGGCGGGCGTGGCGACCATGGCGCTGGTCGCGGCCTCATAGGTCTCCATGACCAGCGCGGCACGGATGTCCATCGCGTTCCTGGCGACTTCGGCGGCTTCGAACGCACCGCTCAACACGCCCGGCGGGTTCGCCGACGCGGCCAAAGCGGTGTTGACGGCCGCGATCTCGGGCGGGCTCGGCATCGCCAGCGCGGCGACGGTGTAGGCGGTGGCGTTCGCCGCGGCCTTGGCGCCCATCGCGGCCGCCTGCACGCCCTGCTGCTCGGACCAGCCGAGGAAGCCGGTGAGCTTGCCCAGCGCGGCGATGCCGTTGATGCCCTGCATTCCGACGCCGAGTTCGGCCATCACCCTGGCGACCGTCGTCGTCGCGTCGATCCAGGCGGCGGTGAGCCCGCCCCATGCGGTGGCGGCGGCCGAGATCGGAATCGCGTGCGCGCCCGCGTGAAGTGTGGCCGAATTGATCTCCGACGGGCGCGCCGCCCAGATCACCCCGGTGACTCCTGCAACCATGTCTGACTTCTCCCCTGCTTAAAGCGTTGCTGATGGATCTCGCTTGCGGAACTACACCTGGATGGCGCTGATGCCGGCGGCGCGGACCACGTCGCCCGCGACGTGCTGGGCCAGCTGCATGCGCAGCGTCGCCGCGGCGTGGTGGCACTCCAGAATCGCCTGCGCGATCGCGCGATCGTGCGACATCGCCCCCTGATTGAAATGGCTCGCGCTGAGGAAGGAGACTTCTTCCGCCCCGGAGGGCAGCACGTGCGTCGCGGGCGCGGTGATCGCCGCGGCGGCGGCCAGACGTTCGGCGACGAGGTCGAGTTCGGCCGCGGCGGCGAGAATGGCTTCGGGTGCGATCAGTACATGTCCAACCATGACTCGACTCCTTCTAGTGGCTGTGGGGCGGAACCACGAGAATTCCCCCTTCGAGTGATAGGACGCGACAGCAACGCGATCGGTTCCATCGAATCCCCAATTTTTCGATCTCCGTGCCGATTACACACCCACCGCTGGTGGTGCGCAATACAGCTCGGTTCAGACTATCCCCATCCCAGCTGATGCAGGCGGTCTTCGTCAATGCCGAAATAGTGTGCGATCTCGTGGATCACGGTGATCGCCACCTCTTCCACCACTTCGGATTCGTCGGCGCAGTGTTCGAGGATCGCCTCGCGGTAGATGGTCACGGTGTCGGGAAGCGCTCCGCCGTAATGACTGTCACGCTCGGTGAGGGCGATGCCGTGATACAGACCGAGCAGGTGTGGATTCTCCGGATCGCGCGGCTCGATCAGTACGACCACGTTGTCGATCGCGCGGGTCAGCTCGGGCGGGATGAGATCCAGTGCGTCGCCGACCAATTCCTCGAACCGGTCGGCGGACATCGTCACGGGCATCGGCGCTCGGCTACCTGGGCTGAGGCTGCGGCGGCAGGGGCGCGGCGCCCGGCAGCGGTGCGGGCGTGGAACGTCCGTTGTTCGGCGGCGGCACCGGAGCCTGGCCGTTGATCAGGATCTCGCCCTTGGCCGACCCGGTGATCGGCGCGAAGCCCTCCCGATCGGCTCCCTTGCCGATCATGCAGTCCAGCTTGCGGCTGCCCGCCATCCAACTGCGGGCATCGATGTAGTCGAAGAACAGCGTGAGCGTCTTGTTCCGGATGACGTCCGGCCCGCCCAGGTAGTCGGTCGACGTGCGGGTGCACTCCTCCTCGACGAACTTGTCCTGGTCGTCCTTCGCGGGCGGGCCTCCGTTGAAGTGGGCGGCCAGATCGACGGTGGAGACGATCTCCACGGCGTGCGGCTGGGCGCAGTCCACCGGATCGGTGGGCAGGTTCTGGTTGATGCCGAGGCACACGCCCGCCTCGTACACCTTGGACTGATCGTGCTCGGTGGCGCTGCCGACCGACGGCGGGGTGCCGACGCTGGCCGCGATCTGCAGGCCGCAGCGCAGGGTGCGGTCACCGTGCTGCCAGCCGTCCGGGCTCGGATACATCAGCCCGACGATGTACTTGCCGCGCGGATCGAACCGGCCCGACATGTACTTCTGCACCGCGGGCACGCAGTGCTCCTCTTTCAACTCGGTCAGGCGCAGCGAGTCCGGGAACCGCGAGCCGGGACCGAACTCCTTGCCCGGATACCTGCTCATGTCGATGTCGGCCGCGACCTCGAACATGTGCTTGCTCGAGCAGTTCACCTTGGCCAGGTCCGATCGGTCCGGCTTGGTCCAGCTCAGGCAGTCGCCCTTCGCCGCGGTGCCGAACTCCTTCTCCAGCACCGGCTGCGCCGGAGCGCCGGGATTGTGCGCCTCCAGGCCCTTCTCGTTGTCGAAGCCGGTGACGAACAGCGTCACCAGGGCCGCCACCACGGCGCCGACGGCCACCGCGAGCAGGCCCCAGCGCAGGGTGTGGGCCGACAGATGCAGATCGCGCAGCTCGCCGTCGGCGAGGGCGGCTCTGGCCGAGTCGAACGAGCGCCGTACCGAGTCGGCGCGCGACGAAGCGCCGCGCTTGGGCGCCTGCGGGGACCGGGACATGCGTTCGGAGGACATCGCGGTCCATCATGGCAGTGTCGGTGCCGCGGTGCCACGACCTGCCCCGATCGGCGCGGCACGGGCCACGAGCGATTCAGCCGCGCAGGGCCGAGAGGAAGACGCCGGGCAATCGGGCGGGGTTGGCGTCGGCGTAGAACTCGGTGAGCCTGCGCCCGGTGGTCGCTGCGGTGGCGTTGCCGACGAACCACGGCGGCTTCGGAGAGAGGGCGAGTTCGCCGCCCAGCAGCGAGCGCGGCACCGGCCGGAACGGGCCGTGCACCACGGTGCGCTCCACATCGTCGAGCAGCAGGGCGTTGTGCACCACGCCGATACCGCTCTGCACGTCGTCGAGGGTGTGCCCAGGGAAGGCTCCCCAGGCGGCACGCGGCGCGAGGAAGGCCAGACCGGTCCAGCTGTTCACCGCGATCGCGCCGTAGCGCAGCCGTTCGATCGCGCGGTCGAAGGCGACACCGAGCCTGCGGATGGTCGTCGGATCGGCGATCAGGTTCGCGCCGAGCGTGCCGGTCAGCTCGGCGTTGGCGAAGTCCACCGCGCGTTGCAAGAACTCGCCGCCCGTGTAGGGCAACTCCACCACGCCCAGCACGGGGGAGAAGTACTCCGTGCGCAGCAGCGGCGAGCCGGTGCGCGGCAGTCCGCCGACCAGCACCCGTCCCGCGCCGAGACGCTCGGCCTCCGGGTACGAGGCCAGCGCGTCGGCGACCCGCGCGTCGCTGCCCGGGTAGTAGGCCGTGCGCTGTGGCGCCCGCTCCATGGCCAGGCGGAGTTCGGCGAGGAACTCGTCCTTGCGGTCCCACTCGGAGCCGATCACCACCGCCTGCGCGGCCACGCAGTTGTAGCCGCCGTTGTGCAGCCGTTGGGTGGCCACGTGCTCGGCCTGGTAGCGCAGATCGGCGTCGGACCAGTCGCCGGGCACCACGATGGTCGGCGAGACGCCGCCCAGTTCGCTGCTGATCGGCTTGTCCAGCAGTGGCCGGTTGTGCTGCTTGCGTTCCGCGCCCTCGGCGCCGGGGCCCCACACGATGGCGTCGTGGGTCTGCGCGCTGCCGGTCATGTGCACGTGCGCGACGTCCGGATGACGCACCAGGTAGCCGCCCTGCTGCGCGCCGCCGGTGAGGATTCGCAGCGCGCCGATCTCCAGCAGCGGTTCGAACACCATCTCGAACACGGTGAACAGCGGGTCGGTGATCGGGTTGAGCTTCAGCGCGACCACCCGGTTGTGCGCGAACAGCTCGTACAGCGCGTCCAGCGGCGGAATCGAGGTGATGTTGCCAGCGCCGAGCACGGCGCCGATCCCGCCGGTCGCGGTGGGATCGAGCTGGGCGAGTCCGGCTCGCCGACGGGCGGCGTCGGCGTCGACGCCGGGACGCAGCCACACCTCGCCGCGGAAACCGTTGAGCAGCAAGCGATCGTAGACGCCGAACGGGAATACCGGCACCGCCAACCGCCCGCCCGGCGCCTCCCGCAGCGTGATGCCCGCCAGTGGACTTCGCCCGGTCTCCAGCGCGGCCAGGGTCGCCGACAGCGCGGCCGTGGCTTGCAGCAGCGTGAGCGGCCCGGACATCCACTCCTCACCGACCAGCGCGGAGTGCTCGCCGAGATCCTTGACGACGCACGCCGCGCGCACCCAGTCCTCCGCGAGGCGGCCGGTCCTGGCGTGGATCTCGTCGAGCAGCGCGCGGCGGCGGCGCAGCGACGTCGCGGCCCACACTTTCTCGCCCGCCGCGAGATCGGCCAGCGCGTTGTCGATGGCCGTCTCGTCGAATGGGGTGCCCACAAACCCACTATGCGCGCGATCCGAGGTGGATGGTCCGCATCCTGGGATATCGGCGTGAAAGCGCAACACACCGACTACTAGGCTGGTGGCCCATGATCGACCTCCGATTCCTGCGGGACAACCCGGACGCGGTCCGCGCCTCGCAGCGCGCCCGCGGCGAAGACCCCGTTCTCGTCGACGCGCTGCTCGAGGCGGACGCGGCGCGGCGCGCCGCGGTGGCCACCGCGGACAACCTGCGCGCCGAGCACAAGGCGATGGGCAAGCTGATCGGTAAGGCGAGCAAGGACGAGCGGTCCGCGCTGCTGGCGCAGGCGTCGGAGATGTCGGTCAAGGTCAAAGAGGCCGAGGCCGCCCAGCACGCCGCCGACGTGGATCTGGACACCGCGCACCGCGCCATCTCCAATGTGGTGCAGGACGGCGCGCCCGCGGGTGGCGAGGCCGATTTCGTCGTGCTGCAAACGGTCGGCACGCCGCGGGAGTTCGACTTCGAGCCGAAGGACCACCTGGAGCTCGGCGAGTCGCTCGGCCTGATCGACATGGAGCGCGGCGCGAAGGTCTCCGGCGCCCGGTTCTACTTCCTGACCGGCTACGGCGCGCTGCTCCAGCTGGGCATGCTGCAGCTGGCCGCGCAGAAGGCGGTGGCCAACGGCTTCACCATGATGATTCCGCCGGTGCTGGTGCGCCCGGAGGTCATGGCGGGCACGGGGTTCCTCGGCCAGCACGCGGCGGAGGTCTACCACCTCGCCGACGACGACCTCTACTTGGTCGGCACCTCGGAGGTGCCGCTGGCGGGCTACCACTCGGACGAGATCCTCGACTTGAGCGACGGCCCCAAGCGCTATGCGGGCTGGTCGTCGTGTTTCCGCCGGGAGGCGGGCAGCTACGGCAAGGACACCCGCGGCATCATCCGGGTGCACCAGTTCGACAAGGTGGAGATGTTCGTCTTCACCACGCCCGACCAGGCCGACGCCGAACATCAGCGTCTGCTCGCCTGGGAACAGGAGATGCTCGCGGCGATCGAGGTGCCCTACCGGGTGATCGACGTCGCGGCCGGTGATCTCGGCAGCTCCGCCGCGCGCAAGTTCGACTGCGAGGCGTGGGTGCCCACGCAGCAGACCTACCGGGAGCTCACCTCGACCTCCAACTGCACCACGTACCAGGCGCGGCGGCTGGCCGTCCGCTATCGAGACGAGAACGGAAGGCCGCAGATCGCCGCGACCTTGAACGGCACGCTCGCCACCACCCGCTGGATCGTGGCCATTCTGGAGAACCACCAGCAAGCCGACGGGTCGGTCCGGGTGCCGTCCGCCCTGGTCCCGTTCGTCGGTACCGACGTGCTCCGACCGACGAATTGACAACGGACGAATGACGTTCAGGTAAATAGCTACTGGTTCGCCATGCCGTATTCCCGGGATGTGGCAACCAGGGGGATTCCTTATGTCTAGGCTATTCGTCGTGCGAGGAATCGGGTCTCGCGGCGATACCCGAACCCGGGTGCGGGCCGCGTCTGCGTTGGCGACGGCTATGGTCATGGCTCGGACCACCGGGGCGTTCTACGTCATGGGCGGGGTGCTCGGTCTGCTGATCACCGCCATCGCCCCTGGTGAAGAGGGTAATCGTCCGCTGGTAGGCGGGGCGGCAGCGGTGGCGCTGGTGCTCGGTCTCACGCTGCTCGCATGGGGCCCGCGGCTGCCGCATTCGATTCATCACGTCTATGTCGCGATCGCGACGGTGTTGGTGACGATCGCGGTGCATTCGTTCCCGAACACGGTGGGCGCGATCAGCCTCGCGGCGTTCTACGTCTTCATCGCGTGCGACGCGGCCCTGTTCTTCGCCTGGTCGCAGGCCGCCGCCCATATCGCGTTCGCCTTGGCGCTGTGCCTGTGGGTGCTGCCCGCGCGGCCGGTGACGCCCGGGTTGCCGTGGTGGTCGGGCCTGATCCCGGCCGGCGTGACCTTCGGTGTCGGCGTCGTCGTCGGGATCCTGACCAGGATGGCGTCCGAAGCCGACATCGACGTGCTCACCGGCCTGCTCAACCGGCGCGGCTTCGACCGGGCGTTGAACACCGCGATCCAGCAGGCCACCAGGTCCGGGCACGGACTCGCGCTGGTGCTGGTCGACCTGGACCGTTTCCAGAAGATCAACGACCATCTCGGGCACCGCGCCGGTGACGCCGTTCTGCAGCGAGTGGCCGACACCTGGTCGAAACTTCTGGCTCCCGATCAGCGCCTGGCGCGTTACGGCGGGGACGCGTTCGCCTTGCTGCTGCCGAACACCACCGAGCAGGCCGCGATCCTGCTCACCGAACAGCTGCGCGCCGCGGTGACCACCGGCTGCTCGGCAGGCGTGACCTCCTGGCAGCCGGGCGAATCGGGGTCGCTGCTGGTCAGCCGCGCTGACGTCGGCCTGTACCGGGCCAAGCAGGCCGGACGCAACCGGACGGTGCTGGAGTCCTCGCGGCAGCTGCCGCTGGCGGTGGAACTGCGCGAGGCGATCGACCGGGGCGCCCTCGACGTGCACTACCAGCCGATCGTCAGCCTGACCGAAGGCGGCGGCAAGGCCGTCGGTGTGGAGGCGCTGCTGCGCTGGTCGTCGAGCGCGCAACCGGATGTCACCACCGAGGGCTTGATCCGCGTCGCCGAGGAATACGACCTCATCGCCGATCTGGACGAACTGGTGCTGCGCCGGGCCTGCGCGGACGCCGCCCGATTGCAGGAAACCTTCGCCCAGCTGGATCTCACACTGAACGTGAACGTCAGCGGGCTGGAGCTGGCCGAGACCGGTTACGCCGACCGGGTGGCGGGCATCCTCGCCGCCACGGGGTGGCCCGCCGACCAGCTGGTGCTCGAAGTGACCGAGAGTGAGCTGGCCGCCGAATCCCAGACCGCGATCGAGAATCTGCACACCCTGCGCGACCGTGGCGTGCGCATCGCCATAGACGACTTCGGCACGGGATACTCCTCGCTCAGCCGACTGGCCACGCTGCCGAGCGACATTCTCAAGGTCGATCAGTCCTTCGTCGCCGCGATCCGCTCGGATTCGCCCGCGCCGCCCTTGCTCGGCGTGATCGCCGCGCTCTCCAACGCGCTGGACCTGCAGGTCATCGCCGAGGGCGTGGAGACCGAATATCAGGCCGCCGTGCTCACCGAACTGGGCTTCGCACTCGCGCAGGGTTATCACTACAGCGATTCGCATCCGGTCTCGGAGCTGATCAGCGACCTCAACGAGAACAAGGGCCGGATCGGCCAAGGTGTCACCGACCGGGAGTTGGGCGACGGAGATTCGGTTCCGGCGAACGGCTGGGTGCCGTTGCCCTGATTCGCGCGGCGGCCGATTCCCTTCGACGCGCCCGAGCGGTAATTCCCTTGACGCCGCGAGGCGGGGATGGCCATGCTGATCGGCATGCGGTTGCTCGTCTACGCCTATTGATTCGCTGGATCGCCGCGCGCCCGTCGGACGGGTAGCGCGCGTACTTTCAGTCTGCGCTCGCTGACGGTTCGGGCGGTGCTCTTCAAGAGCACCGGTGAACTGATTCCGCTGTACGCGCTGTATGCCCTGCTGTTCGCCGATCACGGCATGAGCACGGGGCAGATCTCCTTACTGTTCGCCATCTGGTCGATGACCTCGTTCCTGCTCGAGGTGCCCTCCGGTGCGTGGGCCGACACGGTTTCGCGGCGCGGACTGCTCGTGCTCAGCGGTGTTCTGCTGACGGCGGGCTTCGCGCTGTGGACGGCGGCGCCCTCCTTCACGGGCTTCGCCGCCGGGTTCGTGCTGTGGGG
Organism: Nocardia sp. NPDC004168; assembly: GCF_040610355.1. Lineage (NCBI taxonomy): Bacteria > Bacillati > Actinomycetota > Actinomycetes > Mycobacteriales > Nocardiaceae > Nocardia > Nocardia sp. NPDC004168. Next base: position 195,430 of record NZ_JBEXME010000004.1, on the reverse strand, counting down.
TACCTCGGGCGCTCTGGCCTCCGGCACCTTCGAAGCGTTGCTGTACGACGATCTCGCCGCCCGCGGTGCGTCGTCGACATATCCGCGCATCCTCGGTTACACCCGGGCCGGTGCGGAAACCGCCGTCGTCATCGCGATCGTCGCCGCGACGCCGCTGTATCTCATCGGTGGCTATGCCCTGGTCGGCTGGGCCAGTGTCGGTCTGGCCGCCGTGCACACGCTGGTCGCGCTCTCGCTGCCCACCGCGCCGAAGGCGGTGTCCGCGGCGAACGTCGATGATCTCGAAGAGGACGAGTCGGCATCTTTCGCGCCACCTTCCGTGGTGGCCGGTGAGACGGGCGGCTCCGCGGGTTCGAATGCGGATGTACGCGGGTCGGTCTCGGTGATCGAGGGCTATGACGAGACTCGGGATGATCAGGCGGACGTCACGAGGAGATCGGGAACGTTCGCGCGCTACCTCACCATGCTGAAGGCCGGTGTGGGCGAGGCCCTTCGCGTGCGGATGGTGCGCTACGGCGTGCTGCTGGAGGCGCTGCTGTTCGGGATCACGGCGTTCGACGAGTATTTCGCCTTGCTGGCGGAGGAGGCGGGCGTATCGACGGCCGTCGTGCCACTGCTGGTGGGCCTCACTGTGCTCGGTTCGCTGACCGGGTCGGTGCTGGCGGGGCGCACCGAAGGAATGTCGGGCCGGACGATGTCGATCGCGGTGGGTGTCGCGGGCGTGCTCTTCCTCGGCGGCGCGCTGATAGCCGGTCTCGCGACCGGTCGTCCGAACGCGGTGTACTTGCTGACCACCCTCGGCTTCGCGTCGATCGGAATCTCCTACGGCATCGTCTACAACGCGGGCATCGTCGCGGCCGCCCGCCTCCAAGACGCCATCGAGGGTCCCGCCCGAGCGACCGTCACCTCGGTCTCCGGTCTCCTGGGCGAGGTGATCGCCCTAGCGGTCTTCGGATTCGCCGCCCTCCTGACCCTCCACGCCGCCATGTCCACCCTCTTGGCCATCCTCGGCGCCTCCATCCTCGCCATCGCCGCCCTCATTCCCCGCTGGCTCCCACCCCGCCACTGACCACGGGCGGCACACGATCGAGAGCGCTTCTCGCGAAATGCCGCAGTGATGTGCCGCTCGACGATTGGGTAGCGTGCGGGAGTGCGGTTGGGGCTGTTTGCGGGGTTCGGGATCGGTGCCGGGGTGGCGGTGCAGGGGCGGATCAATGGCGCGTTGGGGGCGCGGTTGGAGGATGGGATCGCCGCGGCCACGATCAGTTTCGGGGTGGGACTGGTCGTGTTGGGGGTGGCGTTCGCGGTGAGCGGGCGGCTGCGGGACGGTGGGCGGCGGGTGCGGCTGGCTCTGGCCGAGGGTGGGCTGCGGCCGTGGCAGTTGCTCGGCGGGCTGTGCGGCGCGTTCTTCGTCGCGTGCCAGGGGCTGACGGTCGCCGCGATCGGCGTCACCGCGTTCACCGTCGCGACCGTCGCGGGGCAGTTGCTCAGCAGCCTGGCCGTCGACCGGCTCGGGCTCGGTCCGAGTGGGCGGACGCCCGTCACCGTGGTGCGTCTCGTGGGTGCGGCGCTCGGGGTGGCGGCGGTGCTGGTAGCCGGATTCGGGCACCACCGCGCTACCGGTGGTCTCTCCGTGCCCGACGCGCTGCGCGGCACGCCGACCGTGTTGTTGATCGCGCTGCCCGCGCTGGCGGGCATCGGCCTGGCCTGGCAGCAAGCGGTGAACGGCAAGGTGGGCGCGGTCGGCGGAGCCATGTCGGCGGCGATGGTCAATTTCTGCGTCGGCCTGGCCGCGCTGCTCGTCATCGAGGCCGTGGTCATCGCGACTTCGGGCGGCCCGGCCGCATTCCCGACCGAGCCTTGGCTCTACACCGGCGGTTTCATCGGCGTCGCCTTCATCGCCCTCGCCGCCATGGCGGTGCGGTGGATCGGCGTGCTGCTGCTCGGGCTCACCTCGGTGGCGGGACAGTTGCTGGCCTCCGTTGTCCTCGACGTGCTCACGCCGACCAGCGCGGGCTTGTCCGCCACCGCGATCGTCGGCTGTGTGCTGACGTTGGTCGCCGTCGCCATCGCGACTCGGTCGCAGTCCTGAGGACACTCGCCCGACATTCATGTTCGAAGTGCATGAATGTGGGAGGGTGCGCTCATGCTGATCGAATACGGGGTGTGGGTTTCGCGGCTGGGACTGACTGTCGTCTTCGCGCTGTCGGCCTGGGGCAAGCTGACGGATCGCGGCGCGGCACGGCAGGCGGTGAGCGATTTCGGGGTGCCGCTGCGCTGGGTGCCCGCGGTGGCCTGGGGGTTGCCGATCGCCGAGGCGATGATCGCGGTCGGTGTGCTGTTTCCATGGGTTTGCGGCCCGGCGGCGCTGGCGGCGCTGCTGCTGCTCGGCGTGTTCACCGTGGCGATCACGCGCTTGCTGCGGCGAGGCGAGCATCCTTCCTGTTCCTGTTTCGGTGCTGCGAGCGCGGCGCCGATCGGACCGAGGACGCTGGTGCGCAATGCTCTTCTCGCGGCGCTCGCCGTGGTTGTCGGCATCGGCGCGCAGACACATCCGCGCGTTCCGATGGGCCTGCCCGCCGACAACGCGGTCGGCTGCGCGGTTGTCGCCGCAGTGGGCGCGGTGCTGGTCTGGTTGACCGGCCAGCTGCGTGTCCTGCGCCGCCGAGTGGACGAGCAGGCGTTGTCCACGCTGGGTGCTGAGGGCTTGCCCGTCGGTGCGGTGGCGCCGGAGTTCGAACTGTTCGGCCCCGAGGGAACGAAGACCACGCTCGAGGATCTCTTGGCCTCGGCGAGGTCGGTGCTGCTGGTCTTCGTGCACCCCGGCTGCGAGCTGTGCGCGGCGCTGGCACGGGAACTGCCCCGCTGGCGTGCGCGAACCGGTGACGCCCTCGCGATCGTCGCGGTCGGCAACGGCGATGCCGCCGAGCAGGCCGCGTGGGGAGCCGAGCACGGGTTGGAGGACATTCCCTCGCTCGTGCAGCAGGGCAACGAGGCGGCCCTGCGTTACCGGGTGCGCGGTACGCCGTCCGCCGTGCTGATCGATCCCGAGGGACGTGTCGCCGCGCCGGTGGCCAGAGGGGGCATCGCGATCCGCGAGTTGATCAGCACGGTGCGGGCAGCGCCGCGCAAGCCGGCGCGCGACAAGATCCCGGCCGGGGCCGCGCGTTAGTTTCGGGGCGTACCTCTTTTCTGCCGCCGAGACCGACCGGAGCCCGGTTATCTACTGGTTAGCAAATTTCTAGCAAATCTACGGTGATGCGCCGATAGGATCGAACCGCACCGGTGCGGATTCGCCATCCAACCAACACGACCCATCGACAAGAGGGGAAGACATGGCGCTCTTCGCATTCACCGACTACTCCGGCAAAGAGTTCATCATCCAGCTGACAAACGAGCAGCGGATCGCCGAAGCACGCCGCATCCTGTCGGGTGACGAGCAGATGTCCGTCCACGTCATGGGCCGGATCCGGAAGATGCCCGCCCCCTACAACCCGGGTTGGGACTTCCATCTGGACCCCGACACCATCACCTTCTTCACCATGGCGATCGAGGTTTGCGACGCCAGCATCATGTACGTGAACGATCACCTGGACGAGGCGTGCGGCGCGTTTCTGCCGGGCTGCTTCTGGTGTCCGTGGTCGTCGAAGCTGACCCGCGAGGTCGCCGACCGGTAATCGGCTGGCAAACGCTTCCGGCCGGCGTGTGAACGCCGGCCGGAAGTCTCGGATTCAGTCCAACTTGCGCGAGCGCAATTCGTGGCCCTTGGACGTCTTGCACCGTCCCGACTCCAGGTCCCACTGCCAGCCGTGCAGGTTGCAGGTCAGCGTGTTGCCTTCGACCACACCGAACTTCGACAGGTCCGCCTTCAGGTGCGGGCACCGCCGCTGCACCTCCCAGCCGCTGAGTTCGGTGGAGGCGGAGTCGTCGTGCGCCTCGGAGAACCAGCCGTCGGCGTAGGCGATCCGCTCGTCGGTGAGGCACTTGAAGAAGGTGTAGAGGAACTCGTTGTATCCGCCGATGCGCCAGGCCTGGAAGCGGGTGGACAGGAAGATGGTGTTCACCCAGTCGGGCTCCCGGTCGCGCAGCACCGTGCGCACCAGCTCCGGCGCGATGCGGAAGCCGTAGCGGTAGCGCCCCTCGCCTTCGATCGGCTCGCGCACCGTGCGCTTGGGGAAGTCCAGCACGACGGTCTCCTCGCCGATCACCAAGCCGACCGGGTAGCCGATGCCGTCGCAGATCACGTCGCTCTGGGCCATGATCGGCTCGAACACTTTGCGCAGCGGCTCCAGCAGCGAGCCGTCGCCGCGCTCCCAGGTCGCCTTCTCGGCCTCCAGTACCGGGGCGAGGCGCTGGGCCATCCGTTCGATGTACTCGGCCTTGTTGTCGTAGATCTCGGCGGGGTCGCTCGGGTGGGTCAGGGTCAGCTCGGCGCCGCGCACGTCCGCGACCGAGCCGGGGATCATCAGGATCCCGCCCCCGTTGCCGTGGATCTCCATCTGCTCCAGGAACACCTTCTGGTCGGGGAAGATGTTGCCTTCGTCACCGCGATCGTCGTTGAGGTAGCGCAACTCGTCGTCCAGGAACACCGGCGGACCCGCCGACGGCACCACCCAAGTCGCGCCGACCTGCTCGATGTAGCTGCGGGCGCGGTCCATGCCGCGCTGACGCTTCTGCTTGCCGAAGTTCGACTTGGTGCGGGCCGGGATGTCGTAGACCATCGGGTACCAGATCGCGCCCGAGTACTGCAGCAGGTGGATGTCGACATGGCCGAAGGCGTCCTGCAGCACGTCCATGTCGACCGGGCGGGCGTCGTTCATGTTGAAGCAGGTGGTCTCGCCGTCGGAGACCACGAGCCCGGAGTCGCCGATCGGGCCGTCGGCGGGCGCGCGCAACGCGATGATCATGACGTCCAGGTCCCCGCCGGGGCCGGTCACCGTGTGCTTGACCGAGTCCTCGGTCTCGAAGAACTTGTGGAAGCCCAGCTGCTCGAGCTCCCGGCGCAGATCCGGCACGGGATAGTCCGGCAGCAGCACGGTCGCGTCCTTGTTCACGTGCTCGGCCAGCGTCTTCGCGTCGAAATGGTCGCGGTGCAGGTGCGAGACGTAGAGGAAGTCGCATGCGCCCAGCTCGTACCAGTCCAACTGGGTGTTGTCGGGGAACGGGAACCAGGAACCGAAGTACGCGGGGTTCACCCAGGGATCGCAAAGGATCGACCCGGCCGCGGTGCGGATGTGGAATCCGGCGTGTCCGATGCTGGTGATCTGCACTAGCTGCTCCTCCTGCTGTTTACCAGCCAACCAGGGTAGTAGTTACGGCGAGACATCGCCGATGCAGTAGCCGTCCGTCCCGGAGCGCAAGGTGAAGGTGCGGGTCTGCGTCACACCGGAGGAGTTGGTCACCGGCACGAGCACCGCGATGTAGTCGGTGTTCACCTGCTCCGACCGGATCTGCTGGTCGGCGAACTCGGCGGCCCCGGTGAGCACGCCCTGGTTGTTCGCCAGCGGCGCGGGGCTCGGACGCCCGGTGCCCTTGGGATCCCAGGACGCCGGGGACGCCTTACAGATCAGAGGGTAGTCGCCTTCTTTGTCGGCGGGGTCGAGCGGAGTGCCGACGAAGCGGGAGAGGTACCGGCGCACGGTGTGCCGGGCGTCGGCGTCGTTGTAGGCGATCTCCGCACCGGCCGTCGCGACGCGCGGGCAGGCGTAGCCGGTCTCGATCTCGGCGCGCTGGACGGCGACGGTGGTGGTCGGGCTCTTCCAGACGACGGCGTCCTCGCCCGCCGTGCCGGGGTGGGCCAACGCGGTGAGGACGGCCTGCTGGTCTCCGTACATCTCGGCGACGTTCCTGGGCGCGATGGTCCAGCACTTGTCCTGCATCTCGGCGATGGTGTGCGAGCGCAGGTCGGCCGCCCAGCGCCGCATCGCCGGGGCGGCGGCAGGCACCCCCGCGACCGCGCCGACCGCCGGAGCGTCGGCGGGAACCGGCGGAAGCGCGGAGGAGCTCGGCGGGGGCGTGGCCGGCACGGCGGTCGGCGGTGTCGTGCGAACGGCCGCCTGCGGCGGGGTCTCCTCCGGAATGCCGACGACGGAATCGCATCCGGTCAGCGCGATCGCAGCGATCAGGGCGGAGCCGCAGGCCAGCGCGGCGCGGGTCGCTCGCCCGGCCCGGTTCCGCTCGCGTGCTGCACTGCGGTCGTACTCGCGCGGTACCGATCGGGCGCGTTCCACTTCGACGATCCTCTTCTCTCCGGACGTGCGGTCGGGGCTGCTCATGCGTCCTCGCTCCGGCGCGGCGCGCGGCGGCGGCGAACTGCCGATGGGGACGAGCAGCGACTACGCTAGCGGACTTGTGGAACCCGTCTACCGGACGATCATCGGCCTCGCCCGTACCGTCTTCTTCATCGAAGGTCTGAAGTTCACCGTCAAGGGCGATGAACACATTCCCGCTCGAGGTGGCGCCGTGCTGGCGGTGAACCACACCGGCTACATGGACTTCACCTACGCGGGCCTGCCGGTGCGCACCCCGAAGCGCTACGTCCGGTTCATGGCCAAGAAGGAGGTCTTCGACGACAAGATCTCCGGCCCGATCATGCGCGCGCTCAAGCACATCCCCGTCGACCGTTCGGCGGGCGCGGATTCCTACAAGGCCGCTGTGGACTATCTGCGCCGTGGCGAGCTGGTCGGGGTGTACCCCGAGGCGACGATCAGCCGCAGTTTCGAGATCAAGGAATTCAAGTCCGGCGCGGCGCGCATGGCCATCGAGGCGGAGGTGCCGATCATTCCGATCGTCATCTGGGGCGCGCAGCGGGTCTGGACGAAGGGGTTCCCGAAGCGGCTGGGCCGCACCAACACGCCCATCTCGATCGCGGTCGGCGAGCCGATCCAGCCGTTCGAGCCCGCCGCCGAACTCACCGCCAAGCTCCGCTCGACCATGCGGGAAATGCTGGCCGACCTGCAGAAGGACTATGTGCACGAGCCCGGCGCGTACTGGGTTCCGGCCCGGCTCGGCGGCAGCGCTCCTACCCTGGAAGAGGCGGACGCGATGGACGCCGCCGAAGCCGAGGCGAAGGCCGCGCGCAAGAACGCGGCGGGGCAGTAGCGGGAGGTGCGATGGCGCGCGAACCGGTTTACGACATTCTCACCGGATTGGCCCGCGCCATCTTCTTCGCGCAGGGTCTGCGCCTCGATATCCAGGGCAGGCAGCACATTCCGCGTTCCGGCGGCGCGGTGCTGGCGGTGAATCACACGGCTTATCTGGATTTCATGGAAGTCGGACTGGTCGGGCGCAAGTCCGGCCGCAACGTCCGGTTCATGATGAAGGCCGAACTGGAACACGGCATCGTCGGCTTTCTCATGAAGCACTGCAAGGCGATCGGCGTCGATCGCACGGCCGGAGCCGAGTCGTACGCCCGCGCGGTGACCGCTTTGCGCGAGGGCGAGGTGGTCGTGGTCTATCCCGAGGCGACGATCAGCCGCAGCTTCGAGTTGAAGGAATTCAAGTCCGGTGCGGCGCGCATGGCGGTCGAAGCCGGGGTCCCGATCGTTCCCCTGGTCATCTGGGGCGCTCATCGGATCTGGACCAAGGACATCCCCAAGCAGTTGGGCCGCCATAATTTTCCGGTCACCATCCGGATCGGCGCACCGATCCCACCCGATGAACCGGCCGAGAAACTCACCGCCACCTTGCGGACGCGGATGGGTGAGCTTTTGGACCTCGCTCAACGCGACTATCCAATGGTGGAAGGCGCCCGCTGGGTCCCCGCACGGCTCGGCGGAACCGCCCCGACTCTCGCGGAGGCGGCTGTGCTGGAACGCGAGGAGATGGAGAGGCGGCGGCGCGCGAAGGCGCGGTGACGGCGCTGTACCCGCCACGTCGTAGGGCGGCACTCGATCAGGCCGCGTCGAGCGCTGCGGTGATCTTGCGGACCATCTCGGCCGGGACGGGGCCGGGCGCGCCCTTGTGGGATCCGGCGGCTGCGTCGATGGCGACGAGGACGGTGCTGCGGAAGTTGTCGGCCTCGGCCGGGTCCTGATTCGCGAGCAGCCTCATCGCCGCGGTCAGGGCAGGCAGCACATGGTCGGCGAGTTCGGCGACGTTCTTGCCGTTCAGGGTGATGTCCTTGGACTTCGCGGCGAGTACGTGCCCGACCAGGCCGGTTGCCGACGACAGGGCGATGCTGCCGTGCGTGGCGGCCTTGTGGGGTGAGCCGGTGGCGTCGGCGGCGGCCATGAGCGATACGGCGCCGTAGGCGGCGGTGCGGACGGTGGACTTGTCCTGGTCGGTCAGGGTGATGGACATGGTGGTGTGCTCCTTCGAAATGTGGGGGGTCGGCGGGCCGGTCAGTGGCTCGGCGAGCCGTGCTGGTCTCCGGCCGGTGCGGTCTGGCGGACGGCATCGGCGATGGCGCGAAAGTCCTTGCGCAGGATCGCGCCGTGGTTGCCGGCGACCTTCGCGCCGATCCGGATGTTCGGATTGCGGGCGCACACGCCGTCCAGGCTGGTGCGGATTCGCTCTTGCTCGTCGCCACGGCTTCCGAACGACGTCCCCGAAGCAACCACATACCGCACCGGAACAGTGCTGCGGTCCAGCAGGGGACCCAATTCGCGCTCACGGGAGAGCTTGCCGAGCTCGATGTTGCTCTCGGCCATCTGTTCGGCGGTCATCCGCGGGGTCAGACCGGTCGGGCGCAGCAGCGGCGTGAACCAGCTCAGCCGCTTGAACAGCTTGCGGATCCGCTGCTCCATGGCCTCGTCGAGCCAGTCGTACGGGAAGGCGCCGTCGACCAGCACCGCGCCCATGGCACGGTCCGGATTCCGGTCGGCCCAGTGCGCCGCGACGACTGCCCCGTAGGACCAGCCCACCAACAGCGCCCGGTGCACGCCTCTGGCCGCCGAGACCGCATCGACGTCCCGGACGGCGGCCTCGAAGGAATAGTCCGCCGAACGCCGGGATTTGCCGCGGGCGCGCTCGTCGAAGGTGATGTGCCGGTAGGCGGGGCCGAGCTCGGCGATGACCCGCCGCCAGTAGCCCTGAGTGGCGAACTGGCCGTTGCAGTAGATCACGGGGATACCGGGACCGCCGGTATCGGTGACCGCCAGGGCGGTATCGTCCACCGGCACCGTGCCGGTCCACTTCGAAGCGGGGGCCGGGTTGCTGTTCTTATTCATGGCAACAACTCTCGGCGTCCGGCCTGACACCGCCCTGACACCCGCCTGATACGGCCACTGACACCGTGTTTCGCGGCGGCGGTTGTAGTTCAGCCCAGATCGGGTGCGTTCTCGACCGCCCTACGCGAGCGGCGGTCGGAACATCCGACTACCGCCCGGTCCGCAGGGCCTTCAGTACGCTCCGTCACCCCGGGCCACCACACCGACCGTGCGCGCGATCAGCCGCAGGTCCATCCGCATGGACACGTTCTCCACGTAGGACAGATCGAGCCGCACGGCGTCTTCGAGCGGAAGGTCCGACCGGCCACTGACCTGCCACAAGCCGGTCAGCCCCGGCTTCACCAGCAGGCGTCGGCGCATCATGTGGTCGTAGGTGTCGACTTCCCGCCGCACCTGCGGTCGCGGCCCGACCACGCTCATGTCGCCGCGCAGCACGTTGAGGAACTGCGGCAGCTCGTCGAGACTGTACTTGCGCAGGAATCGTCCGACCGGCGTGACGCGGGGATCGATCTTCATCTTGAAGAAGACCGGATTTGCACCTTGCTGTGCGATCAAAGCTTCGGCATATCGGTCGGCATCGTCGTGCATACTGCGAAACTTGATCATGCGGAAGGGCAGGCCGTATCGGCCGATGCGTTCGGACAGGTAGAAGACCGGGCCGCGGCTGGTGGTCTTCACCGCGATCGCGATCACGAGGAACACCGGCAGCAGCAGTAGCAGGCACATCGTCGCGAAGACGATGTCGAAGGCCGTTTTGCTGACCGACCGAGCCCGCTCGTACTGCGGTTCGGCGATGTGCATCATCGGCATTCCCGCGACCTGCCGATTGGTGAGCCGGGATATGGCGATGTCGACCGCCCCTGGCGCCAGCATGAACTCGACTCCCAGCGCATCCAGTTCCCAGGCGAGCCTGCGCAACTCGGTCGGACCGAGATGCCGGGTCGGACCGATGGCGACGGTGTCGGCGTGGGTGTGCAGGACCGCCCGCAGCACGGCGCTGTCGTCGCCGACGACCGCGACCGTGCCGCCGGTGAACGCCAGCGGCGCATCTCCTGATTGCCCACCCGGCACGCAGGCGCCGACAACGTTGTACCCGGCGCCCGGGTCTGTGGCGAACGCCGCGGATATCGCCGCGGCCGCTTCGGCCGTACCGACCACGAGTACGGCCGAACGATAGCGTCCCCGGCGGCGTGCCCTGGCAAGCTGGTGGCGCCACCACAGTCGTCCACCGACCACCGCGAGTACGCCCGCCGGAAAGGCGATCGCGAGATACCCTCGGGCGAACTTGATTTCGAGTGCCAGTGACGTGAATGCCAGTACGCCGAACAGGTGCATCGTCGCCGACATCAGCCGCCGGAATTCCTCGACACCGCTGCCGACCAGCTGCGGCGCACGGCTGCCCGCACTACCGAGGATCGCGAACCAGCCCGCGACCAGCGCCCCGGATACCATCGTGTAGCCGACCCGGTACGGCCCTTCCCAGGCCAGCGGCGGAGCGCCGCCCTCATTGAAACGGATCAGCTGCGCACTCCCCACAGCGATGGATACGGCGGCGAAATCGGTGATGGCGAGGCGGCGTACGTACTCCGATCGCCAGGCCTTACGGGTCGAGACGGTAACCGGGGTAACCGTGAAGGATCGTGGGATTTCGGCGGTCCCATGCCATTCCGGGACAGCCTTGGATTTCATCAAGAGAACACCCCTCCTGGGGCAACGGTGGAATTGCTACCCGATCCGAGGATCGGCTGTCCCGGCAGCGTCCCGACCGCCTCTACCGAGCGCTTCCTCGGCACTTGATCGGCAAGTGTCACAACATTTCTCGCCGGTCAGAAGGTGTGCGCGAGGCAGCGTGATCGGGATGTTAACTGATGCGAATCCGCCCAGCGACCCATTGTGATGCGCGTTTGGAATAACACCACGAGTGCGAATATGAAATGTGCCCTATATCACAGTTAGTAACGCGGATGTGTAACCCGGCCGATATTGCCGTCGGTACGCTGAAGGTCGCAACAGGTGCGGTCGGTACCACGAATGACGTTCTCGTCGCGCGCATCTCGTGATACGCCGGGCAGCTTCTGCTTCCGTGTGCCGCGACAGGCGTTCCGGCGGGCCGGGGCGTTTCGAGCAAAGGATCGGATCTGTGCGCTGTCGACTCTGTGACTCCGACAGGCTGTCCAGCATTCTGGACCTCGGCGCCACGCCGCCGTGCGAATCGTTCCTCACCGCCGATCAGCTCGACCTGCCCGAGCCGACCTATCCCTTGCACCTCCGGGTGTGCGCCGACTGCCTGCTACTGCAGATTCCGGCGCTGATCACGCCGGAGGACACCTTCACCGAATACGCCTACTTCTCCTCCTACTCCGACAGCTGGGTCCGGCACGCGGGCGAGTTCGTCGACACCGCGACCGCACGGCTGGGGCTGGGCAGGAACTCCTTCGTGGTAGAGGTCGCCAGCAACGACGGCTACCTATTGCGCCACGTCGTCGACCGCGACATCCGATGCCTGGGCATCGAGCCATCGGCCAACGTCGGAGCGGCGGCTCGCGAGTCGGGCGTGCCCACCGAAACCGTCTTCCTCGACGAGGATTCCGCACGCCGCGTCCGTGCCGAACACGGCCCCGCGGATCTGGTGATCGCGAACAACGTCTACGCCCACATCCCGGATCTGCGCGGGTTCACTCGTGCGCTGCGCATCCTGCTGGCGGATGACGGCATGCTGACCATCGAAGTCCACCATGCGCTGAACTTGGTCGAGTTCGGTCAGTTCGACACCATCTACCACGAGCATTTCCAGTACTACACCGTGCTGTCGGCGCAGCGTGCGCTCGCTGTCGCCGGATTGACCGTGGTAGATGTCGATCGGCTACCGACGCACGGCGGATCGATCCGGCTGTGGGTGCGCCCCGATGCCGCCGCGGAGGCGGTGAGCGACCGGGTGCGGGTGGTGCTCGACCTCGAGCGCGCCGCCGGACTGCACTCGGTGGCCGGCTACACATCGCTGCGGGAGCGTGCCGAGTCGGTGCGGCACGAGTTGCTTCGGTTCCTGCTCGACTGCAGGCGCCAGCGCAAACGCGTCGCCGGATACGGTGCACCGGGCAAGGGCAACACACTGCTCAACTACTGCGGGATCCGACCTGACCTGCTCGAGTACACCGTCGACCGCAACCCCTACAAACACGGCAGATTCACACCGGGAACGCGAATCCCGATCCACCCGCCGGCCCGGCTCGACGCCGATCGCCCGGACGTGATCGTGGTGCTGCCTTGGAATCTCGAGTCCGAGATCACCGCACAGTTGCGGCATGTCGCCGAGTGGGGCGGTCGGCTCGCCTATCCCTTGCCCGAGCTGCACGTGATCGACCCGGCGTTCCCGGCCCGCACGGTGCAGGCCGGAGCCGAGTCGAAAGGAAACCGGCGCCGATGAAAGTCGTCTTGTTCTGCGGTGGCTACGGCATGCGCATGCGCGGAGGCAGCGATGACATGGTGCCCAAGCCGCTGCAACTCGTCGGCCCGCGCCCCTTGCTCTGGCATGTGATGCGGTACTACGCGCACTACGGCCACACCGAATTCATTTTGTGCCTCGGATACGGCGCCGAACACATCAAGAATTTCTTCCTCACCTACCGGGAGTCGGCGTCCAACGACTTCGTGATCCGCAACGGCCGGGTCGAGTTGCTCGGCAGCGACATCGATGACTGGACGATCACCTTGGTCGATACCGGCGTGGAGTCGGCCATCGGGGAGCGCCTGCGCCGGGTGCGCGAGCATCTCGGCGACGACGAGCACTTCCTGGCCAACTACGCCGACGTCCTCACCGACGCTCCCCTGGACGAGATGATCACCCAGTTCCACGCTTCGGGGGCGGCGGCATCTCTCATGGTGGTGCCGCCGCAATCGTCGTTCCACTGCGTGGACCTCAGCCCTACCGGTGAGGTCAAGGACATCGTTCCCGTGGCGAATATGCCATTGTGGGAGAACGGCGGCTATTTCGTGCTCGGCCGGGAGATCTTCGACCTGCTGCCACCCGGCGGAGATCTGGTGGAGGACGCTTGCGGAGCGCTCGCAGGCCAGGGCCGGTTGTTCGGTTACCGCCACGACGGATTCTGGAAGCCGGCGGATACATTCAAGGAGCGCGCCGAACTCGACGCGGCCTACCGCAGCGGACACCGGCCATGGATGGTGTGGGAGCCGTGATCGCGCTGCTTCCCCCGCGGCCCGCCGAGATCGCCCTGCTCGGCGCGCACTGCGACGACATCCCGATCGGCATGGGCGCCACGCTGTTGTCGCTGACCCGCGACCATCCGGGTATGCGGGTGCGCGCGCTGGTCCTCTCCGGTGCGGGCACCGAGCGCGAAGAGGAGGAACGGGCGGCGCTCACCGCCTTCTGCGCCGGACGGACGCCGGAGTTGACGGTGCTCGACGTCCCGGACGGACGAGCACCGGCGCACTGGGATCGGATCAAGACGGCCGTAGCGGAGTTTCGCCGGGCGGGTGAACCGGACCTGGTGTTCGCCCCGCAACCGGGCGACGCGCACCAAGATCACCGCACGCTCGCGGAGCTGGTGCCGACCGAGTTCCGCGACCACCTGATCCTCGGCTACGAGATCCTCAAGGCGGAGGTCGACACACCGGCGCCGACCGTGTTCCACCCGGTCGACGCGGAGCTGGTCCAGCGGAAATCGCAACTGCTGCACCGGCATTACCCGTCCCAGACCGGTCGCGACTGGTTCGACGAAACCGCGTTCCTCGCCTCCGCGCGGATCCGCGGCGTGCAGTGCCGCACCGAGTACGCCGAAGCCTTCGTGGTGAACAAGGCCGTCATTCGATGGGAGAAGCAGTGACAACGATGCGAGTCCTGGTCACCGGGCATCAGGGATACCTGGGCACCGTCATGGTCCCGATACTGCGGGCCGCCGGGCACGAGGTCATCGGGCTCGACACCGGGTGGTTCGCCGACTGCCTGCTCGGCGAGTTCGCCGGTGACCCGGTGGGCCTGCGCCTCGATCTGCGATCGGTGGGGATCGAAGACCTTCGCGGCATCGATGCGGTCGTCCATCTCGCCGCGCTGTCCAATGATCCTTTGGGCGCGCTCGCGCCGGAAGTCACCCACGAGATCAACCATCGCGCCTCGGTGCGTCTGGCTCGGCTCGCGAAAGAAGCCGGTGTGTCACGGTTCCTGTACGCCTCCACCTGCTCGGTGTACGGGGCCGCCGGAGACGAGCTGGTGACCGAGTCGGCGCCGCTGCGGCCGATCACCCCGTATGCCGAGTCGAAGGTGCGGGTCGAAGACGACGTCGCGGCGCTGGCCGACGACCACTTCGTTCCGGTGTTCCTGCGCAACGCCACCGCGTTCGGATTCTCGCCTCGCCCCCGCGCTGACATCGTGCTCAACAATCTCGTCGGTCACGCCGTCCTCACCGGTGTGGTCAAGGTGCTCTCCGACGGCACGCCCTGGCGGCCGCTGGTCCACGCCCGCGACATCGCGGCAGCCTTCGAACGCTGCCTCACCGCACCGGCATCGGCCGTCGCCGGCCGGGCGTTCAACATCGGGACCGAGCGAAACAACCTCACCGTTGCCGAGATCGCCGAGTCGGTGGTAGCTACCGTGCCGGGGTCGCGGCTGCTGGTCACCGGCGAGACCGGGGCCGACCCACGCTCCTACCGGGTCGACTTCTCCGCCGCTCGCGCGGTGCTCGGGTTCGAGGCGCAGTGGTCGGTGCCCGACGGCGCCGCCGAACTCTACCGTGAGTACACCGAACGCGGCCTCACCCAGGACGCCTTCTTCCAGCGATTCACGCGACTCACGTGGCTCCAGCGGCTGCGCGCGTCCGGCGCGCTGGACCCGCGGCTGTGTGCGGTCACCGCGCCGGCGACAGGGTAGCCCGCAGATGCTCCCATCGTCCCGCGTTCGCGTCGCGATCCGACATCACCGTCACCGGCAGCGGCCAGGCGATCGCCAAGTCCGGATCATCGAAGGCGACGCCGAGATCCTCGGCGGGATCGTGCGGCCGATCGATGCGGTAGCACACGTCGGCGGTGTCGGTGAGCGCTTGGAATCCGTGCAGGAATCCCGGCGGCACGTACAGGTGCCGGAACTCCTCGTCGTCGAGCCGGAACGCCTGCGTCCGGCCGAACGTCGGCGACGACGGCCGGATATCGACCAGCACGTCGTGCACCGCGCCGTGTGCGCAGCGGACCAGCTTGGCCTCGCCGCGCCCGGATCGGCCGTGCATGCCGCGCACCACCCCCCGGCGCGACCGGGACTGCGAGTCCTGCACAAAACTGGCGGAAATTCCTGGAATCCCCAGGTGAGAGTCGAATTCGGCGGCATCGAAGGTCCGGGTGAAAAGGCCCCGGTCGTCCCGGACGGGCGCTGGGATCAGCACCACCACGTCGGCCAGGTCGGTCTGCTCGATACGCACACCGGCATCGTGTCATGACCGGCCGCTGCCGCGCCTGCTCCGGCGCCGTTCTGCACACCGTCCTGGATCTCGGGACGGTGCCCGCGGCCGATGATTTCCCGCCCGCGGCACGACCGGTGACGCCGGCGGAGACCACGCATCAGCTGCGGATGGTGCGGTGTGCGCGATGCGAGCTGGCACAACTCGCCGAAGACGACACCGTGGGGTCCGAACCCCGCGGAGTGGAGCCGCAGGCTCTCCGTGATCAGGCCGCTGACGCGATTGCGCGGGTCGACGCGGCCGGCCTGCTGCGCGGCAACACGGTCATCGAATTCGGCAGCCCGCACGGTGGTTCGTGGCTGCCGTTGCTGGCCGAGCGTGGCTGGGCGGAAGCCGACGCCGCGCAGGCGGAGCTGGTCCTGGACTGTTTCGGCATCATGCACGAACCCGACCAGCGTGCAGCCTTCGCCGCCCGCGCCGCGGCCGTCGCCCCGGGCGGATTGTTGCTGTTGCAGTACCACTCGCTCGCCGCCATCGTGGCACAGCGGCAGTGGAACGCGTTGCGCCACGGGCATTTCGCGTACTACTCCCTGCATGCGCTGAGCCTGGCGCTCACCGGCGCGGGCATGAGCGTGACCACCGCGTGGGAGTTCGACCTCTACGGCGGGACGGTGCTGGTGGCAGCTCGACGCGGGCCCGCAGCGCCCGACCGCACCGTGCGCGAGATCCTGTCCCGCGAACGCGAGATCATCACCCCGGAATCGCTGCGCCTGCTACAGCGGTTCGTGGACGATCACGTGCGCGCGCTGCGGACCTGGCTGATCGATGCGGCCGCGGCCGGGCAGCGAGTCTATGCCTACGGGGCGGCGTCCCGGGCGGTTGCCCTGCTGTCGCTGGCTGGTGCGCACCAGGGGCTTGTCGCAGGCGTCGCCGACGTCGCGCCCGCCAAGCGGGGACGCCGAATGCCCGGCACCGACATCCCGATCATCAGCCCACGGGAGCTGATCGAGGCAGCACCCGACCGGGTGCTGTTGACGCTGCCCGACCTGCTGGGTGAAGTGTCGTCCGGACTTCCGGAACTCGACGGTCGCTGGTTCCTCGACGATCCCCGCGGACCCAGAAAAGGAGGTGTGGACGACCGCCACACCCCCTGGGCCGCCCCCGGCCAGCAGTTCACGAGCGAAGGACAGCCGTACCGATGAACACCACCCCTCGGATGCGCCGACACCGGCTGCACTGGCCGGCTGACTCGGTCGCACCGGCCACTGCGCTGATTATCGTGGCTGTCTTGCCGATGTGCGGCGGCACCGCCGCTGTCGACGGCACGAGCTCGACGGTGTGATCGACAGTGGACCCTACCGGACAGAAGCAACCGCGATCGTGCTCAGCGGCCTACCGTGGCCCGCGCTCGCACCCGCAGCCGCGTCCCCAACGCCCGGACCAGACGCAGATCACCGGCCAGCACGTCGGCCGGACGCACGAGATCCGGGTGATCGGCGCCCAGGCGATGATGGAATCGCAGCTGCTCGGTGAGCTTGCTACGGGTCGAGGTGCGACTGCACAGGTTGAACGACGAGTTCCGCCACGCGGCAACGATGTCGCCGAGCCCGACGAAAGCGCCGCGGCTGCCGACGCGGGCGAACAGGTCCACATCCATCGGAAACACCAGGTCGCCGCGCAGTCCGCCGACGGCGTCGTAGTCGGTACGCCGGAACATGGCGGCCGCGGTCGGGCCGAAGTCGGCCGGTCCGCGACGCACGATCATCCGGGCCAGATGGCGGCTGCCGTGCCTGCCGACCAGCTGCGGCAGCCCAAGCCCCGTCTCGAGCATGTCGCCGGACTCGTCGATCACGTCGAACCTGCCCGCGCACAACGCGATCGCGTCGTCGTCGAACTCCGCCGACTGCGCGGTGAGGGCGCCGGGACGCAGGATGTCGTCGGCGCAGACCACCTTCACGAGGTCCCCGGTGGATTCCCGGATCGCCCGGTCCCAATTGGCGCCGATCGGCAGTACCCGATCGTTGCGCAGCACACGCACGCGCGGATCGCGCCGCGCTCGCGCGATGTCACCGGTGCGGTCGGTGCTCGCGTTGTCGAGGATCACGACTTCGAAATCGAGATCTTGGGCCAGCACCGAGTCCAGGGTCGCGGACAGAGTTCGTTCCGCGTTGTAGGCCGGCACGCACACCGACAGTTTCCGCATCCCAAGCCGCCCCTTTGCCAGAATCGCGATCGGACATTGCCTCGTAATTGCCGAAACTATGCCACATTTCACCGCGAGTTGGCATCTGCATTCGGAATTCCCAGTGCTGGATATCAGTTACCGCACCTCTGCGCGACCAGGATGAATCCGGCGTGCAGCCTTATACTTTCCGGCCGTGAACGAGTTCGGCAGACGACTTCACGGTGCGGCGAACGGGACGAAGGGATCGGGTCATGACGAGTGCGTCCGGCGCGGTGAAGGTGCACATGACCGGATCGGAATGGTTCGGCGCCGCGCCCGGCGGGCTGGGCCGATATTTCACGGACTTACACGGCGCTTTATCGGATATACCAGGGATTTCGATGTCGGCCGCCGCTTTCGGCCTGCCCGACCGGATGCATGCCGGGGCGCGATCCTGGGGGCCGGTCGGCGGGTCGACCCTGCGCCGCGCCCGCACCGCGTTCTGCGCTCGCGACGCATTGGACCCCGGCACGGTGGTGGATCGCCACTTCTGCCTCTACGGCCCGGCCGCCAGGGACCGGCGTGGTCGCCGGCTACCACTTGTCGTTCATTTCCACGGCCCGTGGGCGGCGGAAAGTCGAATGCACGGACAGCATCCCGTCGCAGCCTTCGCCAAATACCTCATCGAGCGTATGCGATACGTTTGCGCGGATCGTTTCGTTGTGCTCTCGGAACACTTCCGCAACGTGCTGTGTGACGATTACCGCATCGCGCCCGATCGCATCGAGGTGATCGCGCCCGGGGTCGATCTCACCCGGTTCCGCCCCGCCCCGGTCCCCGCGTCTGCGCCGGTCGTGCTCTGTGTGCGTCGGCTGGAGCGCCGGATGGGGATCGATGTGTTGCTGCGCGCCTGGCCCGGGGTGCTCGCCGAACACCCGGAGGCTCGTCTGGTCATCGTCGGGACCGGCAGCGCCGAGGCGGATCTCCGGCGCGCAGCCACCGAGGGTGGGCTCGACGGCAGCGTCGAGTTCACCGGCCGGATTCCCGACCATGAGCTGGCCGCCCGCTACACCTCCGCCGCACTCACGGTGGTGCCGACCGTAGCCCTGGAGGGATTCGGCCTGATCGCCCTCGAGTCGCTCGCCGCGGGCCGGGCGCCGGTGGTCACCCGGTGCGGTGGTTTGCCCGACGCCGTGCAGGGCCTGGATCCGTCGCTGATCGTGCCGCCCGGCGACCCCACCGCGCTCGCGGCTCGGATCAGCGCGGCGATCGCGGGCTGTCGGCCCACACCGGCGCAATGCCGCGCCCACGCGGAGACTTTCAGCTGGCATGTCGCCGCCCGGCGGCACGCGGCGCTGTACCGGGAGCTCGTATGAGCGGACCCGCCGTCTTCCTCGGCCATACCGCCGCGCCCTCCGGAGCCGAATTGGCCACCCTGCGGCTGCTGCGCACACTGCGGACGCAGGGCACCGAAGTGGCGCTGGTGTGCACCGAGGACGGCCCGGTGATGGCTCGTGCCCGCGACGCGGGGATCGAGACTCGTGTCGTGACAGGCCGATTCGACAGCCGGGCGATGACCACCGCATCCGGCCCGTTGCGGCTGATCACCGGGTTTCTCGCGCTGCTGCGGCTGGGCTGGACGGTCGGTGGCGCGGTCCGCGAGCTGCGCGCTCGGGTATTGGTCGCGGAGAGCAGCAAAGCGCTCGTGCTGGGGGCGGTCGCGGCCCGCCGCGCGCGGGTGCCGCTCGTCTGGCAGGTCCACGACCGGGTGTCCCGGGACTACTTCGGCTTGCTCCCGGCCACCACGATCCGGCTGCTGGCCGCCCTGGTCTGCCGGGGACTGCTCGCCAACAGTCACGGCACCCGTGCCACGCTGCCCGCGCGTATCCCGGCGGCCGTCGCCTATCCGGGCGTCGCCCTGCCTGCAGCGCCGCCGTCGCCGCGCGGACGCGCGGCCGCCGACGCGGTCGTAGTCGTCGTGGGACGGTTGAGCCCCTGGAAAGGCCAGGACGTATTCCTGCGAGCCCTGGCGGCGGTGCCGACCCGGCCTGCTGCGGTGTACCTCGTCGGCGGCACGTTCTTCGATGAACAGCCGTTTCGGCAGTACTTGGAACGACTCGCCGACGAACTCGGTCTGGCCGTGACCTTCACCGGTCACGTCGACGACCCCGACCGGTACCTCGCCGAGGCCGACGTGCTCGTGCACTGCTCGGTGCTGCCCGAGCCGTTCGGGCAGGTGGTCGTGGAGGGTATGGCCGCGGGCTGCGCGGTGATCGCGACGGTGCCCGGCGGCCCGGCCGAGATCATCGACGACGGGCGTACCGGCCGATTGGTTCCTGCCGGCGACGAAGCCGCCCTCACCGCGGCTCTCACCGAACTGCTCGGCGATCCGGCCGCACGCGCCCGGATCGCCGCCGCGGGCGCCGACCGCGCGCGCGACTTCGACATCCGCGCCACGGCACATGTGGTCACCCGCTTCCTCGACGAGGTGGCGCCGCCGTGACCGAACCCGATTACCTGGCCACGCTCACCACCGACGTCTTCCCCCGCGTCGAACTGCCCCCGCGCCCCCGCGGGGTGCACCGGCGCGCCGACGGGGCGCGCGGGCCGGGAGGTGGTGGCGCGCACAGCAAGCCGAGCCGGTTCGAGGTGCTCGGCGATATCGCCCTGGTGAGTTTCGGCAGATACGGTCAGTACATCGTCACGGTCGTGACCGTGCCGTTGATCGCCCGGGTGCTCGGCGCCAACGGCCTCGGCTTGCTCGCCATCGGCATGTCGGCCTACTTCATCGGTTCGCTTGTCGTGGATCTGGGAGTCACGCAGTTCCTGTCCGCCCGCGTGCCGGAGATCAACGCGCGCAAAGACACCCGCTTGCGGGAGATCAACCAGCTGCGCGGCGACTATCTGGCCATCCGGCTCACCACGGCGACGCTGTTCGGTGCCGCGCTCGCCGTAGCCTCGGCCGTGCGCGTGCCGGAAGCAGCGCAGATGGTGCTGCTCGGGCTGTTCGTCGGTGGCTTCTGGTCCCTGTCGGAGGACTGGCTGCTGATCGGTGAGGGACGATTCGGCACCTCTACCGCGTATCAGACCATCGGCCGACTGTGCTATCTCGGGCTGCTGGTCGGCTTGCTTCCCCAGCTGCCGAACTCGCACATCGCCCTGCTGTGCTTACTGCTGTCCTCCGTGCCGACGGTGGCGTTGACATGGTGGGACGCCTGGCGCCGGTACGGGTCGCCTGCTCGTCCTCGCTACTACGGCGTCGTGCTGCGCCGCAGCGTTCCGGTGTTCGTCTCCCGGTTGCTGGTCACCGGCTACGGCCAGGGCGCGGCGACGCTGTATTCGACCGTGCTCGACGCCATCTCGCTGGGGCTGTACTCGGCGGGCGACCGCCTGGTGCGCGCGGTCCAATCCCTGCTCGACGCCATCGGCTTCGCGCTGCTGCCACGGATGGCCCGGCGCGGCGACGACCACGGGTTCTGGCGGCAGAGCCTGCAAGCGCTGGCCGTGACCGTCGCCGTCGCCGCACTCGCTTCGGTCGGCATCTGGCTGGCCGCGCCACTGCTCATCCGGCTGGTCTTCGGTACCGAGTTCGCCGCGTCCACCGGCCTGTTGCGGATCGAGGTGCTGATTCTGCCCGCCACGACGCTCACCTCCTTCATCACCACGGCCATCCTGCCGGTGCGCCAGGACACCACCGGCGTCCTGATCGGCGCGCTGCTGGGGACTCTCGTCGCCGCGGGCGCACTGGTGCTGACCGTGCGGACCCGCTCGGTGCACACCCTGGTCTACGGCCTGCTGGTGGCCGAAATCACCGTCGCCACCTGGCATTTGCTGCGGGTGCGCTTCCTGACGCGCCGGGATCGGGCCGAAGCCGACACCGTGCCGCTGCCGATCGTGCCCCGGAAGGAAATCCGACCATGAGAATTCTGTTCGTCGGCGACGACTGGCTCGGCAGCAACGCGCGTTCGCTGGCCGACGGCTTCCGTCAGGCCGGCCACGACGTGCTCGTGGTCGACTCCACACCGGTGACCCTTCCGGCCAGGCTGTCGCCGCCGTGGGTGTACGCGAAGGCGACCGGCCGACGCGACCGGCGCACAGTCGAACGGGTACACGCCGAGATCGAACGAAACGCTGCCACCTTCCGGCCCGAGATGCTGTTCGTGTTCAAGGGAATCCATCTGGACCAGCAGCGACTGCTCGACGTGCCCGCCGCGTTGCATGTGCACTACAGCCCTGACGACGTGTCCAATCCCGAGAACCTGACCGATGCCTACCTGGCCGCCGAACCCGGCTGGGACCTCATCGTCACCACCAAACAGCACAACGTGCCGGAGTTGCTGGCGCGTGGCGCCCGTGCCGCGGGCTTCGTGCTCAGCGCCTACGACCCGGCCTGGCATCATCCGGCGGCGCGCCGAGGCACAGGTGATCATCTGGTCGGCTTCATCGGAGTGTGCCGACCCGACCGACGCGCCGAACTGGTGTCGCTGGCACGCCGCTACGGACCGCGCCTGCTGGTCCGCGGCCCCGGCTGGCGCCGGGTTCCTGAGTTGCGCGCCACCCGCGCCGTCGTCGGCGGCGCGGTGTACGGTCCGGAATACTCCGCGGCGGTCGCCGAGGTGACAGCCAATCTGGTGCTGCTCAACTCCGGCAACCGCGACACCCACACCTGCCGTACCTTCGAGGTGCCCGCGGCCGGTGGATTGTTCGTCGGTGAACGCACCGGCGAACACGCCGAGCTGTTGCGCGACACCGTCGAGTGCTTCCTGTTCGACGGCACCGACGAACTGGTCTCGATTCTCGATTGGGTGGCCGCCCACCCGGAGCGCGCGGCCGAGGTCGCGGCGGCCGGGCACCGGCGGATCACCGCCGAGGGGCATCGTTACGTGGATCGCGCCCGGCAGATCGTCGGCCTCGCCGCGGAGGTCGGGAACTGAACGCCTACACCGATATAGCCGCCGTCGCGGCTGCACTGGTCACGGTTGCGGCGGCCGCGCTGTGGGTTCCCGGCATCGCCCGCGTGTTCTTCATCGCGCAGGCCCTGTTCTGGTCGCTGTCCTACGTGGCGCGGCCGCTGGTGCTGCTCGCGGTGCTGCCCGATCCGCACTACGGCGACAACATCTCCGACCCCCGGCTGGCCGGACTGGGATACGACCGCGGGATCGGTCTGGTGCTCGACCACGTGGTGTTCGGCTTGTGGTGTTACGCGCTACTGGTGATCGGTTACGCGCTCTGGCGGCGGCGGCACCCCCCGAGCGCCGTCCCGGCCGCGGTCGAAGACCCCGGCGTGATGCCCACGCTGATCGTGCTCTACGGGCTCGGACTGTTGGGCCGGGCGGCATCGGTGGCCACCGGATCGCTGGGCGCGGCCGGTGAGGTCAGCAGCGGCAACCCCCTGCTCAGTTTCGTCGCCACGTTCGCAGGGATCGCGGCGCTCGGAATGATCATCTTCCTCCGGCCTGCACGGCCGCAGACCACGGCGCTGGTGCTCGGCGCCCTGTTCGCGGGCGAGCTGTACTGGTCGTCGGCCGTGCAGTCCAAGACACCGATCCTCGCCGCCGCACTCGCGCTGGCCGTGCGGTTTTCGATGCTCGGCTGGAACCGGCGCACCACGATCGGCGTGGTGCTGATCGGCGTGCTCGGCGTCGCCGGATTCGGCTGGCTGCAGTCGTTCAAGAACTCCGGCACGGCCGCGCTGGACGCGGCCCTCGTCGACTCCCGCTACCCGGAGAACGTCCGGCCGTTCCTGAGTATCCTGCGGCGCTTCGACCTGCTCGAAGCCGCCACCGACGCGTACTTCGTCGGTCCAGGGGGCTGGCTGTCGCCCGGCGAGGTTCTCCACCACGCGAGCCTGAGCCTGATCCCGGCGCAGGTACTCGGTATCGAGAAGCTCCAATCCGGTACGGCCTGGGCGAACGACGTGCGCGGCGCGTCGGTGGATATGAGCACCGTGTCGGTGTCCCTCGCGGAGGGCAACGTGAACGAAGGCTATCTGCTCGGCGGTGAGGTCGGCGTGCTCGTCGCCGTCGTGTTCACCTTCGGGCTGTTGCTCGCGTGGGAGCGCGCACTGTATTCGCGGTTCTTCCCGGTCCTGGTGCTGGGGCTCGCGATCACCGGCGCCTCCACCCTGTTCGAACGCGGGATTCTCGGCAGCTTCGAGAATCTCGGCAAGTTCGCCCAGTCGGCCGTGCTCGCCTGGTTCGTCCATCTGATCGTCACGGAATTCCGCCGCCGCGCGACGCCGCTCCCGTCACCGGCGCACGCTTCAGCAGTTACGAAGACATGAGGTCGCAGTTCATGGGTTTGATCGATATCTGGCATATCGTCCGGCGGCGGTGGATGCTGATCGCCGCCATCGCGCTGACCGTCACGGTGGCCGGCGTCTGGTACGCCTCCTCCCGCGCCGTGACGTACGTGGCCAGCAGCACGATGTACGTCTCGATGGCCACCGGCACCTCGGTCAACGACTCCTACCAGGGCGGTCTGGCGGCCCAGCAGCGCGTGCGGTCCTATCTCGAACTGGCCACCAGCGCCGCGGTCGCGGAGCGGGTCGTCCACGACCAAGGGCTGACGGAATCGCCGGACGAGTTCCGCGGGCGGATCACCGCCTCGTCGCCGCCCGCAAGCACGATCCTGGAGATCGCGGTCTCCGCGCCCACCGCGCAGCGGGCGCGTGATCTCACCGACGCCACGGTCTCCCAATTCCGGGCTCTAATCGACAGTCTCGAATCCATCGAATCAGGCGCTGCTCCCGCCGCCCGCGTCTCGGTCGTCGACCGTGCCCGGTTACCGGCCGCTCCGGCAGGCCCCGGCACGAGCCGGTTCGTCGCCATGGGCTTGTTCGGTGGACTGCTGCTCGGCTTCGCGGCCGCATTTCTGCGCGAACGCACCGACCGGCGTATTCGCACCAGTAGCAACCTCGCCGAGGTCGCGCCGGTCCCGGTGGTCGCCGCCTTCGACCACGGAGAATCCACCTCCGAGGCGGCCCGGCGACTGCGTAATCACCTGCGGGGCGCCCAGATCATCGAATGCACCAGCCTCACCGACCGATCACTATCAAAGGTGGCGAACACCCTGGCGCTGGCCTTCGCCGATGCCGGTCATCCGGTGATCCTCGTCGACGCCGACACCTCCGGCGACGGAAGCTCCGGCACGGTGCCCGGTCCAGGCCTCACGACGCTGCTGCGCGGCGGTGTACCGCTGGACCGGGCGATCACCGAGGACTGGGGCGGGACCGGGGTCGCGGTGCTGCCGATCGGGCACATCGAGCCGGATACGTCCGACCTGATCGCCTCGGAACACTTCGCCCATCTCATCGCCGATCTGCGCGAGCGCTATTACCGCGTGATCATCGAGACCGCACCGGTCAGTCGTGCCGCCGACGCGGTCGCCGTCGCGCCGTTGTCCGATGCCATCCTCGGCGTCGCCGATCTCGGCAGACTCACCGAACCGTGGCTGCGTACCGCCCTGACCGCGTTCGGCACGTCCGGGCCGACCGGCGTGGTCGGCTACCACGCGCCCGGATCGGCGGCGGACCGACTGGTGGGATGGTTGAGGGTATGAGCGACGACATTCTCCGGCGGCGCCGCTTGCTCGCCGCGACTTTGGGTGCGGCGGCGGTACTTCCGATCACCGCCGCCTGCACCACAGCCGAGCCGGACGACCCGCAGTTCCGGTCGCCGACCACCGATGCGCCCGCGGCACGTAACGTCCGGGACTTCGGAGCCGTCGGAGACGGTATCGCCGACGACACCAAGGCTTTGGCCGCAGCCGTGGCCAAGGACCCGGACGAGCCGCTGGTGCTCTACCTGCCCGCCGGGCACTACCGGGTCGAGTCGATGCCCGATCTGCCGGACTACGCCACGATTCTCGGTGACGGCGCCGACGTCACCACGATCGTCTACGCGGGCGAGGGCACTCTGGTGCGGCTGCGCAAGCGCAGCCGGGTCCGTTTCGCCAGGCTGGGCATCTACACGACAGGTCCCGGCTCGACGGCGGTCGACCTGTCGGAATGCTTTCGCTGCTCCTTCGACGCGGTGGTACTGCGCGGCAACCACCTCGCCGACAACCATCCCCGGTACCTGACCCAGCGCGGAGTCGTGTTGCGCGACAACACCGGCGGCACCGCCTTCATCAACTGCGACATCAACAACTTCGGGATCGGACTGACCACATCCTGTATCCAGAACTACGTCACCTCCTCGAAGTTCACCAGTAATCACACCGGCGTCCTCGGCACCGGCAACGACCACAACGCCGGGCTGGCGCTGACCAACGTCGAATTCGTCTCCGACCAGAACCCGCTCACCACCCACCGGCACCTGCGGGTCGACGGCGCCGCCAACGACTGGTGGCTGACCAACGTGTGGTTCGAAGGAGCCGACGTCGCCGTGTCGGTCGGCGAGAACGGGCGCGGCGGGCCCGCGCAGTTCGGCATGGTCAACGCGAAGGTCGCGGCCCGTTCGGTCGGGCTCGAACTGAACTACTGCCGACAGCCGTATCTGGCGAACGTGATCTTCGACGCGGAGTCGCAGCCGCCGGGCATCCCGGTGCGCGTGGATCCGGTCGGCTGTCCGGAAGGCACTGCGCTCGGATTGATCTCGGGGATCACCGACGACATTCCCGTCGAGACGTTTCCGGGCGGCTGGAATGTCATCGGCCGCAAGGGCATGCGCACTCCGCGGTTCACCGGCACCGTGGTATCCCAAGCGGGGCCGCACGGCGCGGACGTGTTCCAGGCACAGAGCAGCGACGGCGCCGTCCGCGCCGCGGTGACCGCCGACGGAACCTGGGTCTGCGAGCACGCCGACAACGGTCCAGTGCTCAAGGCGCCCGACGGCGGCTACTGGCGGCTCACGGTCTCCGACGACGGAAAGCTGGGCACGGTCGCGCTCGGCAGGAAGCGTCCCGGCGGATGACCCGACGCCAGTACCGCCGTATCGAAGCGCAGCCGACCATCACCGGTCCACTCGGAACGCCGGTGCGGTTGCGGCCGCCGCGCTTCGACGATTTCGCTGAGTGGCGGCGGATCCGGCTCCGTGACCGCGCGATCATGGAACCCTACTGGGTCAGCTCGGAGCAGGACTGGCCCGACCGCCACACCGCACGCCACTGGGTGCGGGAATGCCTGGACAACTGGGCCGAGGCACGCGCCGTGCGGCGGGTGAGCATGGTCATCGAGGTGGCCGGGCGGTTCGCCGGACAGATCGAACTGGCCTCGATCGATGCGGCGGCGGGCAGCGCCGAACTCGGCATCTGGATCAGCTCCGCCGTCGCGCGCGGCGGTATCGGCGCTCTTGCCTTGACCATGATGACGGACTTCGGTTTCGACAGTCTCGGCCTCATGCGAATCACCGCACCGATCGCACCCGGCAACATCGCCGCGGCCAAGGCCGCGGCCACGGCGGGCCTGCGGTACGAAGCCCGGATGACCACCTATTTCGATGCCGGTGGCGCACGCCGCGACCACGAGCTGTGGGCGGTGACCCGCCCCGATCGGCCCGACCTCGGCTTCACCGCCGTCTACCTGGCCCGGCAGCGCCTCCACCCGATGACGACGCAACTGCCCGCCGCCCCCGCTGTCCCGCACGGGCCGCCCCGCGTGAGCATCGCAGCCGCGCGTCTGCGGTACCAGCTTTCCCGATTGCGCCGGGTGTTCAGGTGGTTGCGGGGCAGCGCCGCCGTCGCCCTCTCCGACTCCGATGACCGCGGCGGGGTGCTGGTGCGGTCACGCCGTGTCTCCGATTTCCGGCAGCGCCGCGCGGCCCGTATCCGCAACCGGGCGACGCTGGCACGCGATCCGCACATGTCACCCGCCGCGTGGCTGCGCCGACATTCCCTGCGCCACTGGCTGGCCGAACTCGCCGAAGCCAGGGCAGGCCTTCGTTCCGGGCCTGGGCTGACGCTGACGATTCTCGACGACGGCCGATTCGTCGGGGAAGCCCGGCTGCACGGGCTGGACATGTTCGATCGCAATGTCCGGCTCAGCGTCTGGACCGACGCGTCGGTTCGTCCGGAAACCCGCGCGAGCGTGCTCCGCCTGCTGGTGCGCCATGCGACCGAACAGCTCGAGATTCTCCGCGTCGCCATCGCGATCCCCGTATCCGACGTCGCCGCGGCGGCTGCGGTCGCCGCGGCCGGGTTCGCCGAGGAGGGGCGGATGCGCGGGCACCTCGATGTCTTCGGGCCCCGCGGCGATCACGACCTCTGGGCGTACAGTCATCCGGCCCGCACGGCTGCCCCGGATGACGCGCCGGTTCGTGGGGAGCCGGTCCCGTGAGTTCGGCGACCGGGCGCGCCCCGGCGCACGACCACAACACCTCCGGCCGTCCCGCGACCTCCTCGACGCCAGAGCGTATCCCCGCCCGGCACTTCACCGGCACCGCTCTGCTGTACCGGCTTCCGCCGGTATCCTGCCCGAACCGCATACGGAGCACCAGATGACTCTGCACCCCGGCCTCCCACCACACCACGGGTTCGCCCGCAGCAATGCGCTGCAGCGTCGGCTGCACGAGCTGGTGCCGGGCGGCGCGCACACCTACGCCCGCGGAGCCGATCAATACCCCGAGCAGATGGCGCCGATTTTGGTGCGCGGCAACGGATGCCGAGTCTGGGATGCCGACGGCAACCAGTACGTCGAATACGGGATGGGACTGCGTTCGGTCACCCTCGGCCATGCCTTTGCACCGGTTCTCGACGCCGTGACGACCACGATCGCCGACGGAGTGAACTTCAGCAGGCCGACCGAACTGGAACTGCTCGCGGCCGAGGACTTCCTGGACCTGGTTCCCGGTGCGGACATGGTCAAGTTCGCCAAGAACGGCTCCGATGCCACCACCGCCGCCGTCCGGCTGGCCAGGGCCGTGTCCGGTCGCCAGCGGATCGCCGTCTGCGAGCAGCCGTTCTTCTCGGTCGACGACTGGTTCATCGCGACGACACCGATGTCGGCGGGCATCCCCGCTCAGGTCGGCGCCGAAACCGTCCGGTTTCCCTACAACGACGTCGACGCCCTCGCCGCGGTCCTGGCGGGCGACACCGTGGCCGCGGTCGTCATGGAGGCGGCCACCGCGACCGCGGAACCCGAGCCCGGCTATCTCCAAGCCGTGCGCACCCTGTGCGATCGGCACGGCACCCTGCTGGTGTTCGACGAGATGATCACCGGATTTCGCTGGGCCGCAGGCGGCGCACAGTCCGTCTACGGCGTAACTCCCGACCTGTCCTGCTGGGGCAAGGCCATGGGTAACGGATTCCCCATATCGGCGCTCGCCGGACGGCGCGAGTACCTGGAACGGGGCGGTCTGCGCACCGACGCCGACCGCGTGTTTCTGCTGTCCACCACGCACGGGCCGGAAACCAGTGGGCTGGCGGCCTTCCGCGCGGTCGCCGCGGCCTACCGGACCGGCGATCCGATCGCTCGAATGGAAGCGGCCGGCGCCGCACTGGCGACCGGGTTCACCGCGCTGGTAACCGAACTCGGGATCGGCGACCACCTCCGGGTCCGCGGTCGCTCCTCCTGCCTGATCTTCGAAACCCTCGATTCCCACGGGAACCCATGCCAGGCGTTCCGCACGTTGTTCCTGCAAGAACTGCTGCAACGCGGAGTACTCGGGCAATCCTTCGTCACCTCGGCGGCACACGACCACGACGCGATCGCCGCCACCCTGTCGGCTTGCGCGGCCGCGGCCGAGGTGTACCGGACCGCCCTCGAACGCGGCAACGTCGATGGACTGCTGCGCGGACGATCGGTCGCTCCCGCGATTCGACGCACCGCCGCGCCGCGGCAGATCGAAACGAGCACATCTCGATGACCACACCCCGCATCGCCATCGTCCACGAACGGTTCACCGAATTCGGCGGATCCGAAGCCGTCGTGGGCGAATTCGCCCGCACCTGGCCCGGTGCGGACATCTACGCCCCGATCGTCACGCCGGACGGAATCCGCCTGCCCGTCCGGCATGTCCACGACACCTGGCTCTCTCGCGCCCACACGGTGACCCGCGGTCGGCACGCCCCTCTGCTGCCGTTCGTCCCCCGTTCCCTGCGTCGTATGCCGTTGCGGGGCTATGACGCCGTGGTCGTCAGCCACCACTCGTTCGCCACTCAGGCCGCGTTGGCCACCGACGCGCCCGTGATCGCCTATGTGCACAGCCCCGCGCGATGGGCCTGGGATCGAGAGTTCCGCATCCGCGAAGCCGGCGGACGGACCGGCCAGTTCGCCCTCGGCGCCCTGGGCGCACTGGCCCGCCGCACCGAACTGCGAGCCGCGCCGCGCCTGACCCAGGTGATCGCCAACTCGACCGCCGTCGCCGACCGGATCCGCGACTGGTGGGGCCTGACCGCCACCGTGATCAATCCCCCCGTCGATGTCGACCGTTTCACCCCCGATCCCACACGTGCCCGGGAGGACTTCTTTCTCTGCGCCGGTCGCCTCGTTCCCTACAAACGCGCTGATCTCGCCATACGAGCCGCGCAACTCGCCGGCGTGCGGCTGGTCGTGCTGGGCGCCGGTCGTTTCCGGCCTCAGCTCGAAGCCCTCGCCGGACCCGAGACAACTTTTCTGGGCGCCACCTCTACCGACGTCCTGCGGGACATGTACCAACGCTGCCGCGCCCTGCTCATGCCCGGCGTGGAAGACTTCGGCATCGTCCCGGTCGAAGCCATGGCCTGCGGTACCC
This sequence comes from Nocardia sp. NPDC004168, assembly GCF_040610355.1. Taxonomy (NCBI): domain Bacteria; kingdom Bacillati; phylum Actinomycetota; class Actinomycetes; order Mycobacteriales; family Nocardiaceae; genus Nocardia; species Nocardia sp. NPDC004168. Next base: position 165,024 of record NZ_JBEXME010000004.1, on the reverse strand, counting down.
CGGTGATCGCCATCGGCGCGGGCGGCGCGCTCGACACGGTACGACCGGGCACGACCGGCGAACACATCGCTCCGGGCGCCGATCCCGACGTCGTCACCCGCCTGGCCGCGGCGATGGCCGACTTCGACGCCGCCCGCTACGACCCGCGCATCGTCCGCGCCCACGCGGAAACGTTCGCACCAACCGCGTTTCGGGCACGGATGGCCGCGTGCGTCGCTCAGTAAGCGGCCGCCCAGCGAAGTGCCGAACGCTGTTTGCTCGGCGAGCGTGATCTGCCTGGCCGCATGGTCGAGCGCGTCTGCTCACTCGTCGAGCCGGTCGTAGCAACGGCTGCCGTGACGTATCACAGGTTCTCCGGGATGGGAACGGATGCGCAGGGGGGCAACGTGTTCCGGGTCGATGATGGTCGGTATGGGCGGCATCGTCGACTTCGTTCGGGCCAGGCGCATCAGTGTGCATCCAGCTGTAGAGCGTCGGTGACCCGTGCGGGTGCTGTTGACGGCGAGTGGGTCGCGCGGCGACAGCGAGCCGATGTTGGGGCTCGCGCTGTGGTTGCGGGAATTCGGAGCGCGAGTGCGGGTGTGCGCGCCACCGGATATCGCCCCGCGTTGCGCTGACCTGGGGGTGCCGATAGTGCCGCTGGGGCCGCTGAAGGCCGGTTCGCGGGCCGGGAGGCCGTCGCGGGCCGAGCTGTCGCGGTATGTGACGGACTGGCCCAGAATCCAATTCGACACGATCGCCACAGCGGCCGCAGGATGCGACGTCGTGGTCGCGGCCGGCGTGACACAGGTCGCGGCCCGGTCCGTCGCCGAGAAGCTCGGCATCCACTACCAGTATGTGAGCTATCAGCCGACCAGTCTGCCCTCGCTACATCACCCGCCGATGCCGCTGCCGGGCGATCGACCCGCACCGGAGGCGATCGACAACCAGCTGCTGTGGGAAATCGATACCCACGGTTGGAACGCACAGTTCGGCCACGCGCTCGATACCGGCCGGGCGGCGCTCGGGCTAGGGCCGGTAACCGACGTACGCGACCACGTCATCACCGAGAGTCCGTGGCTGGCCGCGGACCCCGTTCTGGGTCCATGGCCGCAGTCGCCGGAACTGAACGTGGTGCAGACGGGTGCCTGGATCGTCCCCGACGAACGCGCCTTGCCCACCGACTTGTCGGCGTTCCTGGACGCGGGCACACCCCCGGTGTATGTCGGGTTCGGCAGTATGCCGATGCGCAGCGGAATCGCCCGTGCGGCAATCGAGGCGATCCGCGCCCACGACCGCCGAGTCCTCCTTTCCAGTGGCTGGGCCGAGCTGGCCCTGATCGACGATCTGCCCGACTGCATGGCCATCGACGAGGTCAACCACCAGGCGCTGTTCGCTCGGGTCGCCGCCGTCATCCACCACGGCGGCGCGGGCACGACGACCGCCGCCGCCCGGGCGGGCGTCCCGCAAGTGGTGGTACCCCAGATGATGGACCAGCCGTACTGGGCACGCCGGGTGGTCGACCTCGGCATCGGCGCGGCGTGTACGGAAGCCGACCCCAGCGCAGCGTCATTGTCTGCCGCTCTCGACATCGCATTGGCGTCTACCACCCGAGCGCGCGCGAACGAAGTGGGCGGCATGATCCGCTCGGACGGGGCGGCGGTGGCTGCGAAACTGCTGATCGACGGGATCAATTGAGTTTCGGCTCGTAGCCAGCGCGATTCCGCGAGTGCTCATTCAGGTCAGCATTCCCCGCACTTCGGCAATCCGCCGATCCAGCCGTGCCGAGTGCGCGGTGGCGGCAGCCTTCTCCGCCTGCCGGATGGTTGCGCGCGCTGCGTCCAGTTCACGCTTCCTCAGGAAAGACTCCGCGAGCCAGGTGCGGTAGAGGGCCACTTCGCGGGTTCGGTCGGCCGAGAGTTGCCCGATCGCGCGGGACAACAGTGGGCTCGCTTTGGCTGGTTCGCCCAGCTCGACGAAGCACCTGCCTGCCATCACGTCTATCTCGGTACGGTCCATCCAATACACCCACTCCGGCTCAGGAATGTCCGATGACCTGCGCTCATACGACTCGTCGACCGCATCGAGCGCTCGTTCGGCTCCTTCGCGATCACGCGACCGTGCGCATGCCCACGCCAAGCGATCGGTCAGCAAGGACCGGACCACCGGAGGTGCATCTATCGCTCCCTTGACGGCGGTACGTGCGAGCAGCGCGGCCTCACTGGGATTGCCGATATTTGCGATCTGATAGCTGAGGCTGGATAAAAGTTGCGCCGTCAATACGCGGTCTCCGGCATCATCGGCGGCCGATGCGCCGCTCAGGTACAGCCGCTGGGCGTCGTCATATCTACCTGCGTCGCCGGCCACCCACCCGGCGAGTTGTGCGAGCTCACCCGCGACTGTCAACAGCCGCTTGCCCACTCGTTCGGAATAGCTGCATTCCGTGATGACTTCCCGTGCGCTTTCGAACTCCTGCAATACCAAGGGGAACAAGTCCTCGCCACCGACACTGTCGTCCAGATGCCGAAGCTGGACCACACGGTGTTCCATTTCGGTCGCCAGCGATTCTCCGACGCGCCGACCAGTCGAGGCACGCGCCTTGGGCACAGGATCCGCCACCAGCCATTCGTGCGCGACTCGGATCGGGTCCGGTGATGGCGTCATGAGGGCACCAATCGGAATATTCAGTGCCCGTGAGTAGCCAATGATGTGCTCTTGCTTCACATCGCGCTGCCCGTTCTCCAACATGCCGAGCAGCGACTTGCTGTAGTTGGTCTTCGCCGCGAGCGCGGCCAGGCTGACCCCCTGGCTCAGCCGCGCAGTGCGGAGCAAAAATCCAGGATTCTCCATGGAGCCGACGCACCCCCGATTCTGTGGACTCTTGTGGACTGTAAATCGATTCCGCGCCCCACCGATCGATCCGAGACTACTACGTACCGCCTGGTAGAGGCGGGTCCGAATCGTATGGGAGTGGGGGTACCGAATGGAAACGCGCGGAGATACACCGTTGTCGCGATGCTTGTTCTATCGGCAGGAGTGCGGTCTGCCCGCTGTGGTCGACCCGCCGGAACTCGGGCGGATCGTCATGCGAGCGGGGTCAGTGTGGGCGATGACGATGCCTATTCGCCTGGGGCAGGCGGTGAAGGCGCACATGCACAACAGAAGCGTCCCGTTGGGACCGATTGTGGGACATCCGCGTTCGGGGCGCTGGACCTTCCTTATCCAGCCTGATCTGCCCGATGACGTGCGGTTGTTCGCCGAACTGTTCCGGCTGGACGTGGCGGTCGCGCGGACGGGAGCGACGATCGCGCTGCCTTCGCCAACCGCTGCGGTAGGCGCGATCCGGCACTGGATAGTGCCGCCGCGCACCGCCTTCCGCCCGTCAGGCAGGTTCGTAGTCGAAGCCGTCCGGGCGTGGGCGGACCAGATGCCGCGTACTCGGCGCAGGTCGGGGACAACTCATGTCGGATGACGAATTGCGCACGAGGCGGTTCCTCCGCGTCGATGAGTCGCGGCTCCAGCGCGCACATGACAACCCACACTGGCCGGTATCCAGTCCCGCGAATGCCAGAAAGGCGCTGGAACTGCACTACGAATGCGACTACTCATCGTGCGCGACGCTCGTCGCGGCGGTGATAGCCAGCCGCGAGGACTACCGATACTTCCGCCGCACCGAAACGAACGCAGCCGGAGTCGTGAGCGAGTGCGCGACGTCCACACCGGGACCAGGTGCGTGATGTGTGGCGATTCATCCATGAACCCATCGAACGACGTTCACGTGAGCGTATTCCTACACGGACTGCGAATGGATTTCGCCGCATGCGCCACGGCGGCGATGACCTTCGCGCGGGAATGGCGGCACACCCATTACCCCGACGCGGTGGAGATCCTCCCGGACGGCGCACACGGCCTGCCCCGCCTCCCTTGTGAACGCTTGTATTGCGATCGTTCGCGCCCCGCTAGCGGAAACGAGTGAGCGCGAGCCGGTGAGATCAGCTGACGTAGCGCATCATTTCGACAGCTTGGGTCATGTCGTAGCGCTTCTCGAGAATGTTCAGCAACTCATCGATCGATTGGGGCGGGTTGCGGTAACGGCGGCTCAGGCTCGTCAATGCGCGAAGTGCTGTCTCGGGAGCAGTCGAGACTGTGTTTGCCGCGAACAGCGCTGGTTCGATCACCTGGATATGCCTGGGCACCCGCGTATCCGGGAAATCCTTCACGTTGCTGGTGATGATCGCGCCCGCCCCACCGACCAGGGCGGCGGCGAGCACGTGCTCGTCGTCGGGATCGGGAAGCCCGAAGGTTCCCTCATGGGGTTCCCAGTTCCGCACCACGGCATCATCGAACGCTGCTCGCATCGTTTCGACGAGCCGCCGTGCCCGCCGCTCGGCGTCGCCTTGAACCTCGCCCTGCTCAACAAGTTTGGCGGTTTCGGTGTACTCGACCTCTTCGAGGATCCGGTCCGACCATAGCGGCCGGTACAAGCTCTCCACGGCGAGCGACAGCAGGAAGTCCCGCTGCAAGCTGGGATAGAGCACACAGGTGTCGAGCACTACCGCGAACACACGGTGATTCTCTCAGCTCTGCGCTCGTCGCCGCGCCGCCACAGCACGGCGTGCCTCCTTCAGCCGCGCTCGCACCGCGTCGGGATCGTCCTCGGCGTCGATATCGACGGTGCTCGCTGCGATCGCCTCGTACTGCCGTACCTTGCGCGCTTCCTGGTACTCCAGTACGTCGTCCAGCCGCAGACGGTGACGGGAACCGATGCGCTCGGCGGGCAGTTCACCGCGCTCGATCAGCTTGATGACCGTCGGCCGACTGACGCCCAGCAGGTCGGCTGCTTGCTGCGAGGTCAGTGTCATGCTGCGCGGCGCGACAGTCACGGCTTTACCCGCCTGCATCGCCGTGACCACCTGCACCAGTGCCTCGTGTACTTCGGGTGGGAGCTCTATCCGATCGCTTTCACTCGCGCCGACCAGTGCATAGCGCACTGAGGGCCCCGCACCCTGCGAGATGGCGTGCGCGATCAGGAAATCCAGCAGCGAAGGCAATGTTTCAGTGTGTTCCGGCACGAACGTCCGCGCTTCGATCGCCGTGGTCATGTCTGCGCCTCCATTCGCACATCCAACGAAAATTCCGCAAGATGTTTCGAATCTTTCGAATAAGCATCGCACGGCTTCCGTGCGATGTCGAGAGAGGCGATGGACACAGCTCGGCAACGCTCGTACTGCCGCCGTGTTCGGTGCCGCCTCGATCAACGGAAGCGGGTGAGTGCGCGGCACGGGGACGGGGCGGGTACCTCACCTCGGAGGAACGACGTCGGTGGCACGCCCATCAGGATGCGGAAATCGGCTGTCATGTGGGACTGGTCGTAGTAGCCGGTGGCTGCCGCGAGGTCGGCCCACGGTGTGTCTTCGGCTCGGGACAAGACGCGCCGGACGCGGTCGATGCGGGCGAAGTGTTTCGGGGAGACGCCGATTCCGGTGGTGAACAGGTTGCGGAGCTGACGTTCGCTGACGGAGAGGCGTGTGGCGAGTTCCGGGACGGGGAGCGGGTGGGCGGCGGCGATGGTGGCTACGGCGGTGGCGAGCAGTCGGCGGTGGGCGCGCTGGGCCGGATCGTCGGGGATGCGGCGCGGCAGTTCGTTCTCCAGGTACGGCACGACCTCGTCGTGCTCGAGTTCGATCAGCTCGGCGGCGAGGTGCGCGACCGGGCCGGGTAGGTCGTCCAGTCGCGCTACGCGATCGGTGAGGTCCGCCGCAGGGACTCCGAGCAGGGCGGGGACGGCACCGGGCGCGAGTCGTAGGCGCACGCAACCTGCGGGTTTGCTCGCGCGCGAGTAGCTGGCTTTCGTCTGCGGGCCGACGACGAGCGCGACGCGGGTGGCTCCGGCATCTCCGTGTTCGGCGCGCAGCACGATCGTGGTGGCCGTCTGCGGAATGTGCGCGAACGGCTCGGAGAGGTCGAGCACGGTGGGGATGCGTCCGAGTTCGACCAGCCACGGCCGCAGCGACTCCGGTGCGGGTTCGGACGTCTCGACCAGATCGGCGGTCACGACGCGCGGCAGGGTGATCACCGGATCCACTGTAGGCAGTCGCTGCCGCGCCAGGTGTGCCGGAATTTCCTAGAGACCTGCGCGAACGCCCGGCACGGTGGTCCACATGATCGTGATCACGGGTGCGACCGGCACCATCGGCAGTGAAATCGTCCGGCAGCTGAGCGAGCGGGGGATATCGGTCCGGGCCGTCACCCGAAACCCGGACCGGGCGGAGGTGCCCGCCGGGGTAGAAGTGGTGCGCGGCGATTACACCGACCTCGCGTCCATGGCGAAGGCGATGGCCGGTGCGGAGGCCGCGTTCGTCGTCGGCGTGCTGGGCCCGGAATATGTGGAGGCCGACCGGGCACTCATCGCCACCGCGCGGGACGCGAAAGTTGCCAGGATCGTCAAACTTTCCGCCATCGGCACCGGAGATGCCGGACTCGGCCGGGTCGGAACCTGGCATTTGCCCGGTGAGCAAGCCGCACGCGAGAGCGGAGTCGACTGGACTATTCTGCGCCCCAGCGCTTTTGCCTCCAACACCCTGAGCTGGGCCGCCGCGATTCGTGCCGGGCAGCCGGTGCCGAATATGACCGGCTCCGCCGCACAGGGTGTGATCGATCCTCGTGACGTCGCCGGTGTCGCCGCCGAAGCGCTGGTTTCCGCCGAGCACGCGGGCCGGATCTACACCCTCACCGGGCCGGAATTGCTCACCACGCACGATTTGGCCGCCACTTTGGCTACCGTGACCGGCCGAACGGTGGAGGTTGCCGACATTCCGGAAACCGAAGCGCGGCAACACATGCTCGCGTCCGGAATGTCCGCCGAATTCGCGGACGGTGCGCTTGCGGGGCAAGCCTATGTGCGTGCGGGACACAACGCGATCGTCACCGACGACGTGCGGCGGATACTCGGGCGGGCGCGAACTTTCGCCGAATGGGCTGCCGACAATGTGCGGGCATTCGATGCCGCGGTGCGCACGTCATAGGGTATATGTGATTGGCCTCACATCGAATTGCCGAACGCTGCCTGCTCGGCAAGGGTGACATGACTGGCCGCGTGGTCAGTGCGTATACACGAAAAGGGGATTCGGATGCGTCGACGGGTCATGACGGTCTTGGTCGCGCTCGTAGCGGGAGGTTCGGCAGCGGCGTTCGGCGGGGCGAGTGCCTCGGCGGTCGCGGTGAATCCGTTCCCCGGTGGCACGGAGGTCTACTTCGACAACGGTGAATCCGCGGCGATCGCGAACCTGAACCTCGGACCGGTGCTGAGCCAGGTGGCCGTCGCATGGTCGCCCGGAGCGAAAGCGCTTCTCGGCGAAGGGATCACCGAGCACGCCCAATGGGCCGCCGAAACCCCGACCGGCGGGGTGTCGATCGAGGTCTACGGGGCATTCATCCAACCGTCGCTGGTCACGGTCACCACGCTGCGCGGCTGAGCTTTTTTCGTTTCGGAATTCGGTGTGCCAGAGGTATGCTCGCCCATGGCGTTATGCGCATGAGACCTCCTGGCGGATGCCCGGACGGGACGACACCACGTGTGCCGTCCCGTCCGGTGTTTCATCATCGTGCTCGGTTGCCCGCGGTTTCCGGGAACGCGTCCTGAGCGGCCATTTCCTGGGCGATCGCCGTCGCGAAGGCGTCCACGCCGGCTTCGGCGGTGTCGAACGAGCACATCCAACGGACCTCGCCGGTGCGCTCGTCCCAGGTGTGGAAGCGGAAGCGTTTCCGCAGCCGCTCGGCGACCTCCCGGGGCAGTATGGCGAAGACGGCGTTGGCCTGGACCGGCCGTACGATCTCGACACCCGGCACCAGGGCGACGGCCGTGGCCAGCCGGGCCGCCATCGCGTTGGCGTGCCGCGCGTTGCGTAGCCACAGGTCACCTTCCAGCAGCGCGACGAACTGCGCCGACACGTACCGCATCTTGGAGGCCAGCTGCAACGCGGCCTTGCGCAGGTACTGCACGCCGCGCACCGCGTCCGGGTCGAGCACCACGATCGCCTCACCGAGCATCAGGCCGTTCTTGGTGCCGCCGAACGACAGCACGTCCACCCCGGCGTCAGTGGTGAACGCGCGCGGCGGCAGGTCGAGCGCGGCGGCCGCGTTGGCCAGCCGGGCGCCGTCCACGTGCAGCAGCATGCCGCGCTCACGCGCCAGCGCGCCGATCGCCGCGATCTCACCGGGCGTGTAGAGGGTGCCGAGTTCGGTGCTCTGGGTGATGGAGACGACCTTGGGCTGGGCGTGGTGCTGATCGCCGAAGCCCCATGCGTACCGGTCGAGCAACTCCGGCGTCAGCTTGCCGTCCGGAGTGGGCACCGGGATCACTTTCAGCCCGGCCACCTTCTCGGGTGCGCCGCGCTCGTCCAGGTGGATGTGCGCGGACTCCGGGCAGATCACGGCGCTCCACCGGTCGCACATCGCCTGCAACCCGACCACGTTCGCGCCGCTGCCGTTGAAGACCGGATAGACCTCGGCACGCTCGCCGAAATGCCCTTTGATCAGCTCGCGTAGCCGGGCGGTGTGGACGTCCGCGCCGTAGGCCGGCTGGTGGCCCTCGTTGGCAGCGGCGAGCGCCGCCATGATCTCCGGGTGCACGGAGGCGTTGTTGTCGCTGGCGAATCCGCGGAGCGGCTCGCCCTCGTAGTCGGGCTCGGGAGAGCTGTCGCTCACCGGTCCTCCTCGGTCGACACGGGTAGGCCTGTAGTTCGCTCGAAATGCCGGACGGGACGACACTACGCGTGCCGTCCCGTCCGGTGTTCCGTGTTATCGGGCTGTCGAGCGGAAGCCGCGCAACCGCAGGCTGTTGCTGACCACGAAGACCGAGGAGAACGCCATCGCGCCGCCCGCGAGCATCGGGTTCAGCAATCCCGCCATGGCCAGCGGGATCGCGGCCACGTTGTAGGCGAAGGCCCAGAACAGGTTGCCTTTGATCGTCGTGAGGGTGCGGCGGGACAGGCGGATCGCGTCCGCCGCCGCCCGCAGGTCGCCGCGGACCAAGGTCAGATCGCCCGCCTCGATGGCCACGTCGGTGCCGGTGCCCATGGCCAGGCCCAGGTCGGCCTGGGCCAGTGCCGCGGCGTCGTTCACACCGTCGCCGACCATCGCGACCACTTTGCCCTCGGCCTGCAACCGCTTGACGGTGTCGACCTTGTCCTGCGGCAGCACCTCCGCGATCACCTCATCGATGCCGACTTGCGCGGCGATCGCGTCGGCGGCGGCCCGGTTGTCGCCGGTCAGCATGATCGGGGTGAGCCCGAGGGCGCGCAGCTGGGAAATCGCCTCGGCCGAGGTGGGTTTCACCGCGTCGGCCACCACGAGCACGCCGCGCGCCTCGCCGTCCCAGCCGACCGCGACGGCGGTCTTTCCTTCGGCTTCGGCCGCGCGCATCGCCCGGGTCAGGTCGTCGTCGAGATGCTGTGACCAGTCGGCGAGCAGCCGCGCGCGGCCGACGACCACCGCGTGCCCGTCAATCGTGCCCTGCACGCCCAGGCCCTCGACGTTCGCGAAATCCTCGACCGGCTTCAGCTCACCCACCCGCTCGCGGGCGCCCTTGGCGATGGCCTGGGCGATCGGGTGCTCGGAGGAATCCTCCAGCGCCCCGGCCAGTTCCAGAATCCGTTCGACCTGCTCACCCTCGGCCGCGAAGACATCGAGCAGCGTCATCTTGCCCGCGGTGACGGTGCCGGTCTTGTCCAGCACGATCGTGTCCACCCGCCGGGTCGACTCCAGCACCTCGGGACCCTTGATCAGGATGCCCAGCTGCGCGCCGCGTCCCGTGCCGACCATCAGCGCGGTCGGCGTGGCCAGTCCGAGCGCGCACGGGCAGGCGATGATCAGCACTGCCACCGCGGCGGTGAACGCCGCGGCCACCGAACCGCCGGTGCCGAGCCAGAATCCGAGCGTCGCGACCGACAGCGCGATGACGATCGGCACGAAGATCCCGGAGATCCGGTCGGCCAGCCGTTGCGCCTGCGCCTTGCCGGTCTGCGCGTCCTCGACGAGCTTCGCCATCTGCGCCAGCTGGGTGTCGGAACCGATCCTGGTGGCGCGCACCACGATCCGGCCGCCCACGTTTACGGTCGCGCCGACCACGGCGTCATCCGTGCCGACCTCCACCGGCACCGACTCACCGGTGAGCATCGAGGCGTCGACGGCCGAGGAACCTTCCACCACGACGCCGTCGGTGGCGATCTTCTCGCCCGGCCGCACCACGAACCGGTCGCCGACCGTCAGCTGCTCCACCGGAATGCGCAGCTCGGTTCCGTTGCGCAGAACCGAGACCTCCTTGGCCCCCAGCTCGAGCAGGGCACGCAGCGCCGCACCCGCCCGCCGTTTGGCGCGCGCCTCGAAGAAGCGTCCGGCCAGGATGAACGTGGTGACACCCGCCGCGGCCTCCAGGTAGATGCTGCCGGTGCCGTCCATCCGGGAGATGGTGAACTCGAACGGGTGCGTCATGCCCGGCCTGCCCGCGGTGCCCCAGAACAAGGCGTACAGCGACCAGCCCAGTGCGGCCAGCGTTCCCATCGAGATCAGGGTGTCCATGGTCGCGGCGCCGTGGCGCAGATTGGTCCACGCCGCGCGGTGGAACGGCAGCGCGCCCCACACCACGACCGGCGCGGCCAAGGTCAGTGACAGCCACTGCCAGTTGGTGAACTGCAAGGCCGGGATCATCGCCATGGCGATCACCGGCACCGACAGCGCCACGGAGATCAGCAGGCGGGTGCGCAGGCTCGCCGCGGGATCTTCCTCGGCGGCGATTTCTTGTGGCTTCGGGGGCGCGGGCAGGGCGGCGGTGTAGCCCGCTTGTTCGACGGTGGCGATCAGGTCGTCGGGCGAGACGTCACCGGTGACGTCCACCCGGGCCTTCTCGGTGGCGTAGTTCACGGTCGCGGTGACGCCGTCGAGCTTGTTGAGTTTCTTCTCGATCCGGGCGGCGCAGGACGCGCAGGTCATTCCACCGATCACGAGTTCAACCTGCCCGGAGGGCTGCGGTTGTGTCGCGGTGGTCATCGTGGGTGCTCCGTTCTGTGCGGCGGTCGGCGGGTCAGTGCACGTGGCCGTCCGGCGCCTGCTGCTGACCAGTGTGTTCGTTGTGGCTCGAGGCGTCTACGGCGGGGGTACCCGGCGCGACGGCCAAGGTGAATTCGGCGGTGCGGACCACGCCCTCGTGCTGGAAGTCGAGGAACAGGCGGTAGTCGCCCGCGCTCGGCGCCGTGACGGCGAAGGTGATGCCCGGTCCGGCCGCGGTCACGCCGTCGCCGGGGTAGCCTTCCGGATGGACGTGCAGATAGCCCAGGTCGGCGGCGCGCAGGGCCACCAGATGCCCGTAAGCGCCGAGGTAGGGCTGTAGGTCGGTCACCGGCTTGCCCGCGCGGCTCACCGACAGCGTCACCTTGGAAGCCCGGCCGGGAACTACGGTGCCGTCCAGCGTCACGATGTAGTCGCCGACGTTGGTGGTGGAGGTCGCCGCGGGCAGCTGCTGTGGGTCGTAGACGCCCGCCACCAGCAGGTCCGCGCCGAGTGTCAGGTTCTCGCCGCCCTGCGGAGTGAAGTCGGCGAACACGCGATAGTCACCGGCGCGGCTGAGGTCGAGTGGGACGCTCCAGGTCCCGTCGGCGCCGAGCACCGGGTGGACGTGCTGGAAGGCGGCCATATCACGGCGCACGACGATCAGGTGCAGATCCTTCTCGTGGCTGCGCACGTAGCGGGTGACGGGCTTTCCGTCCCGGTCGAGGATGGTGAAGCGCAGCGGTACGTTCGCCGCGGCGGTGGCTCGGGTGGTGTCCAGCCGCAAGGTGTAGCCGCGGTCGGTCGCCATCATTCCTCCAGGTAGTGCGTGGTCCTCGCCTTGGGCGGCGCCGTGTGCGTTCGAGTCGTGGGCGGCGGGTTCGGTGGGCTCCGGCCCGATGGTCGCACCGGCCGCGAGGGCGATCCCGAAGACCGCGGCGAGGCCGAGGGCGAAACCGCCGAATTTGATGGTCGCGTTCATCGGAGTACTCCGTCCGTCAGCCTGCGACCGCGTCGCCGGCGCGAACCACCGCCGCGGCGAGTTCGGCGCGTTCGATCGGGGTCGCGCTATCGACGGTCACCAGCCCGTCGGCGAGGTCGGCGGCCACCGACTCGACGCCGGAGATGCGGCCGATCTCGGTGCGGACCGATGCGGCGCAGCCGCCGCAGGTCATGCCGGTGACGGTCACGGTGGTGGTGCTCATGGTCGGTGTCCTCCTGCTGGTTCGTCTGCTTCTCGAGTTTTACCCTACCCCCCTAGGGTATCTACATGTCAAGTCCGGAGCAGACGAAAGCCCGGCCCGCGACGAGTCGCGGACCGGGCTGTGCGGGTCGGGATCAGCGGTAGGTCACCAGCGCGACGGCGGGTGCCGAGACCACTTGCACATCGGCCGAGTCCGATACCTTGACGTGCAGGAATCCGCCCTCGATCGCGATGTGGACGTCATCGACGGTGCGTGCGGCCCGGCCCTCACGGTCCACCAGGGAGTAACCCTCGACCAGGACAACCTTGCTCGCGGGCCGCCATTTCGCTTCCATTGCCGTGCCTTTCGTCGGTGCCGCGGGCGGGAAGTCGAGTTCCGGCTCGGCGACATGGTTGAAGTAGTTGGACAAGACGTTCAGTGCGACATGGCCGACGATCTCGCTCAGTTCGGCGTCGCTGACGCCACGGGCGCGCGCCGAGGCGAGCGCGGCGTCGTCGAGCCGGCCGCCGGAGCGGAGCACGTCACGGGCGACGCGCAGGATCGCGTCGGCGTGCGGGTCGTCGGCGCGCGCCGCGCGGGTGTCGACGATCGCCTGCTCGGTTAAACCCATCCGGTCGGCGCGCATGGTGTGCGCGGCGGTGCAGTAGTCGCAGCCGTTCTCGCTGGCGACCAGAAGGGCGAGTTGCTCGCGCACCCGGGCGGAGAGCTTTCCCTTGGTCAGCGCGTCGCGCAGGTTCAGGTATCCGCGCAGGGTGGCGGGGCTGTTCGCCATGGCGGCGTAGAGATTCGGGACCCGGCCCAACTGGCGCTGTACCTCGGCGAGCAGATCGGCCTGCTCGGCGTCGGCGGAGTCGGTGGACACAAGGGGCAGGCGGGACATCGAAGCCTCCAGCTCGGACAAGATGGTACCGATCGGTTCCGAATCGAGACGGTACCGATTGTTTCCGTATTGGTCAAGTCGAATGGTACTGATCAGTTCCGTTCTGCTACCGTGGCGTTATGCCAACCCGGGCCAAGCAACGTTTGCTCACCACGGCGGAAGAACTGTTCTATGCCGAAGGCATTCGTGCCGTAGGCATCGATCGCCTGCTCCAGGAGTCCGGCGTCGGCCGGGCTTCCTTCTATCGCCACTTCGCGAGCAAGGGCGACTTGGTCGTCGCTGTGCTGGAGGATCGCGACCGCCGGTGGCTGGACTGGCTGCGCGAATCGGTCGAACAGACCGTCGACCCCGCCGCCCGCCCGCTCGCGGTCTTCGACGCTCTGGCCGAACGGTTCGCCCGCAACGACTTTCGCGGCTGCGCGTTCATCAACACCATGGTCGAGGTGGCCGATCGCGAGAGTGCTGCCCATCAGGTCGCCGATCGGCACAAGCGCCGCGTGATCGAATATCTGAACGAACTGCTCACCGAAGCGGGGCGATCCGACGCTGAGGTGCTGGCCGCCGAACTCGCGCTGCTGGTCGACGGAGCGATCGTCACCGCGGTCCGTGAGGGAACTCCGGAGGCGGCCCATCGTGCGCGCACGATCGCGGAGCGTTTGCTCGCGACGCGGTGAGAGTTGGCGTACTACCGCCGATTTGCATGCGGGGTCTACTCGCTCGCGGTGATCGGGCCCGTGGCGTGTACCCGCTTCTTGGCTACGGACCTGTTGGCTTCATGAACTCGTCGCGAGACGGTCGGCGTTGTGACGAAGCGCCACCCGGATCGCTGAGCGGCGCCCGAGGTAGTCATCGCGGACCCGTCGCTGTCGGCGTCGTGGCGACTGCGGCCGTTGGGCGAGCTCACCGGCGCGCCACCCGCTGGAGTCGTCGCCGGACCGCCTTGGTCGCGCAGCGGTCCGAATGCCCGGTGCGGGTAGTGCGGTCGTGGGTATGCGCGCCGGGTGCCGCCCCGGCTGACTTATCGCGGGGCGGCACCTGCTTTGATCAGGCGGAGTGCAGATTACGTGCCGTGGGTGAGGTCTCGGTCGTGGCCGGGTCGGGGTAGGTGCCGAAGAGGCGGTCGGCGGTGCCGGAACTGGTGACCGTGAACCAGTAGTGCTCGTTCTTGTAGTGGTGGTGGCGATGGTTGCGCCAAACCGCCCGGTAGAGCGAACCTTTCGGCTTGTAATCGGTGTGGATCAGGTAGTGCGTCCACTCGTAGCCCAGGCCGAGCAGGGTGATGGTGATCAGAAAGGTCAGGCCGAGGCCCGAACCGGGGAAGGCGAAGGCCGCCAGCGCGATCAACACCACGACCAGCACCGCCAGCGTTTTCGTCGGGATGAAGATCAGCGGGATGTCGCGCGGATCCACGTGATGCTCGCGGTGCTTGCGGGCCAGTTCGCTGTCGAGTGCGATCGGGCCGAGCCGCCGTGGCCGCCAATGCAACACCGTGACGTGCACGATCCACTCGAACACCGGGAACACCGCCAGCATCACGGCGGGGACCAGCAGATCGGTGAGCTGCCAATCGCCGACGACGACGCGAGCGATCAGCGCGCCCACCAGCGTGGTCCCGATCATCCACGGCGAGGGGTGCCGGAGGAATTCTTCGAATGCCCGGCCGAGGGTGAGTCCGCGCCGCAGCGCCCGCTCATCCCTGCGTACCCGCGCCCGTGCGTCCGTGTCGATCGAAGCGTGTTCGGATGCTTTCGGTTCGGTCATGATCGTTTCTAGCTGTGCGTGACCGGCGGTCCGCCGAGGACCTCGATCAGGGCGGTGGTCGCCGGCTCGAGCAGCGCCCGAGCAGTGCCGGCGGCCTTCTGCGGCCGGCCCGCGGCGATGGCGGCGGCCAGTTCGCGGTATGCCTCGACGTTGCCCACCTCGGCGGACATGATCGGGGCCAGCGCCGCGAGCGCCGGTTCATATGCGGCGCGCAACATGTTGAACATCAGCCGGAACACGATCGAGTCGGCCGCGTCCACGACGTGATCCCAGAACTCCATCGCATGCCGTTGCTGTGCGATCGGGTCCTGTTCGGCGGCAAGCGCTTCGAGGGAAGCCTCCAGCAGGGGACGAACCGCGCCCGCGCCGATCGCGCCGACCCGGCGCGCGGCCAGCTCCGCCACCTTCGGCCCGTTGTGCAGGCGGGCCTCCAGAATGCTGCGTGCGACCGCGGGGTCCAGTTCCCCGGCCTGCACCAGCAGCCTGGGCAGAACCTCGAGCCCGGCGCCGCGCCGATAGTCCAGCACGGTCGTCGCGTCTCCCTGGCGCACCGACACCAGCCCGGCCGCGGCCAGCCGCTGCAAGGCTTCCCGCACCGCGGGCCGGGACACCCCGAGCGCCTCCGCCAACTGCCGCTCACTGGGCAAGGTCGCCCCGGGCGCCAGTTCACCGCTGAGCACGTCCGCGGCGATCTGCTCGAACACGTCCGCCGACACCGATCGCTTGACCACAGGTTGCAACGCCATGCGTCTACTGTGCGCCTCAGTGGTCAGGAGGTCAAGTGGTCAGACCAATTGCTGTCGATCAACGTCGCCGCCTTCGAATGAGCCGAGGAGGCCGCGCTGGTCGACGCGCTACGCGACGACCCAGCATGGATCGACGGCCTGTCCTGGGCCCATCCATGCGCGGTGGTGTGGCGGCGCGAGCTTCGTCCCGCCGTCGGGCACCGCTGCGTACCGGCCTACGGCACCGGACCTGTCGGGGTCGAAACCCTGGGATGGCGGAGCGGCCGGATCGCGCAGGCCGAGTTCTGGCTAACCGAACGGGATCTGGGTATCGCGCTTTGCTATAACAGCGGGAATGCTGCAATCACCGACCGTGCTCGGTCCTGGTCGACAGAGGTGATGATCGTGGGAGCGGCACGTGATTCGTTGTATGGCAAAACTCTGGCAATCATCGCAATAGATAGCCAATGTATATGATTTCGCGCGAAACTGTGCGAAGTATCCCCGCGTGGTGGCAGG
This sequence comes from Nocardia sp. NPDC004168, assembly GCF_040610355.1. Lineage (NCBI taxonomy): Bacteria > Bacillati > Actinomycetota > Actinomycetes > Mycobacteriales > Nocardiaceae > Nocardia > Nocardia sp. NPDC004168. The sequence continues at coordinate 148,912 of NZ_JBEXME010000004.1, read as the reverse complement.
TACTTGACGTCTTGCGCCGGTGGGTTGCTCGTGATAAGTTCCATGACACGCGGTGTAAAGCTGATGCACCGGTGCAAGGGAGGGTTTTCCAGCATTTTGGGGGAGTCGGTCAGTGGGTAAGAGTAGACGTGTTCTATCGATCTGACCTCAGTGTCAAGATCGGGCTGCGGCACCTGCGCTTATTCTGATGGCGGCTGCTTCATTCGAAGCGCAAGGGGAGATTTCATGGGGGCGGAATATTCTGTAAACCACCATGAATGGTGGGACAGGGCCGGGGAATGACATCCACGGAACAATGGGATGGTATCTCGGAACCGCGAATGGTCTTGGTGGGATCGATCCGAATCTCTGATTCGCCGCGGATGGTACGGGAAAACCTGGAACATATTCGCACCTTGGTGCACGTGGAGACGCCGATGCCACCGATAATTGTGCATCGACCGTCTATGTGCGTCATCGACGGCATCCATAGGCTGCGCGCCGCCAGACTTCGCGGTGACGAACACATCCTGACCGCCTTCTTCGACGGCACCGCCGCCGATGCCTTCGTAGTGGCGTTGAAGGCGAACGTGGCGAATGGATTGCCCCTGTCGCTGGCCGAACGTACCGCCGCTGCCCAGCGCATCCTCCGAACCCATGCCCACTGGTCGGACCGTGCCATCGCGCGATATGCGGGACTTTCGGCAAAGACCGTCTCCGCCATCCGGCAGCGTTCGAGCGTGGAAATTCCACAGTCGAACACTCGATCGGGACAGGATGGGAGAGTCCGCCCCCTCGACAGCGCCGAAGGCAGGCGGCTGGCAGGCGAATTGATCCACAGCCGCCCCGACGCTTCGTTACGGGAGATCGCCCGGGAAGCGGGAATCTCCGCGTCGACTGTATTGGATGTACGCGAGCGTATACGTCGTGGTGACGACCCGATTCCGGAAAGCAGGGTTCGGGGTCGGTCCTCGAAAAAGACTGGAGAAGAGGACCCGGCTCTTGCCGTGGATGCGGTGCGTTCGCTCGGCAGGGATCCTGCTCTGCGTTTCAACGAAACGGGCAGAAGTTTACTTCGGCTGCTCAACATACTTTTGCTGGACGTCGAAACGCGCAATCGCCTGATCGACAATGTCCCGCCGCACTGCAACGAGATGGTCGCTCGTGCCGCTCGCGGTTGTGCCGTCGCCTGGCAGGAATTCGCGACCCAGGTAGAGAACAGGTGTGCTGATGGTGGAGAAGCCATCGGGAGATGAGAATGAAGGGAGGTGTAATCATGGAAATCGAATTCAAGAAGGTGGCGATCGACGTCATCGCGGAGGCCGAACTCGACGACATCGTGGGTGGCGTGGTCCTCTCCGGTCCGCTCGCGACGCAGGCCATCTAGTAGTTGCCCTGGGTGGCCGTGAACGGCGACCCAGGGCTTCTCGAAGAAAGCTGATCATGACGCTTCCAGTAATGCCGAGTCAGGCGGATGTCCTGTGGGATCAAGAACGGGCCGGTACTCCCAGCAACAATCTCGGATTTGTTCTGACATTCGGTCCGGACATTTCCGATGCGCGAGTCGTGCGCGGGCTGGAGGCTGTGATATCCGTGTTCGCCGCTTTTCGAATCCGGTGTAGCGGCTCTGCCGAATCCGGCTATTCGCAGGAGATTCTTCCTCCGAGCGAACCCGCGGATATCGAACTGCTCGATGTCGCGGATTTCGACCTGAGAAGAGTCGACCGCTACCTCCAGGCCGTCCTGTATCGGGACTCGGTCGCCTGGGACTGGCAACGGCGTGGCACGTACCGCTTCCGGGTTCTGAAAGCGGATCAAGGGGTACATCATGTCGCGGCATCGCTGCAGCACGTGGCCTTCGACCACCGTTCGGTGCAGATCGTTCTCGATTCGATCCGAGACTTCGCTCTGACGAGCGACGAGAAGCGTCGCACCACCACTGATTCGGACGACTACGAGAAAGCGGTCCGTGCGACGATTCCCAATGCCGACGCGAGTGAGCGGGCCCGTGCGTACTGGGAGAACGAGCTGAGTACTGTGCCGGCCGCATTCTCCGTGCCATTCGATTCGCGGCCTGCTCCGTGGCACCGGCAGAGTCTTGTGCTGGAGGGTGACGACTACACGCGATTTCGCGAGCGCGCGGGTACATCGACGTGGGGAGCCGCGGCATTGCTGTTGGAGCGACTGCTGGACGAATGGCGCGAGCGGCAACCGTCGGCCGCGGTAGTGGACGTCCGCCTGAACTGCCGTCCACCGCGGTTCGAAAAGCAGGTCGGAATGTTCGCAACCACGCGTCCGCTTGTCTTCGATCTTGTCGGTACCGAGTGGCGCAGCCGCGTCTGGTCGAAACTGATGCGGGCCGCCGTACACCAGTGCGTGGACAGCATCACGCTGCGCGCGATCGAAGAAGGGAGCGGAATCGGAGCGCATCGTCCGATTCCCGTCTTCGACTACGTCGTCGACACCGAATCTTCGACATCATCCGCGCTCCACTCGCCCGGCACCGACGTCCGCAGGGTTCCCTTCCGGCCACGCAGCGTCACCTACCGGCCGATGGGGCTGAGCGTCCGCGAAAGAGGCGGTTCGGTAGCGATCCAACTCGGGTTGAACTCGCGGCTGTTCAACCAGGCCGATGTCACCACGATGCTGAATCGGATCGCAGGTAGATGAGCGGCGACAGCGAGCGCGCAACGATCACCGACGGTTGGGACGACTCCGGACGGTTTCGTCGGCATGCCACGGACAAGGGCGGAAGGATTGGGCATTTCGGCAGTCCGACGTTCATCCAGGGCCAGGACCCGGTCGAGCGCGCGACCATGGGGTTCCGGCGTGGCGTGCGGTCGGTGATCCCCGAGAGCCGTCAGGTGGGCGAGGTCGACTGTGGCCCGGCGAGCCTGCGGATGGCGCTGGCCAGTCGTGGCATCGATGTTCCGTTGGAGCAGCTTCGAAGAGAGACCGGCAGCGGCAGGAACGGTACCTCGGCCGCGGCGCTGCTGCGGGTGGCTCGATTGCACGGAATGGACGGGCGTGGAGTTCGAAGTAATCTCGCCGGACTTCGTCATCTCGCCACCGGCTCGATTCTGTTCTGGCGCTTCAACCACTTCGTAGTTCTAGAGGGCGCCAACCGGTCGCATGTGGTGCTACTCGACCCGGCCGTGGGCCGTCGGCAGGTTCCTTGGAGTGAGGTCGATGAAGAGTTCACCGGTGTGGCACTGGAGTTCGCCGCCGCGCCTGTGGTGCGCGCGAACAGCCGACGGCCTGGGTGGCGGCGAGTAGTCGGCGAACTCGAAACAGCGAGTTGGATAGTTCCGCGTACCGCGAAGTGGGTCTCAGCGCTCGCCGCGTCCGCGGCACTGCTGATCTTCAATCTGGCCTACCCGTACGTTCTCGGCAAGATCGTCCCGCTGGCCGCGGGGAATGAGATCTCCGAGCCAGGGGCCGAATTGCGCTACGGCGCAGTACTGGCCGCGGCGGTGATGTCGTATGGCCTGTTGCATCTCGTCCGTTCTCGGCTGATCGTCACCATCCAAAGTCTGGTGGAGGCGCGGACCGCCGAGACACTGGCGGCTCGAATCACCCGTTTGCCGTTGGATTTCTTCCTCGGCAGGCACCCCGGGGATCTGGCCATGCGGATTCGGTCCGCAGGGCGCTTCAAGCAAGTCGTTTCCGTGACCACACTCGGGGCAGCGTTCGACGCGGTGCTGATCATGGGATATCTGCTCGTGGTCGGGGCTCGTGATTTCGTCTTGGGGGCGGTGGCGGCAACCGGGGTGCTGGCGTTCGCACTCGGACTGGCGGCTACGTGGAAGCGTCAGCGCGAACTATCGGTAGCCGCGTGTGCCGCCCAGGTGGAGTCGACGAACGTCGTGCACGAGATGTTGTCGAACATGACGACGGTGAAGGCGCTCGGCGCAGAAGGCGCAGTCCATGCCAGGTGGCTGAACGTCTTCAGCGGCGAGCTGACCACCGGGACGCGAAAGCGTCGACATGCCGGCTCCATCTCAGTTTTCGTCTCGACACTACAGTTCGCGACACCTCTGACCGTCCTGTTCACCGGTGTGCTCACGGCTTCGGGCGACCGGACCGGTCTGACCGATGCCGTCATGTTGAGTGCGGTGAGCGCCGGATTGTTCGTTTCGCTGGCCAATCTCTCCGTCGCAGTCGCCGCCTTGGTGGACCTCGCACCGGACCTGCTCCGGATCAACGATGTCCTCGACAGCGCGGAGGAACCGAGCGGCGGACGGCACTTCGCTCGACCCGAGCGAGCCGTCTCGGTCCGACTCGACGGAGTGTCGTTCGCCTATCCGGGGAATCCCAGCGAGACGATTCGAGAGGTCGGCCTCGATATAGCACCCGGCGCCACGACGGTCATCGTCGGGAAATCCGGCTGCGGGAAATCGACTCTCGGAATGTTGATCGCGGGACTTCTGTCGCCGATCGGCGGACGGGTCCTGGTCGACGACGTGGACCTCGCGCACCTCGATCGCCCCGCGTACCGAAGGCATATCGGGTATGTCGATCAGAACAGCAGTCTGATGGCCGGGAGCATTCTGGACAACATCCGCCTCGGCGATGAGTGCGCCAGCCTCGCTGATGTTCGCCGGGCAGCCCGGATCGCGCAAATCGATGAATTCATCGGGAAGCTGCCCATGAAATACGAAACGATGCTCGGCGCCGGGGGCGGCGGTATCTCGGGAGGGCAGCGTCAGCGGATCGCGCTGGCGCGGGCTTTGGTGAAGAATCCCCGATTGCTCGTCCTCGACGAAGCGACCAGCGCGGTCGACCCGGTCACAGAGCAGGCGATATTCGGGCAATTGGCCTCGACGGAGACAACTGTCGTCGTCCTCGGGCATCGGGTGCCGCCGCAGTGCGATGGGTGCCACGTCGTGGTGATCGAGAACGGACGAGTCGGCACAACGAGGAACAGTGTATGACTGATTGCTACTATTGTGCGCTGCACGCAAGAAGAAGCGAAGATATTCCGATTCATCCGGCAGAATTCGACCTCGGGTCGCCTGCGCCGCGCTGCGCCGCACACTGGCGTATGATCTGTGAGTGTTGCGGTTTATCCGCACATTTCATGGCTACGGCGTTCTGTGCGGTGCGTGAACAATATTTCTGTGCGAATTGCGCCGAAGCTGTCGAGACCGTTTCGGATTCCTTCCTCGGCTGGGAGTATTATTTCCGGTACCGGTCTCCGTGGAGCGGCTCGTGGGAACTGGCGCTGGACCGCGCCATATTCGAGGGTTGTCATCCGCATCAGGGCGCGGTGCGGGCCGGTAAGCCCTTTCCTGGTGTCTCTCCCGAGCGTCACGTGGGTCGCCGGGATGCGCGATCCCAGGTCTGGCTCGGCGATACCGTAGACAGTGCGTACATCACGCGAGCCTGGAACCGTAATGCGGAGCGCTGGGATGCGGTTTTCGATGTAGACGGCGATGAGAGCCGAAAATACCACGGCGATGCCGCTCTCTTGTCATTGACAGGCGACGTGCGCGGCGCGCGTTTGCTGGATCTGGGCTGTGGTAATGGCTATCTGAGTCGCATTCTGGCGGGTGATGGTGCTGAGGTGACCGGGGTGGATCCCAGCGAAAACATGGTGGCGCTGGCGCTGGATCGGGAATCGCGGGATCCGCTCGGAGTGAAGTTCGCCGTAGCCTCGACCAGTGATTTGTCACCGTTCGCCGATGCCGAATTCGACGTCATCGTCGCCAACCACGTTCTCACGGCGGTCGTAGATCTGGATGGTGCGTTGGCCGAAGTGAATCGGGTACTTCGGCCCGGGGGCCGTCTGGTCGCCCTTTTCAGTCATCCGTGTTTCTCGTGCGGCCCGCGGGCGTGGATTTCGCTGGTTGCCGACTCGCCTCGGCGAGAAGAAATAGGCGGATATCTCGTAGATCACTACTTCCGCAGCGGGACATATATCCTGGAGGGATGGGAGGGGTTCACCCCGGTGCCATATGTCCATCGCCCGCTGAAAGCGTACTGGCGCGCTATACGGGATGCCGGATTCACAATAGATGAGTTCGACGAACCGTCGGTGAACGAGCGTGGTATCGCGGAATTGCCCGCGTGGCGAGTCGCGCAACTCGAGCGTGCGGCACAATCATGTGTCTTCGCCTGCACCAAGGTGGAGAACAAATCCCGAGTCGGCAAGCAGTGGGGGGAATCTTGAGTGCACCGTTGCGGATCTGGTACGTCTCGGCACAGCGGCTGTGCAATTTTCGTTGCACATACTGCGTGTCGGTGAACGACTACAGCAAAAGTAACAAATTCGACTGGGCGAAGGACAGCGACCGCGACGACTTCGATGCCATCGTTCGCTGGATAGGATCCCGGCCTTTTCCGGTCGAGGTCCGCTTGGCGACGCTCGGCGAACCGTTCGCATCGCGCGACTTCCTCGCCGGTGCATCGTGGTTGACACGACAGGAGCAGGTCGGATTCGTGGAGCTCCTGACGAACGGGGCCCTACTCAAACGACGTCTTCCCCAGATGGCGAAGACCGCGGATATGACCAAGGTTTCGTTGTGGATCACTCATCACCACACCGAGATCGAGATCGAACGCTTCATCGAGAATGCCAGGTTCGCGCAGGATCACTACGGTTGCTTCGTCGTCGTAAACGCGCTTCTGTTCCCCGGAAACCAGCGCGAGGTAGCCGATCTGCGAAAGGCTGCCGAGCAGGCCGGGTTGCGGTTCCACGTCGATATCGGCTACGACCCGGCGACGAGCGGATCGTCCGGGCCACCGTCGCGGTCGGTGCCGATACTGCAAGAGCCAGGAGGCGCCGACGCTGTCGTGGAGATGGGTGTCGATCCGGAAATGTTGCGGCTGAACCTGACCGCTTTGGACGACCCCGGCGGCAAAGCGTGTTCGGCTGGACACGACTACGTCTACATCGGCATCGACGGCGACGTGTATCCGTGCTCACGGTATTACGTGCTGAAAGAGGACAGGTTGGGCAATGTCCTCGACCCGGACTTCGAGTTGGTGCCGCGGCCATCGCAATGGACCCGGTGCCGAGCGCTCGCGGGCTGCTGCAACAAGGAGGACTTCCTGAATCTCGCTGTGAGTCGCAGCGTCGGCGAGCGTCGTGATCCGAGTCTGGGCTGGACGAGCAGGTGAGAGGAACCGGAGTTTCGATGCGAGCAGCGGACATAACCTGGCCCGAGTACCGAGACAGTTTGCGGGATAGGCTGTGTGTGCTCCCGATCGGTGGGACGGGCGCACACGGACCACACCTGCCGCTGGGCACGGATACCATCGTGGTAACCCGTCTGGCTGAGCTACTGGGCGAACGGATCCCATGCCTGGTGCTTCCTCCGATACCGTATGGATGCCGCACCAATCCGGCCAGAACCGGAGGCGAGTTCCCCGGTAACGCGGACATCCGAGGGTCCACTCTGACGGCCCTGGTCACCGAGGTGATCGCTGCTGCCTATCAGCAAGGCGCTCGTCGATTCGTTCTCCTCAACGGTCACTATGCCAACGGCCCCTTCATCTTCGAGGCGTGTGCCGATCTGACGCGAAACGCACACGGTGCGCGGTTGATGACGGTGTGCTGGTGGGAGATGACCACCGAGCAGACGCGCGATGCCATCGCGGGGGAATCCGGTGTGACCAGGGCCGAGGACAATCACGCCGCCGTGGTGGAGACCAGCCTCGTGATGCACCTGTCGCCGGGTGCGGTGCGAGCCGATCGGATAGTCGACGACGTCGCCGAACGACCTCTTCGATACTCGATGCTGCCGCTGCCCGCCTCGGCCTGCACGAGTCAAGGCGTCGTTTATCGCGCCCGTGGCGCGAGCGCCGACATCGGTTCGCGCGTGACCGAGGAGATCCTCGCGAACTTGGTGCGCGAGATCGCTGACAATTTGCCCGCCGCGGGCGGGGATGTACCAGGGGCCGAAATCTTCGCGGGGGAGGCCGAATACGCCGAGCCCGGCCTACCGGACCGATACGCGTTCCCGAGCGTGCTGGAGTTCGACGGCAGTGACCGCTCCACGGCGAAGTCCGGGGTGTGAGCTGAGCATGTCGCGGAGTATCGGATGCTGAAATTCGTCTTGGACAGGCAGGCAGAGTGCGGAAGCTCGTCCGATTGGCGCTGGGACGGCCGTGCGTGGCGAAAGGGCGACAGTTGGATCGTCCCGCTGCGCCATCCCGCGCTGACGCACCGGATGGTGACCTGCGAAGAGACGGTATCGGTTGTCTCCCGGGAGCGTCGACGCGGAGATCCCGCCGTCGAACCCGGTGCGCCGGAACAAATCTCCTATGCGGAGCTCATCCGTCTGGCACAGGAAACGGCGCGGTGGCCGATCGACTACACGATGCTGCGCATCGACGCGGGCACGGTAGCCGTCGAGGCCGGAGTCTGGGCGATCGCACCGATCTATCTGGCGGGTGGGCGGGATCGGCTTGCTGGTTCGTGGCAGCCCACCGATCTGCACGACTACGCGGACACCTCGACCCTGTCGGACACCGAGGTCGCCCGCCTGCTGACCAGGCGACACCGATATGGTCACGAGACCGTCTGGCGCGCGGTGAAACGGCTGACCGAGCGCTCGACCGCGACTTGGCAAGACGGCACGCTGCGGCTGACCTATCCGAGCCCCGCTGAGCACGCGATGCCGAGACCGCTGCGCCGTGGCGCGGATGTGCTGACCGCCTTCGAGCACGCGTTGGACACCGCGGTGCACCGGCGCGAGTTTCCGGCGCACCAGTGCGGTATCGAATTGTCCGGCGGACTCGACAGCACCAATGTGGCCGCGACGCTGGCCGAACGCGGCGGCCAGATGATCACCGCCGCCGCCGTGCTGATGGACGGGTCCTGCGGGCAGGCGCAGCGGAACCGGCGTCGGCAGTTGATCGAGGAGTTCCACTGCGCCGGCGATATCACGGTGGACGCAACCGAACACCTGCCATTTCATCCCGGTGGAGTACGCGGCCGTGGGCTTCCGGTCAGCCCGTACTCCGAGCCGTGGATCGAGGCGAAACAACCGATGCTGGCGGGCCTGGCGGCGTGCGGTGTGCGGTGGTCCTTCGGCGGCACGGGCGGTGACGAATTGATGTCAGTGCGGGCCTGCGAGAAGACCGGATCGCACGGCTCACGTCCTTACCCGCCCTGGCTCGGTAAGCGAGCTGTCGCGGCGGCGCCGCACAGCGAGGAGGGCATCGCGCCGGCCACTGTCCTGCGCGAGAGCACGTTATTGGCGTTCGGTAGCCGAACACCCCAATTTCTCGACAAAGGATTGTGGCCGGTCTCACCGCTGGCGGATCCGCAGTTGACTCGTTTCTGCGAGTGGCTGCCCCTACCGTGGCGGGCGGACAAGACGCTGGCACGACTGCGCCTGAGCGGCTTGGGTTTGCCGCTGTCCGTGTACTGCGGCCCGCGCGACGATCCACGAGAGACCTTGGATATCGCGTTCCGGCGCCATGTCCTGCCCTTCCTGGAGACCATGTGCGTCGAAGGCGGCGTCCTGGTCGATTCCGGTTACGTCGACGCCGATGGGCTGCGTAGGACCGCGCGGGCGGTGCGTCGCATGGGCGAGAAGGTCGCGCTGGACCGGACTCTGTTCACGATCGCCGCGGTGGAGGCGGGACTGCGAACGTGCTCGGCGCACGCTGTCGGATGACATGAGGGGGAGAACCAGTGGACTTTGTAACTACGACGCCTGAAGAACTCTTCGTGTTTTCGCCCGCGTCGTCGTACCCCGATCCGGCGGCGTTCGTCGTCGATCGCACAGGCGCGGAACTTCATCGGTGGAGCAGTCCCGCGGAGCAGCCTGGTGAGCGCACCGACCCGCCGAGTTTCCTGCGGGGCTGGAATCACGTCGAGGTGCTGCCCGACGGTGGCCTGCTCGCCATTGTCCCTTTGCATGGCGTACTTCGACTCAGCAACACATCCGAGGTCCTATGGTGTTCGTCTGTCGCGGCGCATCACGACATGTATGTTGACGCCGAGGGTGCGGTGTACGTCCTGACCGAGCATCGGCGTCGAATGCGAGTCGACGACAAGCCCTGGGCGATACTCGACAATGCGATCACGATGCTCGGTCCGGACGGCGTGGTGCAACGGTCGTGGTCCATATACGAAATTCTCTCCACAGAGCCGGTTATCGCAAGGATGCTCGACGAAGCGCAACGCCGGAAACATGCGCTGTTTCTCCGATCCGGCTGGCCCGCAGTGGATTCTGCACTGCGTGCGGCCGAAGTTCCACAAGCTCTGGAGCTTCTGGGCAATGACGACCGTACGTATCTCTCGCGAGATGAACTCGCCGTCCTGCGTCGGCTGCCTCATTCTCCGTGTGACGTGTTGCATGCCAACTCCATAGAACTGCTCGGAAGCCCTCCGCACGGGTTGTGGGAGCAAGGACACTGGCTGGTCTCGCTGCGAGAGCTCGATCTGATCGCAGTACTCGATCTCCGGGCAGGTCGAGTGGTGTGGTGGTGGGGTCCCGGTGAGCTGTCCGGTCAACATCAGCCGTCGGCGTTGCCGTCTGGCAACATCCTTGTCTTCGACAACGGCAGAAGTCACGGCAGGTCTCGAGCGGTTGAAGTCGATCCGACAACCGGGCGGATCGTGTGGCAGTACGTTGCCACGCCGCCGACATCCTTCTTCACCGCCGTGGCAGGCGGCTGCGAGCCACTGTCCAGTGGGAATGTCCTGATCACCGACGCCCAAGCGGGGCGCGCATTCGAGATTTCGCGGTCCGGAGATGTCGCGTGGGAATGGACAGTGCCGGACGTCTACTGTCCGCCTCGAAAGAGCCGCGCGACGATCTACCGCTTCGCCGCGGTACCGGCTACCGTGCTGCGGCGTCCAGAGGCGCTGGTGGCATCCGAACGAGGGGGCAGGGCATGAGAACTTGGAGCGAAGAGTACGAGAATCTGCTTCGGCGGCACGTCACCGCTGTCGCGGCAGAGGAGTCGTTGCGGGCTGAGGCGCCATTCGGTGATCTCGGTATCGATTCTCCGAGCATCATCAGTCTGCTCGTCGAAGCGGAGGAGATCTTCGAGATCACCATCCCTGACGATGAGTTGAACGGGGAGACCTTTCACAGCCCGCTGTCGTTCTGGCGGGTCATCGATCGCCTTCGGCGTGCCGACAGCGCGTAGTTCACGATCGCAGAGCCGTTCGGACCAGCTCCGTTCTGCTGATCGAGTGCAGTTGGCCATTGTCGACCACGGCCTCTCGGGGCAATGCACGACTGAGGAAACCGAGGAGGCTGGCGGACAGCCCATATGCGCCGACATTCGGAACTCGCATCGAGTCACCGACATGTGGCAGAGGCATCCGAACATTCCGCGACAGGGTGTCCATCGGTGTGCAGAGCGGTCCGACGAAGTCGACGGAGCGTTCCTCCGCATGGCCGGCACTCCGGTCGGCCAGCGAAACCAGCTGCGCTCGCATGGGAAGTAGTCGCCCAAGGCCTGACAGCCCACCGAGGTGGTTGATGCCCGCATCGAGGATCGCGTAGTGACGGTCGCCGAGCTGTTTGACGTCCAGCACGCTGCAGATCAGGCTGCCCGCCGAGCCGACGAGATAGCGACCGGACTCGAAGGAGATCACCGGCGTACCTTGTCGCCAGCCCGGTGCGTAGCGATCGAGCAGCGCGGCCACAGGCTCGCGCAGGCCGGAGTAGTCGACCGGCGGCCCCGCGGTCGCGAAGGGCGTGGCGAACCCGCCGCCGAGATCGATCTCGGTGAACGGCGCCGCGGCGTGCTCTTGGAGTTCGGCCGCGACGGTGAGACTGTGCTCGATGCCGCTCAGCAGAGTCGATGGATCGGTGACCGACGACGCCGGGAAGAAGTGCAGACCGGTGACGACGCCCATGTCGTCGGTCGAATTCCGCATTCTGGTGCGCAGTTCCGCCAAGTCGATGCCGAACTGCGAGGTGCCGTTCATTCGAAGCCCGCCGCCGTCTGCTGCGCCGGTATTCACGCGAAGCAGGCAACGAACGTCAACGTCTTCCCGTCGCGCCTGCTCGGTCAACATGCGCAACTGGCCGTAGGACTCCACGGAGAAGCTACGGACGTTCGATCGGATGGCCCGCACCACCTCGGCAGGAGCCTTTCCCGGCCCGGTGTACAAGATCTGCGCGGCATCCGCACCGGCGGTCAGCGCGACGTCGAGCTCACCGAGTGAACTCACCTCCGCGGTCGCGCCACAACGCAACAGCTCCGCCACGACCGCTGGATGCGGATTGGCCTTCACCGAGTAGTAGAGCTTGCTGCCCGCGGGCAGGGCAGCCCGCAATGCGTCGTGGGCGCGACGGATCTCGTCCAGCCGGTAGAGATACAGCGGCGTCCCGTAGGCGGCTGCGAGGTCGCGCGCGAGACCGTCACCATGCCCTACTCCGGTCATCGCGCCACCAGCCGTGTGGTCAGCTCACGCAGCGCTGCGCGGTCGAGTTTGCCGTTTGCCGTGGTCGGCATGCTTTCGAGTACCTCACAGTGATCGGGGACCTTGGCTGGAACAAGCCGTTCACGTAGCCCCGCCAGCACCAACGCCCCGGTGACGGGACCCGAGACCCACAAGACTGCCGGTGTGCCCTGGTGCGGTGGAATCAGAACCGCGGCCCGCACGCCCGCTACCGCTGAGGCCGCGCCTTCGATCTCCGCCGCGCTGACACGGATACCTCGCGCCTTGTATATGCCGTCCATCCGGCCGTACACGGTCAATTCCCCACGAGCGTCCAAGCTGCCGTAGTCGCCGGTGAACAAAACGCGATGACCGGTAGCGAGACAGCGAGCGAAGTTCGCGACCGTAGATTTCGGTGCGCGCCAGTATCCATCGGACACATGCCGGCCGATGGTCACGATATGACCGGTGTGTCCGGGTGGGAGTGCGTTCCCCTGCCCGTCGACGACGACCACCTGGGTACCGGGAATCGGGTGACCTACCGTATCGACCGGCAGATCCTCTCGGCTCGGCGTTCGAATCGAGATCCGCGCGCACTCGGTCAAGCCGTACATGAGCGCGATTCGCGCAGTGGGGAATGCGTCGATCAAGGAACACTGTATGTCGGGTGTCAGGCGCTCGCCGGTGTTGGTGATCAGCCGCACGGTCGACAGTTCCCCATGCCGCGCGGACAACGCGACGATCATCTCGGCCAAGGTGGGCACCACCGGCACAATGGTCGCCTTCACTGCACGGACGCGTCGCAACAGGCCGACATAGTTCGCCGGATCGGTCAAGACGAGTTCGGAGCCGGCCCGCGCGCACAGCAATATCTGATAGAAGCCGTAGTCGAAGCTCATCGGAACGGCGCACAGCACGACATCGCGGCGCGAATACCGCAGCCGTGTGTGCACCGCTGCCAGTACGAAGCTCGCTTGGCGATAGGAGCACACCACTCCCTTCGGCGTGCCCGAGCTTCCGGAGGTGTAGAACAACAGGGCCGGCGCGGTACCTCGATGAACTATCGCGGGTATCGCCCGGTCGCCGAACGCGCGGATCCGTTCTTCCACCTCGCTCCAGGGCACCACCGCGAAATGCCGTGCGCTCGATGGATCGAGCGGCGCGACGTCGAATCCTACGACCAGCACCGGATCGGCGTCGCGCACGATCGGCAGCAGCTGGTGATCGCGTAGCTGGATGTGCAGCGGAACGAGTGTCGCGCCGATGCGCATCACGGCGTGCGCGAGTGCCGCGAACTCGATCCTGTGCTCCGCTCGGACGACTAGTCGGGTGCCCGGTCGTACCCCTTCATGCCACAACCAACGAGCGAATTGTTCGATCAGCGCGACGAGTTCGCGATAGCTGATACTGCGATTATCGTCCGTGACCGCAGTCGCGGAGGGCGCTCGGCTCGCTGCGAGCGGGATAAGGTCCGGCAACGAGCATTCTGCCGAGTCGGCAGCCGGGAACTCGGCGAGGCCCCAACTGGTGGTGTCGACGCTGCCGAGCGGCGCTGGTTCGTCCATGTGGTCAGCGGCTCATTCACTCGTAGTTCGGTTGGCTCTCGAATGATCGCGAGGTACGCGGCAGCGTGTCAAGGACACGAATTATTGTGTCTCAACGCTATTCGGGGGTACGTTGCAGATCGGGTCGCAGTCTCGCGTGGCCCGCATGTTGGGGGAGGAAGGATTTCCGATCCAGCGTTTCGCTGACCATGGACTCACGCCGAATTATTCGGTGCGGGCCGCTGTCCAGTTTAGGAGTGCGATGATGCTACCCGCACAGCTTCAGACCTCGCCGTATCTGACATGTGTCCGGCCGGGTGACCAAGCGCCGGTCGTATATATGACCGACACGCTGGGCCCAGAGTATCCGTATATGACCGACGCGGATGAAGCCGCGTTCGGAGTAATAGGATTGGATCGCAGCGTCACCTGGCATCGTGATCCCGCGGGGCTGAACGCATTGCAGGCCGCTGCGGCGGAGCCGCTGTCGACGCGCAACCTCACCGAGCGTTTCGGAATGGATCTGGTCCGAGACCTGGTGGCCCGGGGTTGGTTACAGGACCCAGCACTGCTCTGTCGAGACTATATGTTGAGGACCGGTCAGATCGAAGTGACTGCGCACTGCAACTGGGGATGCAGCTACTGCCCGGTCGCGGTGGATCCGAAACCGAAGGCGACCATGCCGATGGATCTCTTCACCGAAATCATCGAGAAGCTACAGCCGCACCGGGACATTCGGTTCGTCACCTTTCATTTCTTCAATGAGCCGACTCTGGACAAATATTTCTCCGAGCGAATCGATGTGTTGTCCGAGTACGGCATGAAGCTGTCCCTTTCCAGTAACGCCAGTGCGCTGACCTCCTCGAAAGCCGCGAAGCTGATCGACAGCGGCGTAATGCACCACCTGGTGGTGAATCTCCCGAGCCTGCACGAAGTCGAATTCGCCTCGCTCACCGCAGCGTCGACCTTCCAGCAGTCGCTGCGCAATCTCGACGAAGTGGTCGCGGCGGAGAAGTTCCCGGTCACGATCGCGGTCAATGGGGTCGGCGAATCGGTGTCCAGGCGCCGGGAGGAACTGGCCGCCGTGTACGAACCGCGCGGTGTAACCGTCGTAGCGACGCAGACCTGCGATCGGGCGGGAACGTTGGACAACGAATATCATCAGGACGTCAGGGTCGACGATAGGCTCCGTGGTTGCAGTTGGCCGTTGAATCACGCGTATTTCTCCGTTACAGGTGACATGTTCATCTGCTGTAACGACTACTATCAGCGGGAAAAGTTCGGCAATATCCGAGAAGGTTCCGTACACGAGATCATGACGAACGCGGAGGCGGTCCGCCTGCGACGTCGGGTATTCGGCGTGGAGGACGCTCCGGCCGACTATATCTGCCGTACCTGTCACGATCAGAAGCTCGATTTCGTGCATCGGCAGTTCCGGCCACTCGCCAGCTTTCCGCTCGAGGTCCTGAATCGCGATCGGTGTGGCGTTGGGAAAAGTTGTGGTTAGCGGTGGTCGACGGCTGCGCGTGGGGGAGCTCGTCCGATGATCAGTGTCGTTATTCCCACACTCGATAGGCCGGATTTGCTCGGGCAGGCCTTGGTGAGCATATACGAGCAGACATATCGCGACGTGGAAGTCATCGTCGTCAACGACGGTGGCGTCAGTGTCGCGGATATCGCTCGGGCCTGGGAGCACGAGCTGTCGATCGATCTCGTCGAACTACCCCATCGCGCGGGCTGTTCACGCGCACGCAATATCGGCATCGAGCGCGCGTCCGGCGAGTACATCGCCTTCTTGGACGACGACGACATCTTCCTTCCCCACCATCTCGAATCGGCGTCGGCGCTGCTTCGATCTGGTGCGCGATTCGCATACTCCGGGGCGGTCGTCAGCAGTCGGCGGTGTACTGGGCTGCCCGGCGACTGGAAGCAGATGCATCGCAAGAGCTATGCGTTCGACCCGAGATTCCTCCTGGTTGCCAACTACATTCATACCGGAGCCGTGGTCGTCGAAAACTTCAAGGACACGCGGGTGCGGTTCGATGAGCGCCTCAGCCTGTGCGAGGACTGGGACATGTGGCTGGCATTGACTCACGAACTCGCCTATCCCGTGGCCTTCGAAGACGCCGTTACGACGATCTACCACCAGATCGAGGGCGAAGGGGGCATGGTCGTAGATGGTCAGGCAACCGTTCCCAGCCCGTTCTCTGTTGTGCGGCAGGAAGTCTATTCGCGATGGAGTGCGACCGACGACGAGCTGGTCGTACGGTATCGCGATTGGTTCACCGCATTCGAGAACTACCGGAACGAATTGATCTCGCGCGCGAGCCCGATGCCGCGGCAGCTGTTCGACTCCGTTCTGCGGCAATCGTATTGGCGATTCGCCGAAGGCATCGAGCCGGACTTCGACGAGATACCCACCTTCTTCGCGCTTCCGAACCATTCGGTGGGGCAGCCAGCGTAGTGAACGAGCTCGTTATCGTGCGGCACGGCCAGTCGTACAGCAATGTGACCGGCGTGCTCGCGGGCCCGGGTTGCCGAGGGTTGACCGCCGACGGAAGGGCTGCCGCGCGAGCGGTGGCCGATCGAATGACCTCGCAGGGCCGGGTTCAGTCCTTTGTCTGTAGCCCAACACGGCGGGCGAAGGAGACCGCTGAGATCATCAGCGCCCGGACACAGTTTCCGGTCGTCGAAATGGCCGCGCTCCGGGTGGCGGATCCCGGGCTCAACGAGGGAATGACCCGGCAACAGTGGCGCGCCACCGACGCGGTGGAACGACAACGACGCGGCTCGGAGAGTTGGTGCTCGTATTTGACGCGGTCCTCGGCGTGCCTGGCCGATCTTCTGTCCAGCTGTCGAGGTCGAACGCTGGTGGTGGGACATACCGAAACGGTGATCGCGGCCTTCTCCTTGCTCCTCGGTGCGACCGACCTAGGCAGGCTCGGCATCAGTGTCGACTACACCGCGGTGACGTCGTTTCGCGAATTCGATGGCAAGTGGCAGTTGGTGGGATACAACGATGTGAGCCACCTCCCGCCCGGCATCGCGAGATACCCTGGAGCGCTCTCGCCCCTGTCGTCATCCGGCTATCGCGGGGTTGGCGGCCATGATCCGTTCGGCCACCCGAAACAGCGTGGGCAGTGAACGAGTCACCGCGTCGGCTCGCGCGGCGAGGTCGGCGCTGGACACTATGCCTATCTTCGAAAGCGCGGTGCAGAACCGCTCGGAACAAGCCCGCCGGTCGGCAGCCGACCCGTCCGTGTCCACAATCTGTTGACAGCGCCCATAGGTGGCGATGATCCAGAAGACCGCCGCTCGATGCTCTCCGGCGGCAACGAGACGGCGGGCACCTTCGATGGCGACCGGGCGACCGTGGGCGGTGATATCCGCACTGAACGGGAACCGGCTCGTTGCTACGGTCGCCGCGACATCGAATACCTCGGCAAGATCGGCCACCATCTGGTCAGCCTGCTCGGCGCTCAGTTCGAGCGGGCACAGATGCCGCAGCAGGTCTTCCTGGATCTCCGGCATGCCGTAGTCCTCGAGCACCTGCCGGACTGCCTGATAACGCAGCCGCACCGTTGGATTGCGCAGGGCGGCGACGAGGGGCACATGTGCCATGACACCGGTACCGAACAACCAACACGTCACCTGGTCGGGCCATGGTGCGGACGGGGTGAGCCGCGCGAGGAAGCGCTCGCTGTGCCGGATGGCGTCTCGGCAGCGTTCTCGAACCCAGCGGAGGTCCGCGAAAGACCCCGCAACAGTGCGTTGAAGCGCCTGTAGATCGCCTGAGGGATCCACGATCACCGAGTCGACCCGGAACGCGGACGCCAAATGATATGAACCCAGGACGGCTTCGGGATCGGCGAGCCGACTCCACGGCCGATAACTGATCTCCAGCAGCGCACCGCGGTGGACGATCTTTCCGGGCTTGGGACCGTGCGCTGACGAAGACGTCACGACTACGACATCGACGTCGGACTCGGGATGGATCGGGATGTCGCCCGGCAGGCCCACGGTGGAGCCTGCGTAATGGGCGCTGTGGAACCACGGGGCGCCCTCGGCATACCGCGCGACCCAATCCGCCGCCGCGGCCCTGGCTTCGCTGATCAGCACAGTCGTTCCCCCGGGTCAGCGGAGCAGATCCAGGGCATCCCAGTCGTCGGCGGCAACCGCGCAACGCTCCAAGATGGGCAGTCGAGCGGGCCAACTCCCCCGACTCTGCTCCAGTCCTATGACGTGCAGCGTGAGCGGTGTGCAGAAGTTCCACAGCAATCCGGCCCGCAATTCGGTGGTCCACTGCTCGGTGTCTTCCCGCGCTGCGCCGAGTTCCGCGAGACGGTCGTGGTACGTGCGGAGCAGATCGCCCTCGATCGCACGGCGGACCTCGGTCGTCAAACTGGTTGCGAGGAACCGGGCCACATCCAACATGCCCGACGCGTGCTGCAGGAACTGGAAGTCGATGAGCGTGCAGCGACGCGGTCCGAAGTGGATGTTCTGACTGTGGAAATCGCCGTGTGCGATGGTGCGCCGCGGTGGCGTGAGCAAGGCGGCCACAGCGTCGAATTTATCCACGACGAGAGCGGGCAACGATCCGAGCACCGTCGGCCAGTCGCCGCTGTAGCCGCGCAGCCAGCGTCGGCAGAACGTACCGACACGCGAACTCGCCGGCGGCAGCAACCAGTCCCATTCCGCGGGCAGGGCCCGATTCCAGCCCCACACGTGCATGGTCGCGAGCGCGGATATCGCGCGGAATGCCAGATCGGGCGGGCACCCATCGATCTGACGGACGAAGCCGTCATCGCCCAGGTCTTCCATGAGCAGCCACGGCACGGGGGTCAGACCCCGGGCCAGTACCGCGGGGACATCGATCGGCGTGGGATTCGTCTCGTGATACCGGTAGAAACCGAGTTCGACTTCGGCCAGATGACGGCTTTCGGGAAACCGATCCGACGCTTGTTTGTAGATCAGCGAATCGGGCCCGGATGTGTCCGGTCGGCCGTAACTGATCGAGAGGCGTAACACTTCGCCGACCAGGCCGGACTGCGCAAGTCGGTGTATCGCCACGTCATCGATGCGGTCGGTCGACGATAGCCGGTGCGTCGCGCGCAGTGTCGACTCGAGCTCGTGGGGGCCCATGATGGCGGGGATATGTGCGACTTCGCCAGTCAAGTGATGTCCTGGGGTCGAGTGGGGAGACAGGAGACGGGAGGAGGCCACTTCCGCCCTCAGGCTGCATGCGCCCAGTCACCGATGTCAAACGTTCGGCGTTCGCGAGAGGGCATCACGGGTGTCCGCCCCAGTAGTTGTCACGTCGGGTCGGAGCCGCGGATGGCAGAGAGCCAGATCGCCGCGGCGGCGGCGATCGTGGTCGCGGCGAGAAAGACGGGGAAGCCGCCGCCGTCGAGATAGACCCAAAGGAGGGCAGCGACGGAGGCGGCGACAGTGGGTTGCGCATCGAGCAGGAGACGGCGGCGCAGCCGGGTGGCCTTCGCGGTGAGGGCGGCCGCGTCCGGGTCGGGGCGGCTGGGATTGTCGATGAGTCGACCGGGCGGTTCGGTGTCGCTTATCCGGCCAACGGGGTAAAGACGTCGTCCGGCGATGTGGATAGTGCGGTCGGTGAGTTCCGCCTCGGTTTCGGTGAGGATGATCAGCGCCGGGTCGAAGTACACCGGAAGCCACCGTGGCCGCCCGGTGCCGTCGATTTGTAACCACGAGCGGCTGTCCAGGCGATGCTGCTGGCGGATGCGGGTCACCCGCACGGTGCGCGCGGCGCCCGATCGCCGGAACGGGAGCAAGCCGAAGGCGACGGCGAGCCGATACCCGGTGTACCCGAGGATCCCGAGGGCAACCGCGCCTATGGCCGCCACCTGATCCGGAGTGCCGAACGGCGCCCAGGCCGCACAGACCGCGAGGGCGCCGATCGTCACGGTGATCGGATAGGCCAGCGGATGGCCCCGTCCGGAACTCACTTCAGGAAACCGACCTTGGTGTAGTCGCGCGAGGCGAGGCCGAACGCACCGTAGTTCGCCAGGTCGGTACGGGCGGCATAGGTGCCCGCCGCCTGGTTCAGCGGTACGGAGTAACCCTCTTCGAAGATCATCCGATCGCATTGGTTGGCCAGCTGAATGGCCTTGTCGGGGTCCAGTTCGGCGACGGTCTGGTCGATCAGCGCGTTGAGTTCAGGAGTGCCGATGCGCGCCTTATTGCTCTGCAGGTTGGCGAGATCGTAGTAGTAGATCTGCCGCAACCCGCTGAGCGGCAGAACGCTACCACCCCAGCTGAACTGGGCCAGGTCGAAATTGCCCGGATCGATGACATTGGTGAACAGGCCGGTGCCGGGCACCGTCTGGATGATCAGCTTCACGCCGACTCGCGCGAGATTCTGCTGGACGATCTGCGCGGTCTGCACCCACTGGTCCTGCTGGTACATCACGTCGCGGAGTTCGAGCTTACGGCCGTCCTTCTCGCGGACATCGCCGTTGAGCTTCCAGCCGAGCGCGTCCAACATGCGGGCCGCCTCGTCCGGGTCGTAGGCGATCGGCGCGGCATTGTCCTGGTAGCCCTTCTGCCCCGCCACGAAGACGTGATTGTTCAGTGGCTTGGGATCGTCGACGACGCCGTGCTGCGAGGCGGTGACCACTCCCTGCCGATCGATCGCCTTCGAGATGGCGATCCGCAGCTGCGGGTCGGCGAGCAGGGAACCTGGTGCCCCGTTGAACGTGATGTGGGACCACGTCGATTCCGGCGTGCGACGGATGACCACGTTCGCGGCATTGCGCGCCGCGCTGACGTTCTCGATGCCGGACATGTAGGCGATGTCGAGCTCGTTGTTCTGGATCGCGGGCAGCCAGGCCGAGTGGTCCAGCACGCTGAAGGTGACGGAATCCAGCTTCGGCGTCTCGCCCCACCATCGGGGATTGCGCCCGAGCACGATGCGATTCTGACTGCGATCGATGGAGGTGATCACGAAGGGGCCCGCGCTGAGCGGCAGCTCGTTCTTTGCCGCGTTGGTGAAGGTGTCGGGCGTCGCCGTGACCGACTTCGGGTACAGCGGGTTGAACAGTCCTTGCCATTCGCCGTACGGCTGGTCGAAGGTCACCACGGCCTGCCGGTCATCGGCGCCGCGCTCGACCTTGCCCACCCGTTCGAAACCGCCGGTGGCGGAGACGAGGAACGCGTTGTCCTTGCCGCTCAACGCATTCGCCTGAGACCGGAGGTCTTCCCAGGTGATCGGCGAGCCATCGGACCACACGGCCTTCGGATTGATGGTGTACTCCACCTGCTGCGGATCGGTGCCGATCAACTTGATGTCGGTGAAGAAGTCGTGCGCGATGCTCAACTGCCCCGCCGCGTCGCTGACGAAGGTGGTGGGCATTGTCGCTTCGACCAGGTAGAAGACGGTCTCCGTTCCGCCGTCCACATGCAAATAGTTGAAGTTCTCCGGGAAGTTGGTGAGTGCCAGCCGCAGGTTCCCGCCGTCGCGCAGTTCGCTCGGGTCCCTCGGATTGATGTCGTTGGTGGTGCCGATCGTGCTGCTGCCCGCGGTGACACCATTGTCGCCGCCGCATCCCGTGAGCGTCAGCCCTACGACGACCAGCGACAAAGCCAGCCGGGCACACGCAGAGGTAATCCGCATGGTGATCCTTCCTGCTCGTTGCGTCCTACGGACCGGCTCACTTCACGAAGCCCACCCGAAGGTAATCCGTGGAAGCCAGCCCGAAAGCGCCGTAGTTGGCCAGGCCTTCCCGGACGGCCACGTTGCCGGGCGATTGCGCGACGGGCACCGAGTGGCCGAGGTCGAAGATCATCCGGTCGGCCTTGTTCGCCAGCTCGATCGCCCGCTCGGGGTCGAGTTCGGAGATGGTCTGCTCGATCAAATCGTTCAGTTCGGGCGACCCGATCCGGCCCTTGTTGCTGAGCGTGTTCGCCGGGTCGTACGCGTAGATCTGGGGCAGCGCGCCGAGCGGGAAAATGCTTCGTGACCAGCTGAACTGAGCGATATCGAAGTTGCCGGGGTCGATGACATCGGTGAACAGGCCGTTGCCGGGGTAGGTCTGGATCAGCAGTTTCACCCCGATCCGCGCGAGATTCTGCTGCATGATCTGAGCCAATTGCACCCAGGTGTCCTGCTGGAACATCACGTCGCGGATCACCAGCTGGCGTCCGTCCTTCTCGCGGACGTCACCGTTGAGTTTCCAGCCCAGTTCGTCCAGCATCCGGGCCGCCTCGTCCGGGTTGTAGGCGATCGCCGCGGAGTTGTCCTGGTAGCCCTTCTGTCCGTCCAGGTAGATGTGGTTGTTCAGCGGCTTGGGGTTCTCCACGATCCCGTTCTGCAGCGCGGTGACGATGCCTTGACGATCGATGCCCTTCGCGATCGCTACGCGCAACTTCGGATCCGCGAGTATCGACCCAGGGGCGCCGTTGAACGTGATGTGCGAGTTGTACGGACGCGAGGCACGCCGCACGATGATGCCCGGTGAGTTGGTCGCGGACTTGACCTCCTCGATGCCCGAGACATCGATGGCGTCGAGTTCGTTGTTCTGCAAGGCGTTGAGGCGGGCCGAATAGTCGAGCACGCTGTAGGTGACAGTATCGAGCTTCGGCGTCTCGCCCCACCATTTCGGATTGCGGCTGAGCACTATTCGTTGCTGTGCCCGGTCGACGGTGGTGATCACGAACGGTCCCGCCGACTTGGCGAGCCCGTTGCGGTCGCGCTCGTTGAACGCCTGCGGCGTAGCGGTCGATTCCTTCGGCATCAGCTGACTGAACAAGCCCCGCCACTCCGCGTAGTGCTGCGCGAAGGTGACGATTGCCTGACGGTCGTCGACGCCGCGCTCGACCTTGGCCAGCCGGCTGTAGCCCTGGGTCGCGGAGACCCGGTACTCCGTGTTGCGGCCGCTCAGCGCCTCTGCCTGGGACCGCAAATCTTCCCAGGTGATCGGGCTGCCGTCGGACCAGACCGCCTTGGGGTTGATGGTGTAGACCACCCGCTGCGGGTTGGTCTCGGTCAGCGTGATGTCGGTGAAGAAGTTGTGGTCGATCGACAACTCTCCAGCGGCATCGGACGTGATCGGCCCGGGCAACGTCCAGTCGACCACCTCGGCGACGTCACCGTCGGCGTCGACATGGTGCGAATTGAACGTCGGGGGGAAATTGGTGATGGCGAGACGCAGGTTGCCGCCGTCGCGCAATTCGCTCGGCTCGCGGGGATTGATGTCGTTGGTCGATCCGATCGCGTTGGAACCCGACTTCACTTCGCTGCCGCCCGCGCCACAGCCGACCAGCAGTGCGAGCGCCGTGCCGACGGTGAGCGCCCGAACCATCACGTTGCGTGCCTGCCTTCGGCGACTGCGGGTGGGCTGTGCTGGTCTCATTTCACAAATCCGATCTTGGTGTAGTCGTACGACGCCAGGCCCGGGGAGCCGATATTGGCGAGGTCCGCGCGGGCTCCGAAACTGCCGTCGGACTGGGTCAGCGGCAGGGAATGTCCTTCCTCGAATACCTTCCGGTCGACCTCGTTGGCCAGTTCGATCGCCTTCTTCGGGTCCAGTTCGGTCAGCGTGCGCTCGATCAGGGCATTGAGTTCGGGAGAACCGATGCGGCCGTAGTTGCCCTGCAGGTCGTTCGGGTCGTAGTAGTAGATCTGCCGGATCGAGCTCATCGCGAAGGCGTCACCGGAGAAGATGAACTGTGCGGCGTCGAAATCACCGGGAATGATGACGTCGGTGAAATAACCTGCCCCGGGCTTGGTGTCGATGGTGAGCCGCACGCCGATCCGGGCCAGATTTTGCTGGATGATCTGCGCGATCTGCACCCACAGTGGGTCGTTGTACATCACGTCGCGGATTTCCAGCTTGCGGCCGTCCTTTTCGCGGACGTCACCGTTGAGCTTCCAGCCGGCCGCGTCGAGTTCCCGTGCCGCCTGGTCGGGGTCGTAGGCCACCGGGGCCGAATTGTCCTTGTATCCGTCCTGTCCCTGCAGGAAGATATGGTTGTTCAAGGGCTTCGGACTCTCGACCAGACCGTTCTGGGTCGCCGTCGCGATGCCCTGCCGGTCGATGGCCTTCGCGATCGCCACGCGCACGCGCGCGTCCGCGAGAATGGAGCCGGGCGCGCCGTTGAACGTGATGTGCCGCCAGCGATTACCGGGCGCACGGCGAATCACCAGCCCATTGGTATTGCGGACCGTCTTGACCTCGTCGATCGAGGTCAGCCGGACGAGATCCAGTTCGTTGTTCTGCAAGGCGGCCGCCCAGGCCGCCTGATCCAGCACGCTGTAGGTGATGGTGTCCAGCTTCGGTGTCTCGCCCCACCATTTCGGATTACGGCTGAGCACGATCCGGCCCTGGACGCGGTCGGTGGATCGGACGACGAACGGACCCGCGCTGAGGCCGAGCCGGTCCACGAGTCCCTTGTTGAACGATTCGGGATTCGCCGTCACCGACTTCGGGAAAAGCGAGGAGTTGCCCGCGAACTGTCCGCGCCATTCGCCGTAGGGATGGTTGAAGGTGAGGACCGCCTGCCGGTCGTCCACTCCGCGCTCGACCTTCTCGACGAACTCGAAGCCGTTGGTGATCGCGATCAAGAAGCGCTTGTCGCGGCCGCTGAGCGCGTGCGCTTCCGCGGCGATGTCCTCCCAGGTGATCGGCGTCCCGTCGGACCAGACCGCTGCGGGATTGATGGTGTAGGTGACCTGTTGTGGATTGGTGCCCGTCAGAGCGACATCGGTGAAGAAGTCCTTGTTCACGGTGAGGTTGCCCGCCGCGTCGACGTCGAAAGCGCGCGGCATGAGCGGGCGCTCGACATCGGCGATCTCGCCGTCGTTCCCGTCATTGGACAGGGTGTTCCAGTTCGCCGGGAAGCTGGTGACCGCCAGCCGTAGGTTGCCGCCTTCGCGCACCTCGTCGCGGTTCTTCGGGTTGACGTCGCTGGTGGTGCCGAGCGCGTCGGACAGGCCCGCGGCCGATTCGTCGGCGCCGGCCGCGCAGCCCGCGGCCATCAGTGCGATCGCCGCCAAGCCCGCGGTCCACCGCATTCGGTCGAAACGGATCCGCATCGCGCCCTCCTACCTATCTGCTGACTGCCGGCACCGGCACCGCGTCGATCAGCGCCCGCGTGTACTCGTGTTGCGGGGCGGCGAAAATCTGCTCCGCCGGGCCGTACTCCACGATCTTCCCGCGATACATGACCGCGATGTCGTGGGCCAGGTTCCGCACCACGGACAGATCGTGTGAGACGAACAGATAGGAGAGGCCGCGCTCGGTCTGCAGATCGCGTAGCAGGTTCAGCACACCCGCCTGGATCGAGACGTCCAGCGAGGAGACCGGTTCGTCCAGCACCAGCAGTTCCGGGTCCAGCGCGAGTGCGCGGGCGATGCTGATGCGCTGTTTCTGGCCGCCGGAGAAGTCGCCGGGGTAACGGTCGGAGTGTTCCGGGCGCAGACCCACCTTTTCGAGCAGTTCCGGTACCCGGCGGGCGATCTCGGCGCGCGGCCGCCCGTCGATGCGCAACGGCTCGGCGAGGGCGTCGAAGATCGGCAGGCGGGGGTCGAGGGAGGCGGTGGGGTCCTGGAAGACGATCTGCATCTTGCGGCGGATCTCCCGTTTGCGCGCCTTGCTCAGGGATCCGACGTCGTTGCCCATGATCTCGATGGCGCCCGATTGCGGCGGGACCAGATCGAGGATCTGGGTGAGCGTGGTCGATTTGCCGGAGCCGGACTCACCGACCAGCGCCAAGGTGCGCCCGCCGCGGACCTCGAAGCTGATGCCGTCGACCGCCCTGATCTCCCCCTTGCGGCGGCGCAGCACCACACCGGAGGTGATCGGGAAGACCTTCACCAGGTCCGAAACCCGCAAAACGACGTCCGACTCCACCTGCGCTTCGGCCTCCGGCTCGGCGATCTCGCGCCGATAGGCGTCGAACAGCTCGTCGGTGCCGACCTCGGCGGTGCGGATGCAGGCGGCGGTATGACCCGGTTCGACTGCCTCCAGCGGCGGTTCCGCCGCCCGGCATTCGCCGATCGACACCGGGCAGCGCGGTGCGAACGAGCAGCCCGGCGGCAGCGCGTGCATGGCGGGCGGGGCGCCGACGATCGGGATCAGCGGTCGCCGCGGCGGACCGTCCATGCGCGGGATCGAGCCGAGCAGACCAACGGTGTACGGCATCCGCGGCGCGTTGAACAGCTCGCTCGCGGTGGCGGTTTCGACGATCTTGCCCGCGTACATGACGGCGACCCGATCGGCCAGGGTCGCGGCGATGCCCATGTCGTGGGTGATCATGATGACGCCCGCGCCGGTGATGTCGCGCGCTTTGCGCAGCAGATTGAGGATCTGCTTCTGCACCGTCACGTCCAGCGCGGTGGTCGGCTCGTCGCAGATGATCAGCGCCGGATCGTTCGCGATCGCCATCGCGATGACGACGCGCTGGCGCTGGCCACCGGAGAACTCGTGCGGAAACGCCTTGGCCCGCACTTCCGGGTCCGGGATACCGACCAGGTCGAGCAGCTCCACCGCGCGCTTCGCGGCATCGCCTCTGCTCGCCTTGCCGTGCGCCAGCAGGGCTTCGGCGATCTGATCGCCCACCCGGTAGACCGGCGTGAGCGCCGAGAGCGGGTCCTGGAACACCATGCTGATGGAACTGCCGCGCAGCTTGGACAGTTCGCGATCGCCCAGCCCGAGCAATTCGCGTCCGCGGAACCGGATGGAACCGGTGATCCGCGCCTGCTCCGGCAGCAACCCCATCACCGCCAGCGAGGACACCGACTTGCCCGAACCGGATTCACCGACGATGGCGAGCACTTCGCCGTCGGAGACCGTGTAATCGACGCCGCGCACCGCGTCGATGCGGCCCTCCTCGCTGGGGAAGGACACCCGCAGATCGGTGATCTCCAGCAGTGGCGCGGTGGAGGTCGTCGTCGTCATGCCTTCGCCTTCTTCTTCGACCGAGCCCGCTTCGCGCCGGGATCGAACGCGTCGCGCAGTCCGTCACCGACGAGGTTGGCGCACAGCACGGTGATGATCAGCAGACCACCTGCGAACAGGAACAGCCAGGGATAAGTCAACGCTGATTTGGTCCCCGCGGCGATCAGCGAGCCGAGCGACACGTCCGGCGGCTGCACGCCGAAACCGAGGAAGCTCAGCCCCGTTTCGGCCATGATCGCCGAGCCGACGGTGAGGGTGGTGTCGATGATCAGGATCGAGGCGATGTTCGGGATGACGTGGCTGAGGATCACCGTGCGGGTGGGCGCGCCCATGTACCGCGCGGCCCGGACGAATTCGCGATCACGCAGGCTCAGCGTCAGGCCGCGCACGATCCGCGCCGAGATCATCCAGCCGAAGCAGGACAGCAGGAGGATAAGCAGCAGGATGGAACCGCTGCCCTTGGTGCGCGGCGCGAACAGCGCGATGATGATGAAGCTCGGGACCACCAGCAGCAGGTCGACCAGCCACATGATCGCCCGGTCGGTCCAGCCGCCGAGCAGTCCGGCCAGTGAACCGGCGGTGGCGGCGATCGTGGTGGACAACAGCGCCACGCACAGGCCGATGACCAGGGACTTCTGCAATCCGCGCAGGGTCTGCGCGAGGACGTCCTGACCGATCTGGGTGGTGCCGAACGGATGTTCCGGGCTCGGCGGTTTGAGCAGGGCGGTGTAGTCCAGCTGTTGGTAGTCGTAGGGCAGGAAGGGCGGCAGCGCGAAACTGACGACGAACAGCGTGATGAGGACGATGCCGCCCGCGACGGCGGGTTTGTTGCGCAGGAAGCGCCGCAGGACCAGCTTGCGCCGCCCGGTCGCGGCGACCTCGGGCGCGCCTTGGACGATGATCTCGGCTTCGGTCATCCCACACGCACCCTTGGATCGAGAATCGCGTACACGATGTCGGACAGCAGACCCGACACCAGCACGACCAGGCCGGCGAACGCGGTGACCGTCACCACGACGTACAGATCCTGGGCGTTGATCGAGTCGACCAGCCACTCGCCGACGCCGTGCCAGCCGAAGATCTTCTCGGTGAACGTCGCGCCGGTGATCAGGGCGCCGAGACTGTAGGCGAACAGCGTGGCCATCGGGATCAGCGCTGTGCGCAGGCCGTGCTTGTACAGCGCCTTGCTTCGAGTGAGCCCCTTGGCGCGGGCGGTGCGGATGAAATCGCTCTGCAGCACGTCGAGCATCGCGTTGCGCTGGTAGCGGCTGTAGCCCGCCATCGCACCGAGGGCCAGCGCGGTGGTGGGCAGGATCAGGTGCTGGATGCGGTCGAGCAGTTGCGGCCCGAATCCTTCGATCTTGTTCGCCGACGTCTCGCCGGTGTAGAGGAAGATCTGCGATCCGGTGAGCGAGTTTACTTCCAGCGCACCGTATTTCAGCAGCGTCGCGAGCAGGAACACCGGCGTGCTCAAGATCAGTAGCGACACCACGGTGGTGAAGTAGTCGCTGAACTTGTACTGCCGGATCGCCCCCGCCGCGCCGATCAGCACGCCGAGCACCGTGCCGACCAGGGAGCCGACGATCAGCAGCCGCAGACTCACCGCGACCCGCCGCGGCAACTCCTCGCTGACCGGTTGACCGGCCAGCGTCGTGCCGAAGTCACCGTGCGGAATGCCCTTCAGCCAGGTGATGTAGCGCTCCGGGATCGGGTCGTTGAGGTGCAGCTCCTCGGCCTTGGCGTCGATCACTGCCTGTGGCGGGCGCGGATTGCGTTGTTCGAGACTGTCCAGCGGCCGGAACGTCAGGGACGCCAGACTGAACGTCAGGAACGAAGCCAGCAGCAACAGCACGACATAGTTGAGCGCGCGTCGTAGCAGGAAGCCGGTCATCAGTCCTCTGGTCTTTCGGCTGGACGGGCCAGCGTCGGTATTAGCCCCCGATCATAAGGACGTGGTTCGCGGCGCGCGTGCCACACGACATCCGGGCATGTCCGGGGCACAGCCGAGCACGGTGGCCGGGCGCGGGCCGGAGGTTGTCCGGCAGGATGGAATGGGTGACGCCCCTGCACCTCCCCAAACCGAAGATGGTCGCCACCGACGTGGACGGCACGCTCATCGATCACGACGAGCGGGTGACCGCGCGGACGAAGGCGGCGGTGGGCGCCCTGATCGCCGACGGTGTGCCGTTCGTGCTGGCCACGGGCCGTCCACCACGCTGGATCGACCCGGTGGTGCAGGGGCTCGGGTACGCGCCGCTGTGCGTGTGCGGCAACGGCGCGGTGATCTACGACAGCGCCGCCGACCGGGTGCTGGTCAGCATGACGTTGGACGTGCCGACGCTCGCCTGGCTCGCCGACGTCGCCGAACGTGCCTTGCCGGGCTGCGGCCTCGCGGCCGAACGCGTCGGCGAGAGCGCGCACGACGCGGTGACGCCCCAGTTCGTCAGCTCGCCCCAGTACGAGCACGCCTGGCTCAATCCCGACGACACCTCGGTCGCCCGGGAGGAGGTCATCGACGCGCCCGCCATCAAGATGCTGATCCGGCTGCCGGGTGCGCGCAGCTCGGACATGCGCACGGTGCTCGCGCCGCTGATCGGCGAACGCGCCGACATCACCTACTCGACCGAGCACGGGCTCATCGAACTGTCCGCGCCCGGCATCACCAAGGCCGCGGGGCTGGCGGTGGTCGCCCAGCGGCTCGGTGTGGACGAATCGACCATCGTCGCGTTCGGCGACATGCCCAACGATGTCCCCATGCTGACCATGGCCGGCCACGGTGTCGCGATGCGCAACGCCCACCCCGAAGCCCTCGCCGCGGCCGACGAGATCGCCGAATCGAACACCGACGACGGAGTCGCGCGCGTCCTCGAGCGCTGGTGGGTGTGAGCTGTGTTTGTTTTTCCAGCGCCTGCGGCGCTGGGTGTTCGCGGCCCCTTATGGCTCGCGTCCGAACGACCGCCGCTTGCTCCTTCGTCGCCTACGCGGCGGCCGCTCGGACGCGAGCCGGGCCGCGAACGGCGGATGCTCGGTCTCGCTTCGCTCGAAAGACGTGGTTGAGGTTGGCTGGGCGCGCTGGTCTCCGACCTGGGGAAACGGTGCGCGCAGGGAACGCGGGGAAACGGTGCGCGCGGGGAAACGGTGCGCGCGGTTCGGGTCCGAGGGGGCGACGGGGTGTTCGGGGCCATCTGGTGGCCGATTGGTTTGCCGGGGTCGAGTGACCGCGGCTTCGGCATGTCCGACCCACAAGGCCATGGGTATGTGCCTGAACGACTCGGAGCACGCGCGGGGCGCGAGCTCCGAGAGGGGCAACTTGTCCGGGATCAATCCTCGGTGATGGCGTCAGCCCTCAGGTGATCGCGGTGGAGCGGGGAACGCGGCTTCGGCTGGGGTCGGGCCGTGTGGCGGGTGTACGGCGGGGTGCTGTGGGGGTAGCTGTGGCGGACTGGTCGATGCCGGTGCGTCTGCCGGGGCCTGGGCGAGTGAGGTTCGTGCCGCGGGTGCCGGGCCGATCGACGGTGTGGGTGTAGCCGGGGCGGGGGTGCCGTTCTGGATCGGTGCGCTACCCGGAGCTGTGACGGCCGGAGCTCCGTTGGCCGGTGTGGGTGTAGCCGGGGCGGGGGTGCCGTTCTGGATCGGAGCGCTACCCGGAGCTGTGACGGCCGGAGCTCCGTTGGCCGGTGTGGGTGTAGCCGGGGCGGGGGTGCCGTTCTGGATCGGAGCGCTACCCGGAGCTGTGACGGCCGGAGCTCCGTTGGCCGGTGTGGGTGTAGCCGGGGCGGGGGTGCCGTTCTGGATCGGAGCGCTACCCGGAGCCGTGGTGGCCGGAGCTCCATTCGCCGGTGCGGCCGGAGCCGGGGGATGGTGCGGGAGCGGGGCGCTCACCTGCGCCGCGACCGGGTTCCGGCTTACTTCCTCCTGGTAGGTGTCGTTGTAGGTCTTCCATATCGTCGTGACGATGCCGGTGAGCTGGTTGAGGATCAGCGAGCCGTGCTCGAAGTCGGCGCGCAGGCCGTCGGAGACCGGGTGAGCGTTGCGCAGGGGGAGTCCGAGCGCGCCCGTGTCGGCGCCGAGTTGCAGGAAGCGGTCCAGGATGGTGCCGAGCACCTCGACGACCTGTCCGTCCGCGGCGGTGTAGGCGTAGCCGTTGGCGAACTTCGCATACTGCCTGCCCTGCGCGGCGGGCAGCACGTCCGACCGCGCGGCGCCGAGCGGGCCGTTAGGTCCACCGGACTGCGACCAGTGCCTGGCGATGATGTTGTCCTGCACCATGTTCAGCAGCTTGGTGGTCAGCGCGGCGAGGCCCGCCACGTCGGATTCGCCGGGCGGGGCAACCTGGCTGTCGTGCGTGGCGGGGGCGCCCGGCGTGCCGGCGGCGATGTCGCGGATCCGGTCCATCAGCGCGTACGCGGCGTCGCCGGGGCAGGTGGTGTTGCCGACGTCGCGATGTGCGAAGACGATCGGCAACCGCACCGCCTCACCCTCGGCGTACGAGGTGAAGGAGGTGCCCTCGGAGTACATCGTGGTGGAGCCTTTGGGATCGAGTCCGGCGACCTTGGTGCGCCAGCCGACGAATGCGCCGATCGCCTGGATCGCCTCCTGTGTCGGTTGCTCGGACTCGTAGTTGCCCATCAGCGCGACGCCCGAGGTGTTCTCGTTGAACCCGCCCGCGTGCGCGCCCTGTACCGGGCGGTCGAGGCCGCCGAAGCGTCCCTCGAAGACCTGCCCGTACTTGTCGACGAGCGCGTTGTAGCCGATGTCGCACCAGCCCAACGTCTTCGCGTGATAGGTGTAGATCGCGCGGACGATGCCCGCCGACTCGGACTTGCTGTAGTCGTTGCGGCCCGCGGTGTGGTGCACCGTGACGCCGCCGAGATGGTCGTCGTAGGTCGGCTGGTCGCAGCGGATGGATTCGTCGGCGCCCCATTGGGCGCGGGTGATCACGCTCGGTCCGCCGCCGGGCAGCGCGGCGGCGACGCTGTGCAGGTCGCCGTCGGCGGTGGCCCGACCGGGATCGATCAGCACGGCGGTCAGGTCCGCGGACTGCTGGGCCGGGTCGTCGGAACGCGCGGCGGGGTGCGGAGCCGGGTCGTCCGGTCGCGACTGGTCGTCCGCGATGGGTCCGGGCTGCGCCACCGGCTGGATCGTCGGAGCTGCTTGCTTACGGGTGACCAGGACCTGCACGGCGTTCGTGTTGCCGACGTAGATCGGTTCCGTGCCGTCGGTCGGGCCGGGACCGGAGTGATCGGTGCGGTAGGTGTCCACCGCCTCGGTGTCGTACCAGGGCCCCCAGGTGCCGTCGGGCTGGCGGGCACGGATCGTGGCCGTGGTGTCCGCCAGTCGGCGCGCGGTGAGTGCGACCATGCTGAACGGGGTGTCGCTGGAGAGTTCCTTCACCTGCGCCCCCACCTGGCCCATCAGTTCGGGGGTCACCGCACCGGGAGACAACGCGGGGGTTTCGGGAGTGGTGCCGGGCTGGAGCCGGGCGGGATCGGCGATGAAGCGCACACTGCTCGTTGGCGCCCCGGAAATCGGCTGACCAGGGGAATTCGCGCTTTCGGACGTTTGACTCGGAGTGAATTCCGAACCGGAGGTTTGAACGGAATCCGAGCTGGGTAGTCGCATTCCTTCCGGTGGCTGCGCGCCCGGTGGCAGCGGCCCGTCCGGAATCGGAATGCCCGCGGCGCTCGGCAGCATGCGCAGGTCGGAAAGATGCAGATCAGGCAGGCTCAATCCGGTGAGTTCGCGCAGCGGCAACACGATATCGGGCGCGCGCGTGAGTGCGACCTCGGCGAGTCCGGCCGCGACGGCGCCCGGCTCGCTGTTGGTGGCGGTGCGGTAGTCGTTCGAATCGCTGAGCATGAGCGTGCCGAGCGGGGCAGCTACCGCGAGGGTGGTGACAACCGGTAGCACGTAGGAGCGTTTCGGTTTGCGGTACCGCACGAGCGTCTCCAATCAGGTCGTACCAGTGATCATGTGTGATTAAGGGTCACTTCCTGATGTATCAATGGTCACAATAGCCACATTTGTCACACGGCTAAACCTCTGGTTGAGGATTATGTGATTGCCTGAATGTAGCTCGATGATTGCTAGCGCGTCTGGAAAACGTGCGGAAAAGGTGGGGATCTACCGGATCTGTTAACCGTGGGAGTGAGCGGATGCATCGTAATACGCGTATGCGGAGATCAGAAAAATGCAGGTAAAGGCGATATCGACGAGCCAGGAGCTGGCCAGGCGGCCGCATCGGCGCGTGATCGGCCTCCTGGTGCGCACTTCCCTGTTGCTCATCGGATCCGGAGTGATCGCTGGAGCCCTCGCCGCGCTTCCGGACCGGCCGGTCGACGCGCTGTATCGCCCGCTGGCCGGACCCGGGCACGGCCGCGGCTTGAGCCAGGTCGGCGCGTTCGAAAGCGCCCGAGCGGGGTGGGGGGCCGACCGCATTCTCGCGCACTACTATCCCGGCGCGACGCTCGGCGCCGTCGCGCCTACCCCGGTCCGGGTCCGCCTCACGGCACAGGACGGCTCCTCGCTCGACGCCTTCGCCGCCACCGGCCTGCGAGTGGCGGGCCGAGAGTTGCCGCCAGGCCAGGCCGCGCACCTCACGCCGCTGCCCGATGGCGGCGCGAATGTGGTGGTGACGGTCGGCTGCGACGGTGAGGTGCTGTGGCAGGCGCCGACCGACGACCCCTGGATTCATCCCATCGACGCACGTCCGAATCGCCCTGTAGCGGAACATCTCACGGTGTGCGGTGGTCCGTCGTACCGCGGCGCCCTCGGCGTCGCCCTCGAGGATGGCGCGGCCCGCACCATCAACCAGGTGGATGTCGAGGACTATCTACTCGGCGTGGTCCCGGCCGAGGTGCCACCCGACTGGGCGGACAAGGGAGCGGCCGAGGCGCTGCGTGCCCAGGCGATCGCGGCCCGCTCGTATGCCCTTGCCGAGCAGCGGTATCCGTACGCGCAGACGTGCGACACGACGGCCTGCCAGGAGTATCCCGGTACCGCGCGGGAGGACCCGCGGACGGCGGCCGCCGTCGCGGCCACGGCGGGCGCGGTACTGGTGCGCGAAGGCCGGATCCTGCGGACGGAGTACTCCGCCGCACCGGGCGGTGGGGAACCGGCGGATATCAACACCATGGACGTCGGGCCTGCGCCCGGGGAACTGCTCACCACCGCTCCGGCCGGCGATCCACGGACGCAGGCGGCGGTCACCGAGTCGGCGGCGGAGGTCACCGAGTCGGCGATCGATGCCGAGTACCGCCGTATCGGCGGTGCGAACAGTTCCCTCGGTGCGCCGGTCGGACCGCAGATGATCCTGCCGCAGCGTGCGGGGATCTACCGGATGTACACCAACGGCATGATCATCGTGACGCCCACGCTGGGCGCGCAGGTGGTGGACTATTCGCGCATGTTGCAGGTGGTGCCGGAAGTCGCTGGGGCGCAGCAGGTCCCGCCCAGCGCGCCTGGTGCCGCGCTTCGGCCCGAAGCGGGCGGTATGGCTCAGCCCGGCGCCGTCACGCCTGACGGTGGGGCACCAGCCATCGGTTCTCCGCCATCGGCCGGTGTGATGCCCCTCGGTCCGCTTGCGGAGACCGTGGGCATGCCTCCGGTCACTGGATCTCGGCCCGCTTGACCGCTGGCCTCTGCCGCGCCCTCTCGATGACGGGGTGCCGGTCCGGGCGTCGTCGTGGTGTCCGGGCGGCTGCTACTCCGGCGGCGTATCGCCGAGCGACTCGGCCAGTGTGCGCAGAAATCCGGCCAGTTGCTCGCGGGAGGCGGCGTCGAGCGCCGCCAGCAGCCGCTGTTCGTTCGCCATGTGCTTGGGCAGCAGGTCGTCGATGAGGGTGCGGCCCTGCTCGGTGAGGTGGATCCGGACGGCCCTGCGATCCTCCGCGCACGGTTTGCGCGCGACCAGTCCTTTGGTCTCCAGTCGGTCGATCCGGTTGGTGATGGCGCCGGAGGTCACCATGGCGACTTGGAGCAACGCGCCCGCGGTGAGTCCGTCTTCGGCGCCGGAGCGGCGCAGCGTCGCCAGCACGTCGAATTCCCAGAACTCCATGCCGAACTCGCCGAAGAACCGCTTCAGGTCTTGGTCGACCAGTCGCGCCAAGCGTTGGATCCGGCCCACCACGTGCATCGGCGAGACGTCGACGTCCGGGCGCTCGCGCTGCCACTGACGCCCGAACAGGTCCACCGCGTCGGACATGAGTCTCCTCTCTACAGGAATAATCTCAACGTTCATCTACTTGACGCTGAGGCAACTCGACGGGTAAGTATTTCAACGTTGAGATTATCAATGAGGAGTCAAGTATGACGACACGCACCGCGGGGCCCGCCGAGGCTTCGGTCGCGGCCACCCTGGCGCTCACCTCGCTCACCCCGATCGTCTGGGGTTCCACCTACGCCGTCACCACCGAGTTCCTGCCGCCGGACCGCCCGCTGTTCACCGCGCTCATGCGCGCCCTACCCGCTGGACTCGCGCTGCTCGCGATCACGCGAGTTCTCCCCCGCGGCCGGTGGATCGGCCGGGTGGCGGTGCTCGGCGCGCTCAATATCGGTGCGTTCTTCCCGCTGCTGTTCCTGGCCGCCTACCGGCTGCCAGGGGGCGTCGCGGGCGTGCTCGGCGCGGTCGCACCGGTGTTCGCGCTCGCCTTCGCGACCGTGGCTCTGAGCGAGAATCCCGGTGCGCGCAAGTTGTTCGCAGGGGTGGTCGGCGTCTTCGGCGTGGCGCTGGTCGTGCTGCGGGCCGACGCGCAACTCGACGTCGTCGGGGTGGTCGCGGGGTTGGCGGGCGCGGCGTCGATGGCGATGGGCACCGTTCTGACCAAGAAGTGGGGTCGACCGGACGGCGTCGGCCCGCTGACGCTCACCGGCTGGCAGCTGACCGCCGGTGGTCTCTTCATCGCTCCGCTCGCGCTGCTGGTGGAAGGCGCCCCGCCCGCGCTGGACGCGGAAGCGGTCGGCGGCTATCTGTACCTCGGCGTGATCGGGACCGCGGTGGCGTACTGGCTCTGGTTCCGCGGCATAGCGCGAGTGCCCGCCACCTCGGTGGCCTTCCTCGGATTGCTCAGCCCGGTGTCGGCCGCGGTGATCGGATGGGTCGTGCTCGGGCAAGCGCTCACCACGCTCCAGATGGCCGGCATGGCGATCGCGCTGGGCAGCACACTGCTCGGCCAAGCGGTCGGCGCGCCGAAGGAACCGGTTCAGCCCGCGCCCGTTCCGGCTGGCGACTCCAGCGTTGCGCTGGGCACCGAAACCTCGCCGGAGAAGGTCTTGACTTTGACGTAACGTCAACTTGCAAGCTGGTTGCACCGACGAGAGCACGAGGGAAGACGGGTCGTGGGCGGCAAGGAGTGGTCCATCCAGGATCTGGCGAAGGCGGCCGGTACCACCAGTCGCACGCTACGCCATTACGGGCAGTTGGGGCTGTTGCCGCCCAGCCGGATCGGAGCCAACGGCTACCGGTACTACGACCAGCACTCCCTCGTGCGGTTGCAACGCATCCTGCTGCTGCGTGACCTCGGCCTCGGCCTTCCGGTCATCGCCGAAGTCCTTGCCGGAGAGCAGGAAACCGCCGCCGCGTTGCGTACGCACCTGGAACTGCTCCGGCAGGAACAGGATCGGATCCGGCGGCAGATCGAGTCGGTGCGAACCACGCTGCACAAGACGGAAAGAGGTGAACAACTCGTGGCAGCAGAAGTTTTCGACGGCTTCGACCACACGAAGTACAAGGACGAGGTGATCGAACGCTGGGGCAAGGACGCCTACGAGAGCGGTGACCGCTGGTGGCGCTCGATGTCCGACACGGACAAGAAGAACTTCCAGCAAACCCATCTCGACATCGCCGCCGACTACGGCCGAGCGCACGCCGACGGACTCGCGCCCGACGCCGACGAGGTGCAGGCCATCGTCCAGCGCCACTACGACTGGATCGGCATCGGCTGGCAGGGTCGTCCGGTGGTGCGAGAGGCGTTCGTCAACCTCGGCGAGATGTACGTCACCGACCCGCGTTTCGCGGCGAACTACGACGTGCACGGCGCGGGCACCGCCGAGTTCGTGCGCGACGCGATGAAGGTCTACGCCGAGCAGCGGCTGTAGAGCACAACTCTCCGGCGGCCGGTACGCATGTGCGCGTACCGGCCGCCGGATCGCCCGCAGTAGGGCCGATGCAGGGCGATATCGCTGTGCGAAGGCCACTTTCGCCTCGAATATGCCCGGAGAGCGCGGTAAGGTTCGATGCGGAAATGGGGGGTTCGATGAACGATCCGTACGCGCGATCCGGGGCGCGGACTATCGGCGCCGCACCGGCGACATGGCATGGCGCGGTGGCGGCGATAGCGGCATGCATCGGTGGCGGGGCGACCCTTCTCGGGGCGGTGTCCGGCATCAACTTGCTGCGCGGCCTCAACGATCTGAAGTTGGATGCCGCCAAGGACATCGACACTTGGTTGGTCACCCGTCACATCCGAGTCGTGCAGGAAAACTTGCTCGTCGTCTCCGCGCTGCTGGCAGTGGTCCTGATCGTCGGTGGGATCCTCCTGCTGCTCGGCAAGCCGGCCGGGAGGGAATCGGTTCTGATCGGCGCAGGGTGGGGATTCTTCGGCGGCTTGCTCGCGGCGACCTACGGGAACCAATACGGGCTGTCCGCGGAAACGCCTGGCTCGCCCCTCTTCCTGATTGTCGGGGCGGCCCTTTCTTTGATCGCCCTCGTCACTGTCGGGACGAGTCCGCTCGGCCGCAGAGCCACAGCGCCCGCGCCGCCGCAGTCCCTTCCTCGGCCATCGGTGCCGCAGTTCGGCCACCAGGCCCCGGCACCCCCACCTGGCTATCAATCGTCTCAGCCTGGCTACCAGCCCCCGGCGCCCCAGCTTGGCCACCAAGCCCCGGCACCTCAACCCGGCCACTTCCCGCCGGCGTCACAGCCGGGGCCGCATCACTGAACGCTGAGTCAACTTTCGTCGTCGCGGCCGAGCGCGTGCATCAATTGGTGCTCCGTGATCGGAGGCACCGGAAGCGGGTGGGCGGCCTCCGCGCGCAGGCCGTCGAGTATCAGACCGAGGTGGCGCCGCCAGGCTTCGGGGGCGATATGACTGGTCGCCTCGACGATTCTGGTGTGTGACCAGGTGATGAACGCGATGTCCTCGAGTACCCAGTCGGCGCGCAGCGCGCCGGCCTCCTGCGCGCGGGTGATGATCCGGCGCATCAGGCCGTGGCCGTATTCCTGGGCCTGCGCGATGGCAGGACTGGGCGCGGCCCGCACGGCGAGTTCGCTGAGCAGCCGGTCGGCGGCCTGTAAAGCGCACACCTGCTCCACCAGGTAGACGAACGACTCCCACGGGTCATCGATGGCGAGCGCGTTTTCGGCGATACGGCTGCCCGCTTCGATCCGGTCCTCGACCGCGGCCGCGATGAGGTCGTCGCGGGTCGGGAAGCGGTTGTAGAGCGTGCCGATGGCCACCCCGGCGCGGGCGGCGATCTCTTTCAGCGGCGCGTCGAGACCGCGTTCCTCGAAGACGGCGCGGGCGGCGGTCACGAGCGCGTCCCGATTGCGCTGGGCATCGCTGCGTAACGGCTTGTCCACGGGCCGATCCTACAAATCGGGCAACACGCATATGTTGAGCATTGGTTCAACTTAATGCTACCGTAGACCGCATAACTTGAACCATGTCTCAACTTAACAGGAGTGGCAATGTCCAAGACCATCGCGATCTTCGGGTACGGACCCGGCCTCGGCGTCGGCACAGGACGCCGATTCGGGCGCGAAGGCTTCCGGGTGGCCGTCATCGGCCGGGATCCCGAAAAGGCGCGGCGGCACGCGGAGGAGTTGACGGCCGAAGGCATCGAGGCCGCGGCCTTTCCCGCGGATGTCACGGTTGGCGCGCAGGTCACGGGGGTGATCGAGAAGATCGAGGCGACGTTCGGGCCGATCGACGCGGCCATGCACGGCGCGGCGGGCAACATGAGCGATCGCATCCCTGACACCCTGTCGGTGGACATCCCGTCCCTCGATGCGCCCATCGCGCTGAAGCTGCACTCGCCGATCCTGGTGACGCGCGCGCTCGCGCCGAAGATGGTGGAGCGAGGCGAAGGCGCGCTGCTGTTCTCCTCGGGTTCGTCCGAGCACTACGTGGCGCCCTATCTGGCCAACTTCGGCATCGCCCTGGCCGCGCAGCGCGGTTACCTGCGCCAGCTCGAGGTGGAATTGCGGGGTACCGGCGTCTACGTCGGCTTGCTCAACATCGGCGTGCTGATCGACGGCAGCAAAGCCGCGCAGATCATCGATGAGAATCCGGAAGTGATCCCGGCGGGCCTGGAGATCGTCCGTATGAGCGGCGACGAGCTCGGCGATCACTATTGGCGGCTGTACACCGAGCGGGACAAGGTGGAGCTCGACGTAGGTTTCCCGGTCTGAGACCCGTCCCGAGAAGATCACTCGAGCGCGCACCGGCTCCGGCGGCCGGGAGCACCCGGAGCCGTGCGCGCTCATTGGGCCGCGGCAGTAAACAACCGGTCAGTTGCCAAAGAAGTCCATTTGGGCAAACATCCGGCGAAATACTGAGGTCAGGGAGGTGAAACCGGGTGCGGCG
The DNA here is from genome assembly GCF_040610355.1 of Nocardia sp. NPDC004168. NCBI lineage: Bacteria > Bacillati > Actinomycetota > Actinomycetes > Mycobacteriales > Nocardiaceae > Nocardia > Nocardia sp. NPDC004168. The sequence goes on along the minus strand of NZ_JBEXME010000004.1, from coordinate 109,521 downwards.
AGTGGTGTCGCTGAGCGCAGTTCCGACTCCACCCGGACGCGGCGGGGACTTCCGATACTCTGGGCTCCCGTGACCGTCGCATCGTCCCCGGGTACCTCCGTCCATTCCGCCTCACAGTTCGATCTGATCGTCGTCGGCTCCGGATTCTTCGGGCTGACCGTTGCCGAACGCGCCGCCTCCGTGCTGGGTAAACGGGTTCTGGTGATCGAACGGCGCCACCACATCGGTGGCAACGCCTACTCCGAGCCGGATCCGGAAACCGGGATCGAGATCCACAAGTACGGCGCGCACCTGTTCCACACGTCGAACAAGCGGGTGTGGGACTACGTCACCCAGTTCACCGAGTTCACCGGCTACCAGCACCGCGTCTTCGCGATGCACAAGGGACAGGCCTACCAGTTCCCGATGGGCCTCGGCCTGGTCTCCCAGTTCTTCGGCCGCTACTTCTCGCCGGAAGAGGCGCGCGCGCTGATCGCGGAGCAGGCCTCGGAGATCGAGACCAAGGACGCGCAGAACCTCGAGGAGAAGGCCATCTCGCTGATCGGCCGCCCGCTCTACGAGGCGTTCGTCCGCGACTACACCGCCAAACAGTGGCAGACCGACCCGAAGGAACTGCCCGCGGGCAACATCACCCGCCTCCCGGTCCGCTACACCTTCGACAACCGCTACTTCAACGACACCTACGAGGGCCTGCCCCGCGAGGGCTACACGAAGTGGCTGGAGAACATGGCCGCCTCCGACCTGATCGAGGTGCGCTTGAACACCGACTGGTTCGAAGTGCGCGAGCAGTTGCGCGCCGAAAGCCCGGACGCGCCGGTCGTCTACACCGGCCCGCTGGACCGCTACTTCGACTACAGCGAAGGCGAGCTGGGCTGGCGCACCATCGATTTCGAGACCGAGGTGCTGCCGCTCGGCGACTTCCAGGGCACCTCGGTGATGAACTACAACGACGCGGACGTTCCCTACACCCGCATCATCGAGCCGCGCCACTTCCACCCCGAGCGCGAGTACCCCACCGACAAGACGGTGATCATGCGGGAGTACTCCCGATCCGCGCAGACCGGCGACGAGCCGTACTACCCGATCAACACACCGGAGGACCGGGCGAAACTGCTGGCCTACCGGGAGCTGGCCAAGCAGGAGACCGCCACGGCGAAGGTCGTCTTCGGCGGCCGTCTCGGCACCTACCAGTACCTGGACATGCACATGGCGATCGGCAGCGCGCTGAGCACGTTCGACAACGTGCTGCACCCGCATCTGGCGGATGGTGCGCCGCTCGTGGACCAGGAGGCTTAGGAGCGGAATGACCTCCCAATCCATTTTGGAAGACATGACCACCGAGACCCGCGCCAAGTCGCTGTTGCAGCGCATCATCCTGCCGCGGCCGGGCGAGCCGCTGGACGTGCGCACGCTCTACGTCGAGGAGTCGCAGACCAACGCCAGGCGCGCGCACGCGACCACCCGCACATCGCTGTCGATCGGCGCGGAGTCCGAGGTCTCCTTCTGCACGTACTTCAACGCCCTGCCCGCGAGCTACTGGCGGCGCTGGAGCATCCTGTCTTCGGTGGTGCTGCGGCTGGAACTGGCCGGTCACGGCCGGGTGGACGTGTACCGATCCAAGGCCGACGGCTCGCGAATCCACGTGCAGGGCAAGGAATTCGCGGTCGCGACCGGCGCCGACTCGGTGGCCGTCGAATTCGAGACCGACCTGGGCCCGTTCGAGGACGGCGGCTGGATCTGGTTCGACATCACCACCGACACGGCGGTCACGCTGCTGTCAGGCGGCTGGTACGCGCCGATCGAGGCGCCCGGCGAGGGCAGCATCGCGGTCGGCATGCCCACCTTCAACCGGCCCACCGACGCGGTGAAGACGCTCGCCGCACTCGGCTCCGACCCGCTGGTGCTGGAGAAGATCGCGGCCGTCATCATCCCGGACCAGGGCACGAAGAAGGTCGTCGACGAGCCCGGCTTCACGGAATCGGCGGCCGCGCTCGGGGATCGCCTTTCCATCCACGACCAGCCCAACCTCGGCGGGTCCGGCGGCTACAGCCGGGTCATGTACGAGGCACTGAAGACCACCGACGCCGAGTACATCGTCTACATGGACGACGACATCGAGATCGAGCCGGACTCCATCCTGCGCGCGCTGGCCTTCGCCCGCTTCGCGAAGTCGCCGGTGCTGGTCGGCGGCCAGATGCTCAACCTGCAGGAGCGCTCGCACCTGCACGTCATGGGCGAAGTGGTCGATCGCGGCATCTTCATGTGGACCGCGGCGCCGAACGTCGAGTACGACCACGATTTCTCGAAGTACCCGCTCAAGGACCGGGACAACTCGAAGCTGTTGCACCGGCGCATCGACGTCGACTTCAACGGTTGGTGGACCTGTGTCATCCCGCGGCGCGTCGCCGAGGAGCTCGGCCAGCCGCTTCCGCTGTTCCTGAAGTGGGACGACGCGGAGTACGGCTTGCGTGCTCGCGCGGCCGGGTACCCGACCGTCACGCTGCCCGGCGCGGCGGTGTGGCACATGGCCTGGAGCGACAAGGACGACGCCATCGACTGGCAGGCGTACTTCCACTTGCGCAATCGGCTGGTCGTCGCCTCGCTGCACCTGCCGGGCAACGGGCGCGGCATGGTCGTCAACACGATCAAGGCGACGCTGAAGCATTTGCTGTGCCTGGAGTACTCGACGGTCGCGATCCAGAACCTAGCCATCCGCGATTTCCTCGCAGGCCCGGAACGGCTGTTCCAGCTACTGCCCAGCGCTCTGGGGGCGGTGCACGAGCTGCGCAAGCAGTATCCGGACGCGGTGATCCTGCCCTCGTCCACCGAACTGCCGCTGGCCAGCCACATCGGCGTCGGGGCGGTCGGTGAGCCGGCCAATCCGATCGCCAAGGTGGCGCGGCTGGCCAAGGGCGTGGTGCACAACTTCCGCTCCGCGCGCACCGAACACCACGAGACCCCGCAGCTGAACGTGCCGACGCTGGACGCGCGCTGGTTCCTGCTCTCGCAGGTCGACGGCGTCACCGTCACCACGGCCGACGGCCGCGGCGTCGTCTACCGCAAGCGCGACCCCCGCCAGGCGCTCGGCCTGTTCAAGGAAGCCATGCGCCTGCGCAAGGAGCTGGCCGCCCGTTTCCCGGAGATGCAGCAGCGCTACCGCGCCGCCCACCCGCAGCTGACCAGCACCGCGGCGTGGGAGAAGGTCTTCGGCATCGACACGAAGGATGAGCAGCAGTGAGTCTCGGAGCGAGCGCCGCCGACGACGCGGCGGTGCAGCCGCCGCTGCACAGCGCCAACGGTCACGGTGGCCCGGTGTCCGCGCACCCCGCGCCTGCCGGGCAGGCGCCGCCGGAGGTCGCGATCATCAATGCGGTGCAGGCCACCCTCGGTAGCAAGCCCGCCGTGGTGTCCGCCGCGCGTGGCCTGTCGCACTTCGGCGAGCACGCGCTCGGCTGGGTCGGCATCGCCGCCGCAGGCTGGCTGGTGGACAAGCCGCGGCGCAGACAGTGGGCCGGGGTCGCGGTCGGCGCGGTCGGCGCGCACGCGGCCTCGATCGTCATCAAGCGCGTCGTTCGCCGTCCGCGCCCGAACGATCCGTCGGTGCAGGTCAACGTGGGGACGCCGAGCAAACTCAGTTTCCCGTCCTCGCATGCGACCTCGACGACGGCAGCGGCCGTGTTGCTCGGCAGATTGACCGGGCTACCCTTGCCTGCGGTGCTCGTCCCCCCGATGCTGCTTTCGCGGGTGGTCCTCGGGGTGCACTACCCCACCGACGTGCTCGCCGGTTCCGCGCTCGGCGCCGCGTCCGCCGCCGCCCTGCTCGCCGCCGAAAAGAGACTCGACAATGACCGCACAAGAAAGAGCCTTCGTTGACATGAGTGAAGAGCCGACCGGCGCCGACCTGGCCGAGGCGGTAGTCAAGGGCCCGCCCAAGACGCTGGCCGGCGGTCTGTTCAAGGCAGTCCGTCCGCGGCAGTGGGTCAAGAACGTATTGGTGCTCGCCGCTCCGCTGGCCGCGGGCACGGCGACGAACGTGGACGTGCTCGCGCACGTCGGCATCGCCTTCGTGGTGTTCTGCATGGCGGCATCGGGCATCTACCTGGTGAACGACGCGCTCGACGTGGAGGCCGACCGGGCGCATCCGACCAAGCGGTTCCGGCCGATCGCCGCGGGCGTCGTCCCGGTGAACCTGGCCTACCTGTTGTCGGCATTGCTGCTGGCCGGGTCGATCGCGGGCTCGTTCCTCGCCTCGTGGCATCTCGCCGTGGTGATGACGGTCTACATCGGCATCCAGCTGGCCTACTGCTTCGGACTCAAGCATCAAGCCGTGCTGGACATCTGCATCGTGTCCTCCGGCTTCCTGCTGCGCGCGGTCGCCGGTGGCGCGGCGGCCGACATCGAGCTGTCGCAGTGGTTCCTGTTGATCATGGCCTTCGGCTCGCTGTTCATGGCGGCGGGCAAGCGCTACGCGGAGCTGCAGATCGCGCTGGGCACCGGCGCCAAGATCCGCAAGTCGCTGGAGTACTACACGCCCACCTACCTGCGCTTCATCTGGACGCTGGCCGCGACGGCGGTGGTGGTTTTCTACGGGCTGTGGGCGTTCCAGCAGGACGGCATCAAGGACACCAACTGGTTCGCGATCTCGATGGTCCCGTTTACCATCGCAATCCTGCGTTACGCGGTCGACGTCGATGGGGGCGAGGCCGGGGAGCCGGAAGAGATCGCGCTGGGGGACCGCGTCCTGCAGTTCCTCGCAATCGCCTGGATCGGAGCGGTAGGTGTCGCTGTCTATCTCACCTGACGAGATGCTGGTGGCGGAGCGAACGGAATACGCGGCGGAGCGGTCGGCCGATGAGTCGTCCGGCTCCGCGTCGCGGTTCGCGCGTCTGTCCAAAGCCACGTTCGTCGGTGGGATCACGCTCACCGTTGTTCTTTTCGCGGTCGGGGGCTGGCAGCGGCGGTGGATCGCCGACGACGGTCTCATCGTGTTGCGCACGGTGCGCAACCTGCTGGCGGGCAACGGCCCCGTCTTCAACGAGGGCGAGCGCGTCGAAACCAACACCAGCACCGCGTGGACCTACCTGGTCTGGTTCTTCAGCTGGCTGACCCAGGCGCGGCTCGAGTACGTGGTGCTCGGCGTCGCGCTCACTGTCTCGCTGGCCGCGGTCGTGTTCGCCATGCTCGGCTCGGCGCGCCTGTGGGGCGGGACCCGCACCGGGCTGTTGCTGCCCGCGGGCGTGCTGGTCTACATCGCACTGCCCCCGGCCCGCGACTACGCCACCTCGGGTCTGGAAAGCGGCTTGGTGATCTGCTGGATCGGCCTGCTGTGGTGGCAGTTGATGCGCTGGAGCCAGGCCAAGTCGGTGCGCCTGCCCGGCCTGCTCGGACTGGTCTTCCTCGCCGGGCTGGCCCCCCTGATCCGGCCCGAGATGACCTTGGTCGGCGCGCTCGCGCTGCTGATGATCTTCTGCGCGCCCATGCCCGAGAGCAGGCTGCGGCCGATCGTGCTGCGCGCGGTGATCGTCGCGGTGGCCGGACTGGTGCCGCTGGGCTACCAGATCTGGCGGATGGGCTACTACGGCCTGCCCTACCCGAATACCGCCGTCGCGAAGGACGCGGGCGGCGCCAAGTGGGGGCAGGGCTTCACCTACCTCTGGGACCTCGTCGGTCCGTACTTCCTGTGGGCGCCGCTGCTGGTATTGCTGATCGCCGGTGTGCTCGCCGCTCGCACGGGTGCGACTCGGAACGCGCGTGCCGAAAACGAAGACGCGCGTGGCTGGTCGATCGGCCGGATCCGGGAGTGGTTGCGCTCGCCGGGCGCTGTGGTCGCTTCGGTTCTGGCCAGCGGGTTCCTCCTGACTGTCTACGCGCTTCGGGTCGGCGGCGACTTCATGCACGGCCGAATGCTGTTGCCCCAGCTGTTCCTGTTCCTGCTCCCGGTCGCGGTCATTCCGATCCGGGCGCCGCAGGGCGGTGTGCGCGCGGCCACCGCCGCCGACTGGTCCTACGCGGCGCTGGCGGTGGCATTCGTCGGCGTCGCGGGGTGGGCGCTGTTCGCGGCGAACACCACCGCGATCAAGACCGGCACCAAGATCACTTCGACCGGAATCGTCGACGAGCGCGTCTACTACGTGCTCAACACCGGGCACGACCACCCGATCCTGGCCGAGGACTACTTGGACTACCCGCGCATCCGCGCGATGGTCAACGACATCACCGGCACTCCGGACGGCGGTCTGCTGCTCAACTCGCCGTCGTTCATGTTCTGGTACATCGCTCCGCCGCCCCAGCCGATTCCGGACGGCGGCGCCGGGCACACGGTCTACTTCCTGAATCTCGGCATGACCAGCATGAACGTTCCGCTGGACGTGCCCGTGATCGATCCGATGGGTCTGGCCTACCCGTTGGCCGCGCACACCGACCGGCTCACCGACGGCCGGATCGGCCACGACAAGAGCCTGTACCCGGACTGGGTCGTCGTCGATACCGGCATGGTGGACAAGAAACCGTGGATGCCCTGGTACCTGGACGAGAAGTGGGTCGCCCAGGCGCGCACCGCGATGTCCTGCCCGGACACCCAGGCATTGTTGATCTCCTACCGCGATCCGCTCACCTTCGAGCGTTTCCGGCACAACCTGCGCAACGCGTTGCGGTTCGCGAAGTACCGCATCGATCGCGTCCCGAAGTACGAGATCCAGCGGTGCGGACTGGTCGATCCCTTCCCGCAACCGGTCGCGCAGCGCTGATCCCGTGAATCACATTGGGCCCATCGGGCACGGTGGGCCCAATGGCCCCATTGTGCGAGGTAGATAAAGTGGCGTACGCCGCTTTATCTCTTTTTGGTAACGCCACCGTGTCGATACCGATATACGCTACGACCGTATGCCCGGCCTGGCGTCCACCGGTCGTGGGCATCGACGGGTTACCGTGTGGACGGCTTGCCGCTGTCGCTGTGCAAACGAAAGGTTCAAACTGATGCGAGGCGTGATCGGGCGTCGTCTTAATTCTCGAAGAGCGGGTTCCTGGCTCAAGCGGTCCATGCTGGTTTCGCTGGCAGTTCTGCTACCGCTCGGGGTGTCGGTGGCAGGCCCTGCCGCCCCGGCGTCCGCCGCGTTCAATCCGGATGGCATGGATTTCTGGGTCGACTCCGAAATGGGGCCGATCAAGTCGCGCATCTTCCGCGCCGCCGATGGCAACACCGGCCGCGTGGTGTACGCGCTGGACGGCATGCGGGCGCGCAACGACCTCAGTGGCTGGGAGATCGATACCGAGGTCGCGCGCGAGCTGACCAAGTGGAACATCAACGTGGTCATGCCGGTCGGCGGCCAGTCCAGCTTCTATGCCGACTGGAACGGCCCAAGCGACTTCTTCGGCCTCGGCAGCGCGGGCTCGTCCTCCACCGGTTCGGCGAACTCCGGCTCCGGCCTGCTGACCGGTTCCGCTGGCGGACCGGGCAAGACCAGCACTTACAAGTGGGAAACCTTCCTCACCAACAACCTTCGCTGGGCGCTGCGCGACCGCCTCGGGTTCAACCCGAACGGCAACGGCATCTTCGGTCTCTCCATGGGCGGCAGCGCCGCGCTCACTCTCGCGGCCTACCACCCCGACCAGTTCCGTTACGCCGGTTCGTACTCCGGGTACCTGAACATCTCCGCGCCGGGTATGCGTGAGGCGCTGCGCGTGGCGATGCTGGACGCAGGCGGCTACAACATCGACGCGATGGCGCCGCCGTGGGGCCCGCAGTGGCTGCGGATGGACCCGTTCGTGTTCGCGCCGCGACTGAAGGCGAACAACACTCGCCTGTGGGTCTCCGCCGGTAGCGGTCTGCCCAGCGGGGCGGACGGCATCAGCTTCAACACGCTCAACGCGATGGGTCTGGAAACGCTGGCCCTGGCCAACACGCGCGCCTTCCAGGTCCGCATGCTCACCCTGGGCGCGAACAATGTCACCTACGACTTCCCGGCCGTGGGTGTGCACAACTGGAACTACTGGGCCGATGAGGTCTATCGGATGATCCCGGATCTGTCCGCGAACATCGGGTAGTAGCCCGGCCATAGCGAGGAAAGGCCGTTTCGCGCCATCGGCGCGGAGCGGCCTTTCGGCGTTTACCCGGGCGTCCGCGGGTACTTCGGCAACGAATACGAAGAGAAAACGGCTTCGGTAGTTGTGGTCTGGATCACCATCCAGCAACATGAAGGCATTTCGTTTCCAATTGATACCCGAACAGCATGCACCAAGGTCGATTCGTCCGGTTTCTTGGTGGACGTCTCGTCCTGGTGCCCGACGAGGGGCCGGTTGGGATTGCTAATAGTTTGCCAGACCGGGCCGCCTGAGGGAAAGGTCGATGTGATGCGTAGTGCGCGCGGGAAGCGCTGGCCCCAGAGGCCCCGAGTAGCCGGTTCGTGGTTGCGGCGGTCCGCCCTCGGCATCGCCGCGGCGATGCTGCTGCCGCTCGGGGCGACCGTCGCGGGCGTGGGCGCCACGGCGTCGGCGGCGTTCGACCCCGCGGCCTTCGATTTCTGGGTCGATTCCGGCATGGGTCCGATCAAGACCCGGATCCTGCGTGCCGCCGACGGCAACACCAATCGCGTCGCCTATGTGCTGGACGGCATGCGGGCGCCGGAGACGCTGAACGGCTGGGAGATCGAGACCAACATCCCGCAAGTCCTGGCGAGCCAGAACATCAACGTGGTCATGCCGGTCGGTGGCATGTCGAGCTTCTATGCCGACTGGATCGCGCCAAGCGAGTTCTTCGGCGTCGCGGCGGGCGCGGGCTCCAGCACCGGTTCCGGCGGGCTGGACGGGTTCGCGGGCGGGCCCGGCAAGAGCTACCGGTATCAGTGGGAGACCTTCCTGACCAACAACCTGCGCTGGGCGCTGCGCGATCGGCTGGGGTTCAACCCCAACCGCAACGGCGCCTTCGGCTTGTCGATGGGCGGTAGCGCGGCGCTCACCCTGGCGGCCTACCACCCGGACCAGTTCAGCTTCGCGGGGTCGTTCTCCGGCTATTTGAACAACTCGGCGCCGGGTATGCGGGAGGCCATCCGCGCCGCCATGCTGGACGCGGGCGGCTACAACGTCGACGCGATGGCGCCGCCGTGGAGCCCGCAGTGGCTGCGGATGGACCCCTTCGTGTTCGCGCCCAACCTGATCCGCAACGGCACCCGCCTGTGGATCGCCGCGGCCAGCGGACTGCCCTCGGCCGGCGACCCGCCGAGCTTCGGCACCCTCAACGGCATGGGGCTGGAAAGCCTGGCGCTGGCGAACACTCGCGCGTTCCAGGTCCGGATGGCGACCTTGGGTGGCGGCAACGCCGTCTACTCCTTCCCGCCGTTCGGTATTCACGCCTGGAACAACTGGGCTGACGAGGCCATGCGAATGATCCCGGATATGTCGGCGAACATCGGCTGAATCTTTTGGCAGCGCCTGCGGCGCCGCGTGTTCGCGGCCCCCTATGGCTCGCGTCAGAGCGGACGAGCCTCGCGCCTGCGGCGCATGCGCTTCGTCCACTCTGGCGCGAGCCGGGCCGCGAACGGCGCTCGTAAGACTCGCACCCGGGTGGGTTCGGTGTGTGGGGAACTTGCGCTTTCTGGTGTGCGGCGGGATTGGCGGGGCATTTGTTCGCGGTTTGTGCAGTTGTCTTCCTGGCCGTTGGGGGCTGCGTAGTGGTCCTTTTGAACAGGGAGGCGTTCTTGGGGCCGCCAGCTCGGGGGAGTGGGGGTAGGTAGTAGGGGGTTATGTGAGGGCGGTGCAGGGGAAAGTCCGGGCATTCCACCCAATGTTTGCTGCATGATCGCTGTCGTGCGGTCGTCGGTGCTCGGAGCTGATTGCCCGAAGTCGCCTCTGTGGCTATCACGGCAGATCTCGGTTCCGATCACGGTTCGGTCACTGGCCTGGGAGGACTCTGCCCCGTCGCTCGGAGGCACCGGGGCCTGCGGCGAGGCCGCTGGAGGTGTCGGGATTGCGAAGATCTCGGGCCGGTGACAGTTCCCGCCAGGAGCGCGAATATCTTGCGTTCCAACACGACATCACCGCGAGAACGCGATAAGGTCACCGCACCATTACCTTGCGTGAACGGATGGATTTCGGCCAGTGGAAAGACCCGGATCTTGCTAAAGCGGGGGGCGTCGAATATCGTCCAGCGAGCGCAAGTGTGACCAGATCGTTGTAGCGCCGTCATGGGTATCGGATTGTCGGGACCATGTCCGTGACGCGCGTCTCGTTGGCAACACGGGTGCCGCTTCGCCCCTCGGGCGGCGAGTGGCACCACAACAGCAGAAAGAGAGCAGGATTCATGCGTTTCGGCAGGGCGGCCGCGCCGAAGAGAACACAGTCGGGACGGCGAGGCGCGGCTCGCGGTTGGCGTAATCGAATTCTGGCTGTCGGTGCCGCCGCGCTGGCGCTACCGATCGCCGCAGGCCTGGCAACCCCGACTCTCGCCGCAGCGGCGCCGTCGGTGCACACGCCGGTGTTGCGGGCGCCCGCGGGCGGCTTCGAGGACCTGATGGTCCCGTCCAGCATGGGCCCGATCAAGGTGCAGGTGCAGTGGGCCGCACGCGGCGGCAACGCGGCGCTGTACCTGCTCGACGGTCTGCGCGCCCGCGACGACCGCAACGCCTGGTCGTTCGAGACCAACGCGCTGCAGCAGTTCGGGAACGACAACATCACCCTGGTGATGCCGGTCGGCGGCCAGTCCAGCTTCTACACCGACTGGTACGCGCCGTCGAACCTGAACGGCCAGAAGACCACCTACAAGTGGGAGACCTTCCTCACCAAGGAACTGCCCGCCTTCCTGGAGGGCTACGGCGTCTCGCGCACCAACAACGCGGTCGTCGGCCTGTCCATGGGCGGTAGCGCGGCGCTGGCGCTGGCGGCCTACCACCGCGACCAGTTCAAGTTCGCCGCCTCCTACTCGGGCTACCTGAACATCTCCGCGCCGGGTATGCGGGAGGCGATCCGCGTCGCGATGCTGGACGCGGGCCGCTTCAACGTCGACTCGATGGCCGCGCCGTGGAGCCCGCAGTGGCTGCGGATGGACCCGTTCGTTTTCGCGCCGCAGCTGCGCGGCCTGCCGATGTACATCTCGGCTGCCAGCGGTCTGCCGGGTCAGTTCGACCAGCCGAACTCGGCGGTCGGCGTGTTCAACACCGGTAACGGGATGGCGCTGGAAGCCCTCTCGCTGGTGAACACCCGCGCGTTCCAGGCTCGCCTGAACTCGCTGGGCATCCCCGCCCGGTACGACTTCCCGGCCGCGGGCACCCACTCCTGGAAGTACTGGGAGGGGCAGCTGTTCGCCTCGCGCAACATGATCCTGGACGCCACCGGCGCCTGGTGATCTGATCCGCCTCGTCGCAATTCAGGCCGCGCCGATTCGGTGCGGCCTGAATTGCGTTCGGGGGCAGCTATGATCGCGTGACAGCGAACATTGTTTGCTGTGCAGCGCGTGTCTCCCGTAAACGTCGCTATAACGGGAGTACAAAGCTTTTGTGGCAGGGATTACGCGCGGTAGCTGTGGCATACGCGGGCGTCTCGTCGCGCGTTCGGCACGCGAGCGGCTCATGCTGCTCGCCGCCACGATGGTGATCCCGCTAGCCGCGAGCGTGTCCGTCGAGGCTCCCGCCGTCGCGGAGCCAACGGCGGCCGTGGCCGCGCCCGCGCTGGAGAAGGTCCAGTGGCTCAGCGACCGTCGCGTCGCGCTGTGGGTGACCTCGCCGTCCATGGGAGTGCCGATCCAGGTCCAGTTGCTGCTGGCCAGAGACTGGAACGCCCACCCGGAGGCCAGATTCCCCGTCCTGTTCCTGCTCGACGGTCTGCGCGCGACCGACGACGAGAGCGGCTGGACGAAGGAGGCGGGGGCGGTCGATTTCTTCGCCGACAAGAACGTCACCGTGGTGCTGCCGGTGGGTGGGCAGGCCAGCTTCTACGCCGACTGGCTCCAGCCGGACAACGGCCGTACCTACAAGTGGGAGACTTTTCTCACCAAGGAGCTTCCGCCGCTGCTGGAGAGTCATTGGCGTGCGACACCCGTGCGGGGCGTGGAAGGCCTCTCGATGGGTGGCACGGCCGCGATGTTCCTCGCCGCCCGCAATCCGGGCTTCGTACGGCACGCCGCGTCGTATTCGGGCTTCCTGACCACGACGACGCTGGGCATGCCGCAGGCCATCGAGTTCGCCATGCGGGATGCGGGCGGCTTCGACTCCGCCGCCATGTGGGGCAGGCAGACGGACCCGGAGTGGGAGGCGCACGACCCGTACGTGCTGGCCGACAAGCTGCGAGGAGTCAGTCTCTACGTCTCCAGCGGCAGCGGCGCGATCGGTCCCTATGACCACGCCCTCGGCATTCCCGGGGTGAGCACCAACATCGCGGGTATGGGATTGGAGATCCTCTCCCGGCTCACTTCGCAGAACTTCGTGACCAAGCTGTCCAAGCTGGCCATTCCCGCGCAGGTGAACTATCGCCCGTCCGGCACCCATTCCTGGCCGTACTGGGACTTCGAGATGCGTCAGTCCTGGACCCAGGCCGCGTCCGCGCTCGGCGTCGATCAGGGCAAGCCCGCCTGTCAGCCGGGCGGCGCGATCGGCCCGGTAGCAGCCGCGGCGGGCTGGCTCGGTGACTGCCTCACCGGGGAGTACGCCGTGGCAGGAGGCACCGCGCAGGACTTCAAGGGCGGCCGGGTGTTCTTCACACCGGACAGTGGCGCTTACCCGGTCGGCGGTGTGATCGGGCCCGGTTACCAGGCGGCGGGAGGACCTACCGGACCGCTCGGGCTGCCGACGGGCGAGGAACGCGCGCTGGAGGACGGCCGCGGCCGGTTCCAGGCCTTCCAGCACGGCGCGCTGTACTGGACGCCGCAGACCGGAGCTCAAATGGTGCGTGGCGCAATTTACGACGAGTGGGGCAAGCAGGGGTTCGAACGCGGTCCCGCCGGTTACCCGACAGCGCCGGAGGCCAAGACACCGAGTCGCGACGGCGCCGTGCAAGCCTTCGAGAACGGTCCGTTCTACTACAGCCAGGCCACCGGCGTGCACCGCGTCCAAGGCCTGATCCTCGGCAAGTACGCCCAGCTGGGCTTCGAGAACAGTCCGCTCGGCTTCCCGGTCGCCGAAGAGCAGACGGTGAAGGACGCGGGCCGCTTCAGCCGATTCGAAGGCGGGACCATCTACTGGAGCCCGGTGTCCGGCGCTTGGGCGGTCCGCAACGGCCCGATACTGGATGCTTGGCGCGACGCCGGCTACGAGAACGGCAAACTCGGCTTCCCCACCGGCGACGAGTTCCCCATCTCGGACGGCGTGCAGCAGAACTTCCAGGGAGGTTTCATCACGCTGCGCGACGGCAAACCGGAACTGCACGCGCTTTGAGCAGGACAGGTGCACGGCAGCCCGTGGGCTGCCCCCGGACCGGGCCCGACCGCGCCACGCCTATCCGAGGGTCACGCACGCGCTTACGGTCAGGTCGTGCCCGGCTCCCAGTTGCGAGCGCAAGGGTGGGGTTGCCATTTCCCAGCTCGGTCGAGCGCAGTGCGCACAGTGTTCGCGGATGTGGCCGCCGAACCGGCCGACTCGAACCAGGTGGCCCGGTCGCGGCAGCTGCCGATGCGGCCGACGCAGGCCGCAAGGCGGGTGGTGTTCCCCGACGACGACAGTGGCGCGGCATCGTTCACGCGGGCCAGGTCGAAGTTGTGCGCATGGGTCCAGGAGCAGTGCCTGGAGGCGCGCATCGGATGGTGAGATGACGCAGAGCCGACCACGTCGGCGCAGCCCCCGGTTTCGAGCGAAGCGAGACCGAGCATGTGCCGTTCGCGGCCCGGCTCGCGTCCGAGTGACCGCCGTGTCCGTGACGAAGTCGCCAGCGGCGGTCGCTCGGACGCGAGCCATAAAGGGGCCGCGAACACGCAGCGCCGCAGGCGCTGCAAATTGGACCCAGCTAGCCTGGTGGGCGACCCGACCCCGCTCAGTGACAGATCGAGGACAAGAATTCATGCATCGGACCCGTGGAAAGGTATTCGGCGTGGTTGTGGCGATTGCCGCAACCGGCCTGCTCGCCGCGTGCGGCGACAATGATTCGACCGCGACGAGCACGCCATCGCCTACCCGCACCACGACGGCAGCGGCGGCGACCACGTCGCCGGTCGCTTCGACACCCGCCGAAACCGGCCAGCCCGCTCCCGCACCGGAGCAGCCCACCACGACGGTGGCGCCCGAGCGTCCGCAGCCGGTGCCGACCGAAGCCGTCCCGCCCGCGGACACCTCGAAGCTCACCGACAAGGACAAGAAGTTCCTGGATGAGCTGGCCAAGCAGGGTGTCACCCCGTCAAGCCCGGACATCGCGCTGAGCATCGGCGCGTACGTCTGCCAGGGCACCGCCGCGGGCGCGTCCGATCAGGATCTGATGACCTTCGTCAACGCCATGGCAGGTTCGGATCCGTCCTTCGACCCGGCGAAGATGCCGGTGGAGAAGGCCGGGCAGATCTACATCTCCACCGCTCGCGCCACGTACTGCCAGTGAGTTCGCGCGTCCGTTCGACCTCCCGCCGGTCCAAGCCGGCGGGATGCCTGCTCGTGATCGGCGGCATCCTGCTGATCATCCTGGTGGTCCTGCTGCTGTGGTACCTGCTAGCAGGGCGTTTGCGCCCGCCCGGCCCCGGGCCGAAACCGCCGGAACGCCCGACGTCGCAGCCCGCGAGCTGTCCGGATGTGCAGATGATCTCGGTGCCCGGCACGTGGGAGTCGAACAGCGCCGACGATCCGCACAATCCGACCGCCAACCCGGTGTCGCTGATGCTCAACGTCTCCGGCCCGATCACCCAGCGGTTCCCGAGCGAGCGGGTGGACGTGTACACCGTTCCGTACGTCGCGCAGTTCTCCAATCCGATCGCGATCCCGCCGGACGGCCAGCAGTCGTACAACAACAGCCGATCCGAGGGCACCCAGCGGATGGTCGACGCCATGGCCGCGCGGCACCAGGAGTGCCCGCTGACCACCTACGTGCTCGCGGGGTTCTCCCAGGGCGCGGTGATCGCGGGTGACGTCGCCGCGCAGATCGGTGCGGGCGCGGGCCCGGTGCCCGCCGATCTGGTGCTGGGCGTGACGTTGATCGCCGACGGACGCCGTACCGGCGACAACGGCCCAGGCCAGGCGATCCAGATCGGCACCCCGCCGCCGGGTGTGGGTGCCGAAGTCGCGCTGAAGGGGTTGAACGTGCCCGGCATCACGATGACCGGTCCGCGTCAAGGGGGCTTCGGCACGCTGGCCGGTCGCACCTACACCATGTGCGCGCCCGGCGATCTGATCTGCGACGCACCCCGGGAGGCGCTGAGTCCGTGGAACATCCTGGGCAGCGTGAACACGCTGGTCCGGGCCGCGGGAAACCCGGTGCACACCCTCTACAACAGTTTCGTCGTCGACGGCGACGGCAACACCGCGACGCAGTGGACGGCGAACTGGGCGGCCGGACTCATCGAGACAGCGCCGCATCCGGCTCATTCGTGAAAATTCACAGGCCGTGAGATACCCCGCACCCGATTGGCGTGACAAGCGCAACTCGAGTTGGGTAGCACGCTGTAAAGTGCGCTGGTGATCGCGACGCCGGGCACCACCCCAGCGCGGACCCGAAGCGGGCGTCGCGCCCGTATTTTCCTTACAGCCAGGAGCATGAGTTCATGACAGAAGCCGCCGCACCGGCCACCACGGCGAGCCGTGACGCGGATGCTGCGTTGTCCGCGCTGGGCACTCCGTTGCGCCCGTTCCGCTTCGCGGCGGCCGGGGAAGGAAACAAGCAGGAGGGCGGCGCGCGGAAGTTCGTGCAGACCGCTCAGCAGGCCGAGGAGTACGGCTTCGACACCTTCGTGGTGCCCGACCACCTCGGTGAGCAGATCGGGCCGATCGCCGCGCTCGGCGCGCTGACCCAGGCCACCGAGAAGATCCGGCTCGGCACGTCGGTGCTGGCGAACGGTTTCCGCCACCCCGTCGTGCTGGCCAAGGATCTGGCGACCATCGACGTGCTGTCCAAGGGCAGGCTCGAGGTCGGCGTCGGCGCGGGCTGGATCAAGGAGGAGTTCGAGACCGCGGGCATCCCGTACGAGTCGCCCGGTGTCCGGCTGGAGAAGTTGGACGAGTCGTTGACCATTCTCGACGTGCTGCTGCGCGGCCAGGAGTGCACCTTCGAGGGCAAGCACTACCAGGTCCGCGGCGTCAAGGGGACCCCACGGCCGCGGCAGGGCCCACGCCCCCCGATTTGCACCGGCGGCGGCGGTCCGAAGATGCTGCGGCTGGCCGCCAAGCACGCCGACATCGTCTCCGTCGTTCCCGTGACCACCAAGAACGGCAAGGGCCTGCTCTCCGGTATCACCATCGAGAAGGCCGTGGAAAAGGTGAATCTGATCAAGGAGGCCGCCGGTGACCGGTTCGCCGACATCGAGCTGAACTGGGCCATCACCGCCATCGTGATCACCGACGATCGCGAGAAGACCGCGGAGATGGCGCTGTCGGCGTTGGACCGGGGACTGCACCCGAACCTGGAGGTCGATGTGCAGCTGTCCGTCGAGGACATCCTCAACTCGCCCTACGTGGCGATCGGAACATTCGAGGAGATCGCCGAGCAGATCCGCCGTGTGCGGCAGCTCACCTCGATGTCCTATGTCGGTGTATTCCCCACCCAGATGGACGCGTTCGCCCCCGTTATTCCCCTGCTGCGGGACGAGTGAGCCGGTCTTCTCTGTAACATGACTCTGGTTTGAGTACATCTAGCCGATAAGCGGTCACCGCGCAGACCGCACAAAATCTGCAGGCTGGCTCTGCACTTGGAGCACCCGCGGGCGAAAGCGAGTCGGGGCCTCACAGGTAAAAGCGGCGATCTCGCCGTCTTGCTGCGTGTGCCTCGGAGGAGAAGAAGGAATGGAAGAGACTTTCGACGACTACCTGGACGAAACCGGGAACATCCGCATTCCCGAGGATCACACCCTGGTTGATCACGTCGAGAAGCACACCCGGAACGACGCGAACACCCTGGCGTATCGCTACATCGACTACTCGCGCGAGCGCGACGGCGAGGCGCAGGAGTTGACGTGGCGTGAGTTCGGTATTCGGCTGCGCGCGGTGGCCGCTCGACTGCAGCAGGTGACCAACCCGGGTGACCGGGTCGCGATCCTCGCGCCGCAGGGCTTGGATTACGTGATCTCCTTCTTCGCCGCGATCTACGCGGGCACCATCTCGGTCCCGCTGTTCGACCCGGACGAGCCGGGCCACACCGATCGCCTGCACGCGGTGCTCGGCGACTGTGAGCCCTCGGCCATCCTGACCGCGAGCTCCTCCGCGGCCGGGGTCCGGCAGTTCTTCCGCTCGCTGCCCGCCGCCCAGCGCCCGCGCATCATCGCGGTGGACGCGATTCCCGACAGCGTCGGCGAGAGCTGGGTGCGCCCGGACATCGCGATCGACGACATCGCCTACCTGCAGTACACCTCGGGGTCCACCCGGGTGCCTGCGGGTGTGGAGATCACGCACCGCGCGGTGGGCACCAACCTGCTGCAGATGGTCGACGCGATCAACCTGGACTGGAACTCACGCGGCGTCACCTGGCTGCCGCTGTTCCACGACATGGGCCTGCTGACGGTGATCCTGCCCGCGGTAGGCGGCAAGTACATCACCATCATGTCGCCGAGCGCGTTCGTGCGCCGCCCCTACCGGTGGATCAAGGAGCTGGCCGCGGTTTCCGACGGCGCCGGAACCTTCGCCGCCGCACCGAACTTCGCCTTCGAGCACGCCGCGGCGCGCGGTCTGCCGAAGAACGGCGAGTCGCTGGATCTGTCGAACGTCATCGGCCTGATCAACGGCAGTGAGCCGGTGACCACCTCGTCGATGAAGAAGTTCAACGAGGCGTTCGCCCCCTACGGGCTGCCCAAGACCGCCATCAAGCCCTGCTACGGCATGGCCGAGGCCACGCTGTTCGTCTCCGCCACCAAGGCCGAGGACGAGGCCAAGGTCACCTACGTCGACCGCAGGGAACTCAACGCGGGCCGCATGGTGAAGGTCGACCCCGGTCACGAGAACGCGATCGCGCAGGTGTCCTGCGGCTACATCGCGCTCTCGCAGTGGGCGACGATCATCGATCCGGAGTCGGTGGAGTCGGGCGGCGGTCGCGAGGTGCCCGACGGGCACGTCGGCGAGATCTGGCTGCACGGCAACAACATGGGCATCGGCTACTGGGGCCGTCCCGACGAGACGGCGGCGACGTTCCAGAACAAGGTCACCGAGCGCCTGTCCGAAGGCAGCCACGCCGAGGGCACCGAGCCGGACGCGAACTGGATGCGCACCGGCGACTACGGCGTGTACTTCGAGGGCGAGCTCTACATCACCGGCCGGGTCAAGGACCTGGTGATCGTGGACGGTCGCAACCACTACCCGCAGGACCTCGAGTTCTCCGCGCAGGAGGCCAGCACCGCGCTGCGTCCCGGCTTCGTGGCGGCGTTCTCGGTGCCCGCCAACCAGCTCCCGGCCGAGGTGTTCGAGCAGGGCAGCCACTCCGGCCTGCAGTTCGACGCCGACGACGCGTCCGAGCAGCTGGTCATCGTGGGTGAGCGCGGTCCCGGTGCGGGCAAGGCCGATCCGCTGCCGATCGCCGACGCGGTGCGCGCGGCGATCTCCCAGCGCCACGGCGTGACCGTTCGAGACGTGCTGCTGGTGCCAGCGGGATCGATCCCGCGCACCTCCAGCGGCAAGATCGCCCGCCGCGCCTGCCGGGCGGCCTATCTGGAGGGAACGCTGCGGGGTGGTTACACCCAGCAGGCTTTCCCCGATGCACCGGAAGAGTAATTGCCAGGGGCGGCCTCGGACCGACCATCGACGCTCGGCGCCGAGCTTCTCGAGCGCCGAGCATCAAACACGGTACGCCCGGTACGCAGACAGGTAGCTTGAGGAATTGATGGCTGACAACGAGGGCACGCCCACCCAGACGACCGACGCCCCACCCGTGGAGACCGTCGCCGACGCGGCGGCCCCGGCCGAGTCCGCGAAGGGCGGCGCGCAGACCGACATGTCGGTGGCGGAGCTGCGTGAGTGGCTGCGGCGCTGGGTCTCCGAGGCGACCGGGCAACCGATCGAGCAGATCACCGTGGACCGGCCGATGGAGGAGTTCGGGCTCGCCTCGCGGGACGCCATCGCCCTCGGCGGGGACATCGAGGAACTGACCGGCGTGATGCTGAACGCGACGATCGTGTACCAGCATCCGACCATCGCCTCGCTGGCCGAGCGGATCATCAACGGCGAGCCGGAGCTGCCCGCGGAGTCGTCCGACGACGCCTTCTACACGGCGGGCTACGCGCCGGGTGAGGCACACGACATCGCGATCGTGGGTCTGTCGACGCGGCTGCCCGGTGCGGGCGACACTCCGGAGTCGACGTGGGAATTTCTCATCGGACGCGGTGACGGCATCCGGGAGCGGCCCGAAGGGCGCTGGTCGGAGTTCCTGGCCGAGCCGCAGTTGGCGGAAGCGGTCGAGAACGCCAACACCAGGGGTGGCTATCTCGATCAGGACGTCGTCAAGGGTTTCGACGCCGAGTTCTTCGCCATGTCGCCGGTCGAGGTCGAGCGGGTCGATCCGCAGCAGCGCCTGATGATGGAGCTGACCTGGGAGGCGTTGGAGCACGCCAGGATTCCGGCCAGCGAACTCAAGGGCGAGCCGGTCGGCGTGTTCATCGGCTCGTCGGGCAACGACTTCATGCTGCTCGCGGCGCTCGGCCTCGGCAGCGAGCGCGATCCGAACGTGCCGGTATCGGCCGAGGCCTACGCGATCATGGGCAGCGTCACGTCCATCATCCCCAACCGGGTTTCCTACTTCTTCGACTTCCGCGGTCCGTCGGTGGCCGTCGACACCGCCTGCTCCTCGACGCTGGTCGCGGTGCACGAGGCGGTGCAGGCGCTGCGCAGCGGTGACGCTGATCTGGCACTCGCCGGTGGCGTGAACATGTTGCTCGCGCCGATGGCCACGCTCGGTTTCGACGCCAATGGCGGCGTCGCCAAGGACGGGCACATCAAGGCATTCTCCAGCGACGCCGACGGCATGGTCCGCTCCGAGGGCGGCGGTCTGGTGGTGCTGAAGCGGCTCGCCGACGCGGAACGCGACGGCGACACGATCTACGCCGTGATCAAGGGCTCCGCGGTCAACAACGACGGGCGGTCCAACGGTCTGCTCGCCCCGAATCCCGACGCCCAGGCAGAAGTGCTGCGTCGCGCCTACCGGGACGCGGGCATCGCGCCGTCGGCGGTGGATTACATCGAGGCGCACGGAACCGGCACCCTGATCGGCGACCCGATCGAGGCCGACGCGCTCGGCCGGGTGGTCGGCCGGGGACGTGCGGCCGACAGGCCCGCGTTGCTCGGTTCGGCCAAGACCAACTTCGGTCACCTGGAGTCCGGCGCCGGTGCGGCGAGCCTGGCGAAGGTGATCATGTCGTTGCAGCACAACGTCATTCCACCGAACATCAACTACGCCGGACCGAACCCGTACATCCCGTGGGATCAGGCGCACCTGAAGATCGTCGACGAGCCGACCGAGTTCCCCCGCTACAGCGGCAAGGCCACCATCGGCATCTCCGGCTTCGGTTTCGGCGGTACCAACGCGCACGTTGTCGTCCAGGAGTACATGCCGACCGCGACCGAGACCGAGGCTCCGTTCTCCGAACTCGAGGCCCGGCTGGACGAGGACGCGGTGGCGGAGAGCGCCGACGCGGAGACGGAATCCGCGGCAGGCGACGCCGTGGCCGAGGCGGCCGAAGCCGACGCGGAATGGACCGCCGAGCGCACCGAGCCGCTGCCGCAGATCCTGCCCGTGTCGGGTTATCTGCCTTCGCGGCGTCGTCGTGCCGCCGCCGAGCTGGCCGACTGGCTGGAATCCGAGGCGGGCGCGCAGACTCCGCTCGCCGATGTGGCGCGGTCGCTGGCCAAGCGCAGCCACTGGCGTTCGCGCGGCGTGGTGCTGGCGAAGACGCACGAAGAGGCGATCGCCGGACTGCGCGCCATCGCGGCGGGCAAGCCGGGGACCGGCGTCTTCACCGCCGACGCGCCCGCGGCCATGGGCCCGATGTGGGTGCTGGCCGGTTTCGGCGCGCAGCACCGCAAGATGGGCAAGCAGCTCTACTTGGAGAACTCGATCTTCGCGAAGGCCGTCGACGAGGTCGACGAGCTGGTGCAGGACGAGGCCGGATACTCGGTGCGCGAACTGTTCCTCGACGACAGCCAGGACTACAACGTCGGCACCTCGCAGGTCGGCATCTTCACCATCCAGGTCGGCCTGGCGGCGCTGCTGCGCGCGCACGGCGCGGAACCCGATGCGGCGGTGGGTCATTCCATGGGCGAGGTCGCCGGCGCGTACATCGCCGGTGGTCTCTCGCTCGAGGACGCGGTGCGCGTGATCTGCGCTCGCTCCCGCCTTATGGGCGAGGGCGAGCAGATGATCAGCGACGACGACGTGCGCAACATGGCGCTCATCGAGTACAGCGCCGAGGACGTCGCGAACCTGCTGCCGGAATACCCGGACGTCGAGGTCGCGGTGTACGCCGCGCCGACGAACACGGTGATCGGCGGTCCGCAGGACCAGGTCGCGGCGATCGTCGCCCGGGTGGAGGCGGCGGGCAAGTTCGCCCGGGTGCTGCAGACCCGCGGTGCGGGCCACACCTCGCAGATGGATCCGCTGCTCGGCGAGCTGGCCGCGGAGCTGGCCGGTATCGAGCCGACCAAGCTGAAGACCGGCCTGTACTCGACGGTGCACAAGGAAGAGTTCTTCCGCTCCGGTCACGACCCGATCCACGACGAGGACTACTGGGTCAAGAACATGCGCCACAGCGTGTACTTCACCAACGCGGTGAAGCTCGCCGTGGACGCGGGGCACACGACCTTCCTGGAGCTGGCGCCGAATTCCGTCGCGCTGATGCAGGTGCTGGGCACCACCTTCGCCGCGGGCGTGCACGACGCGCAGCTCATCCCCACGCTCAAGCGCAAAGAAGACGAGTCCGCCGGTGTGATCGCCGCGCTCGCCCAGCTCTACGTACACGGGCACAAGGTGGATCTGTTCTCGCTGCTCGGTGCAGGCGAGTACGCCGACGTTCCGCGTACCACGTTCGTGCGCAAGGAGTACTGGCCGAAGGTCCAGCTGTCCTCGGGCGGCAACGGCCGGGTTCCCGGTGCGCACGTGGCGCTGCCGGACGGCAGGCACGTCTGGGAGGTCCAGGTCTCCTCGGTGACCGATCTCGCCGGACTCGTGCGCGCCGCGGCGGCGCAGGTGCTCAGCGACGTGTCGCTGGGCGCGTCCATCCCGCACGCGCCGATCCCGGCCGCGGGCACGCTCACCACCACGCTCACCCCGCATCCCGGCGGCGCCTCGGTGCAGGTGCATGCCAAGGAGGGCAGCGCCTTCCGCCTGGTGTTCGACGCCGTGGTCACCTCCGGTGCTCCGCTGCCGGAACCTGTTGCGATCGAAACGGTCCCGGTGCCCGCCGCGCAGCCCCAGGGCGACGCCGACATCGAGGTCGTGGAAACCTTCGGCGACCGGTGGGATCCGAACGGCACGCAGACCGTCGAGGAGCGGCTCGCGCTGATCGTCGCGGAGTCCATGGGTTACGCGGTCGAGGATCTTCCGATGGAGATCCCGCTGATGGAACTCGGTCTGGACTCGCTGATGGCGATGCGCATCAAGAACCGGGTCGAGTACGAGTTCGACATCCCGCAGTTGCAGGTACAGGCTGTGCGGGACGCGAGCCTGCACGAGGTCGGCAAGGTGCTGCGGTACGCGATCGAGCACCGCGACGAGGTGCAGGCGATGGCGGATCAGCAGGCCGCAGACAAGGCCGCGGGCGGTACCGGCGAGCTGGCCGTCGACTCCGATTTCATCGCCACGGCCCGCGCGGCGCTGGCCACCGGGGCCGACCCGGTCGCGGCGGTCACCGGCAAGACGACCGACGCGCCCGAGGCAGCACCGGCTGACGCGCCGACGGATTCCGTGCCGCCGGAAAGCGCTGTGCCCGAAGCCGTGGCGCCCGCCCCCCAGCCTGCTGCCGCGCCCGCAGCCGTGTTCGGCGGCGCTGCCCAGCAGCCCGCCGACGAGGACGACGTCCCGCCGCGCGACGCCGCCGAGCGCCTGACCTTCGCCACCTGGGCGGTGGTCACCGGTAAGTCGGCCGGAGGCATCTTCAACACGCTGCCGATCCTCGACGAGGACACCGCGGAGAAGCTGGCCGCGCGCCTGACCGAGCGGGTCAAGGCCGAGGTCACCGTGGACGACGTGCTCGATTGCGAGACCATCGAGCAGCTCTCCGACATCGTTCGCAACCTGCAGGACAGCGGCGCGGATGTGGACGGTTTCGTGCGTCCGCTTCGGGCTCGCGCGGAGGGCTCGAACGCGGTTCCGGTATTCGTGTTCCATCCGTCCGGTGGAAACACGCTGGTGTACGAGCCTCTGCTGAAGCGTCTGCCCGCCGACACGCCGATGTACGGCTTGGAACGGGTCGACGGTTCCATCGAGGAACGAGCCCGCCAATACCTGCCCGAGCTGCGCAAGCTCCAGGGTGACGGGCCGTTCGTGCTGTACGGCTGGTCGCTGGGCGCGGTGCTTGCCATGCAGACCGCGCAACTGCTGCGGGCCGAGGGCGCGGACGTGCGCGTGGTCGGCCTGATCGATCTGGCCATTCCGACGCAGGGCGAGGACAACAGCCCCGAGGAGCGGGTGCGGCGGATCGAGCGCTACCAAACCTTCGCCAAGAAGACTTACGGCGTCGACGGCGAATTGGACCGCGAGCAGTTGGAGACACTGGCCGCGGCATCCGACGAAGAGCAGTTCAAGATGATCAGCGACCTGATCAAGATCAGTGGCGCGAAGATTCCCGGTGGCGTGCTCGAACACCAGCGCACCTCGTGGATCGATAGTCGCCACCTCGCCCGTACCCAACCGTCCCACTACGACGGCAACGTCGTGCTCTACCTCGCCGATCGCTACCACGACGGGATGATCGAGCTCGAGCCACGCTTCGCCGACCGGGTGCCGAACGGCGGCTGGGACGAGTACATCCCGAATTTGGAGGTCGTCCACATCGCGGGCGACCACCTGCAGATCATCGACGAACCGCGGATCGGCAAGATCGGAGCCGACCTGACCGCGAAGCTCGCCGCGATCGAGGCGAAAGGGGCCAAGTGAGCACTACTGCCGAGAAACTCGCCGACCTGCGCAAGCGCCTGGATTTAGCGCAGGAGCCGGCGGGTGAAGCGGGCGTGGCCAAGCGGGCGAAGAAGGGTATTCCCAGCGCCCGCGACCGGATCAACATGCTGCTCGATCCGGGAACCTTCGTGGAAATCGGCGCGCTGGTCCGCAAACCGGGCGACTCCGCCGCGCTCTACGGCGACGGCGTCGTCACCGGGCACGGTTTGGTCGAAGGCAGGCCCGTGGCGGTGTTCTCGCACGACCAGACCGTCTACGGCGGTTCGGTCGGCGAGATGTTCGGCCGCAAGGTGGCCGGGATCCTGGAGTACGCCGCCAAGGTGGGGTGCCCGGTGGTCGGCATCAACGACTCCGGCGGCGCGCGCGTGCAGGAGGCGGTGACCTCACTGGCCTGGTACGCCGAGCTGGGGCGGCGGCAGGAGCCGCTGTCCGGGCTGGTCCCGCAGATCTCGATGATCCTCGGCAAATGCGCCGGTGGCGCCGTCTACGCCCCGATCAACACCGACGTGGTGGTGGCGACCGAAGAGGCGTACATGTTCGTCACCGGGCCGAAGGTGATCCGTGAGGTCACCGGCGAGGACGTGAGTCTCGAGGAACTCGGCGGCGCGCGCAGCCAGGCGGAGTACGGCAACATCCACCACGTGGCCAAGGACGAATCGGCCGCGTTCGAGTGGGTGCGCGACTACCTGAGCTACCTGCCGACCAGCTGCCAGGAGCTGGCGCCGATCGTGAATCCCGGCTTGGAGCCGGAGATCACCGACACCGACCTGGAGCTGAACTCGATCGTCCCGGACTCCGACAACTCCGGGTACGACATGCACGAGATCCTGCTGCGCATCTTCGACGACGGCGCCTTCCACGAATTCGGCGCTTCGGCGGGGCGCAACGTCATCACCGGCTTCGCCCGCGTGGACGGCCGCAGCGTCGGCGTGGTGGCCAACCAGCCGATGGTGTACGCGGGCGCGCTGGACGCCCGCGCGTCGGACAAGGCGGCGCATTTCGTGCGTCTGTGCGACGCGTTCGAGATCCCGCTGGTGTTCGTCGTGGACACGCCCGGGTTCCTGCCCGGTGTGGAACAGGAGAAGATCGGCGTCATCAAGCGCGGTGGACGGTTCCTGTTCTCCTACGTGGAGGCGTCGGTGCCGAAGGTCACCGTGGTGATCCGCAAGTCCTATGGCGGCGGTTACGCCGTGATGGGCTCCAAGCAGCTGGGCGCCGACGTGAACCTGGCCTGGCCGACGGCGCGGATCGCGGTCATGGGCGCCGAGAGCGCGGTCAGCTTGATCGGAGCCAAGCAGATCGACGCCGCGCCCGAGGACCAGCGGGCGGCGATTCGCCAGCAGATGATCGATTTCTACAACGCCACCGTGGCGACGCCGTGGGTGGCCGCCGAACGCGGATACGTCGACGCGGTCATCGAGCCGTCGACGACCCGACTGGAAATCCGTCGTGCGCTACAGCTTTTGCGGGACAAGTCCGTTGCCCGCAATCCGCGCAAGCATCACCTGCTGCCGCTGTAGCAACCGGTACACGATCGGGCCGCACCCCTTGGGGCGCGGCCCGATTCGCGTCTGGCGTCTCGAATGATCAGCTGACGGTGACGGATTCGATGACGACGTCGTCGACCGGCACGTCCTGATGCATGCCCGCCGAGGAGGTGCGGACACCCGCGATCTTGTCGACCACGTCGGCGCCCTCGGTCACCTCGCCGAAGACGGCGTAGCCCCAACCCGCCGCGGTGGGAGCGGAGTGGTTGAGGAAGTCGTTGTCGGAGACATTGATGAAGAACTGCGCGGTGGCCGAGTGCGGGTCGTTGGTGCGCGCCATCGCGACGGTGTACTTGTTGTTCTTCAGGCCGTTGTTCGCTTCGTTCTGGATCGGGGCTTTGGTGCCCTTCTGACGCAACCCGGGCTCGAACCCGCCGCCCTGGATCATGAAGCCGGGGATGACGCGGTGGAAGATGGTGCCGTTGTAGTGGCCCGCGTTCGCGTAGTCCACGAAATTGCGCACCGTGTTCGGCGCTTTCTGATCGTCCAGCTCGAGCACGATCGATCCGTAGTTCGTCGAGATATTCACCTTGGTCATACACCCACCTTTCCATCCTTTCGTAGACCGTTGCGTGATACGGGTACTTTTCCAGTAGCGTCCGATACCGACGAACTGGTTTCGTGAGCACATGGGTAACTCGCCGGGTACGCCCAGAACCTGAGTCGCACCTGACGTAGGACCTGAACGCAAATGGCGCGACGCCCCACTAGCACGGCCTAAAGACCCGGAGAGGCGGGGGAGCCAGCTAGCATTGCCAACCGTGCCCGACGCCGCAACCGCTGTACTCACGAAACCTCCCGCCGCCCCGGTGGTGACCCCGAACGATTTCCGGACCGCCCGGCTCATCGCGCTGGTGGCCGGAGTGCTCGGCGCGTTGTTCGCGCTGGCGACGCCGTTCCTGCCGGTCACGCAGACGACCGCGGTGCTGAACTGGCCGCAGGGCGGGACGCTCGGCAACGTGCAGGCGCCGCTGATGTCGCAGGTCCCGATCGACCTGAAGGCGACGATCCCGTGCGAGACGATCGCCCAGCTACCCGAGCGCGGTGGCATGCTGCTGGCCACCGCGCCGCCGCAGGGCGACCGGGCCGCGCTGGAGGCGCTGTTCGTGCGGGTGTCGGAGACCTCGGTGGACGTGGTCGACCGCAACGCGGTGGTGGTGTCGGCCGACCGCAGCCGCATGGGCGAGTGCACGTCGTTGAGTATCGCCTCGGACAGCGACAGCACCTACGGCGTGTTCAACGGGCTCACCAGGCAGGTGGAGCGTCCGATCGAGGGCGGGGCGCCCGGGGCGAACGAGTCGGTCACCGTGCCGGTGGAGGGGCAGCTCGGCGGCGATCTGCGGCCCCAGGTGGTCGGGGTGTTCTCCGATCTGAAGGGCGCGGCGCCGACCGGTTTGTCGTTCACCATGACGGTGGACACCCGCTTCTCCTCCAGCCCGACCGCGATCAAGCTGGTCGCGATGATCGCGGCGGTGCTGTGCACGCTGATCGCCCTGGCGGCGCTGGCCCGGCTCGACAGCAGTGACGGGCGTGGGCACCGCCGGTTCCTGCCCGCGAACTGGCTGAAGCCGACCTGGGCGGACGGCGCGGTGGTCGGCACGCTGCTGCTGTGGCATTTCGCGGGCGCGAACACCTCCGACGACGGCTACATCCTCAGCATGGTGCGGGTGGCCCCGCACGCGGGGTACATGGCCAACTACTTCCGCTGGTACGGCGTGCCGGAGGCGCCGTTCGGCTGGTACTACTACGTGATCCAGGTCTTCTCGGAGATCTCCACCGCCAGTGCCTGGGTGCGGTTGCCCGCGCTGGCCTGCGCGATCCTGTGCTGGCTGGTGATCAGCCGCGAGGTGGTGCCCCGGCTGGGTCGCGGGGTGCGCACCAGCAAGGTGGCGCTGTGGACCGGCGGGCTGGTGTTCCTGGCGTTCTGGCTGCCGTTCGACAACGGCCTGCGCTCCGAGCCGATCGTCGCGCTCGGTGCGCTGCTGACCTGGGTGTCGATCGAGCGGGCCATCGCGACCGGGCGGCTGCTGCCCGCCGCGGTGGCCGTCCTGGTGGCGGCGTTCACTCTCGCCGCCGCGCCGACGGGCCTGATGTGCGTCGCCGCGCTGCTGGCCGGTATCCGTCCGATGCTGCGCATCGTGGTGCGCAAGCACCGGCAGTTCGCCGCGCTCGGCGCCGGTCGGTGGGGCTCGACGCTGCCGCTGCTCGCACCGATCGCCGCGGCGGGCGTGCTCGTGCTGACGGCCGTCTACACCGACCAGACCTTCGCGGGCATCCAGGAGGCCAACCGGGTTCGCCAGGTGACCGGGCCGAACCTGGCCTGGTACGAGGACTACCTGCGCTACTACTACCTGTTCGTGGAGACCGTCGACGGCTCACTGTCGCGGCGCTTCGCCTTCCTGGTGATGCTGCTGTGCCTGTTCACCACCATGCTGGTGCTGCTGCGCCGCAGGCGGGTGCCGGGTATCTCCAGCGGTCCGACCTGGCGGTTGATGGGCGTGGTCTTCGGGACGATCTTCTTCATGATGTTCAACCCGACCAAGTGGACCCACCACTTCGGCGCGTACGCGGGCATCGCGGGTTCGCTGGCGGCGGTCACCGCGGTCGCGGTCTCGGCGAGCGCCCTGCGAGCCCGCAAGAACCGGGCCATCTTCCTGGCCGGGTTGCTGTTCGTGCTCGCGATCGCGTTCTCCGGCATCAACGGCTACTGGTACGTGTCCAGCTTCGGTGTGCCGTGGTTCGACAAGCGCGTCTCGCTGCACGGCTACCAGTCGAACACCCTCATGCTCGTGCTGTTCGGCGTGGCGCTGGCATTGGTCGGTTGGTACGCGCTGCGGGAGGACTACACCGCGCCGCAGCCGTCGGCCAAGACGGCACGTGGCAGGCGGATCCGCCGGTTCGCGGCGATCCCGCTGACCGTGGTCGCCGCGCTGATGGTCGCGCTCGAGGTGCTCTCGCTGGTGAAGGGCGCGGTCTCGCAGTATCCGGCGTACTCGCTGGCCCGGTCGAACATCGACGCGCTCAGCGGCAGCACCTGCGGCCTGGCCAATGACGTGCTGGTCGAGCCGGACCCGAACGCGGGCAAGTTGCAGCCGATCATGGATCCGGCGCACCCGCCGACGAATCCGTCCGATCCGCTCGCCGGTGTCGATCCGGTCGGTTTCGACCCCAACGGCGTGCCCAATGATCTGTCCGCCGACAGCGTCGAGGTGAAGCCGGGCACCGGGAACACTTCCACGCAGTCGGTCGGCGCGGCGTTCGCGGAGGGGCAGAGCGCGGGCACGGGCGGCGGTCAGGGCGCGCGCGGCGTCAACGGCTCCACCGTCGCCCTCCCGTTCGGCCTGGATCCGGCGACCACGCCGATCCTCGGCAGCTACCAGAACGGCGTGCAGCAGCCCGCGAACGTCACCTCGAGCTGGTACCAGTTGCCCGCGCGTTCGGCGGACAAGCCGCTGGTGGTGATCTCGGCCGCCGGTCGCATCCTCTCCTTCGACGACACCGGCGCGATGAAGTACGGCCAGTCGCTGACCGTCGACTACGGCAAGCGGCAGCCCGACGGCAGCGTGCAGAAGCTCGGCACCTACCTGCCGCGTGACATCGGCCCGTTCCCGTCCTGGCGCAACCTGCGGGTGCCGCTGGACGAGATCGCGCCCGACGCCGACGCGGTGCGCATCGTCGCCAACGACCCGATCCTGATCGGGGATCAGTGGCTGGCCTTCACGCCGCCGCGGATGCCGAAGTTGCAGACGCTCAACAGCCTGCTGGGTTCCCAGCAGCCGATCCTGCTGGACTGGGCGGTGGGCTTGCAGTTCCCGTGCCAGCGTCCGTTCGACCACCGCAACGGCGTGGCCGAGGCGCCCGGCTACCGCATCCTGCCGGACCGCCCGCTGGCCATCAGCTCGACGAATACCTGGCAGGCCGAGGAGTTCGGCGGCGTGCTCGGCTTCACGCAGATGCTGGCCAGGTCCATCTCCGTGCCCACCTACCTGAAGGACGACTGGGCGCGGGACTGGGGCTCCCTGGAGCGCTACGAGCAGTACGACCGCAGCGCCGTCCCGGCGAAGCTGGACACCGGCACCGCGACGCGCTCGGGCCTCTGGTCGCCGGGCAGTATGCGCGTGTTCTGATCCGTTTCGGGCAAACACCAGGCCGTCGCATCGGTACAGGGACCGATGCGACGGCCTTTGCCTTATCCAGGACATCGTCGCACGGGCTGAGCAGTGCGAATCCGTACCGTGAAATGCGCGAGCCGGCCGGTAGTCTCAGGGCATGACGAGCAGCGCACCCAGCGACTGGTACCGCTGGATCCCGGACCAGATCACGGCGCGGGACTACGAACAGCTGCCCCCTGATTTCTGCCGGACCATCGAGGTCATCGACGGCCATATCGTCAAGTGCGAAAGCCCCTCACGGCTGCATAATCGGGTGGCGCGGCGCATGGCCGCGCATATGGAAGCAGCGCGCAAGCCGGAACCGTGCTTGATGGTCGAGACCGACGTGGACGTCCGGCTCAGCGACGTTCCGCTCAGCCTCCGCCGACCGGACGTCGTCGTGTATCGCTGTCTGGACGACGATGCGCGACTGTATGCCGATGACACCGTGCTCGTGGTCGAGATCGTCTCTCCCGACAGTTCACACCACACCGATACGGTGGAGAAAAAGGCCGCATACGCGGCGGTCGGTATCCCGGTCTACCTCATCGTCTTCCTCACCGAGCCCGGCGATGGAATCGAGCAGATCGAGGAGTACCGGCTCTCCGAAGGTCGCTACCACCTGGTCTGTCTGCATACTCGCCGTCTGGCTGTGGACGTGCCGATACCCGTCGACGTCGCGTTCAGCGAGCTGGCCACGGGCTAGGTGCCCAGAACACAGGGCCGCCGCGCAGGTGAATCCTGCGCGGCGGCCCTGCCGTATGTCGCCGGTGCGTTACCGGGCGCTCAGACCTTCAGCCGAAGGCCGAGCTCGCGCCGGAGCACCTCTTGCGAAGGGAGGCGGCCGAGCACGCGCAGCACCGCAGGCCGCAGCTCCCGTTGTTCCTCTTCGTTGAGCAGTCCGACAAGATCGCGCAGATCCATTTCATCGAATGCCGTTGTCATGGATTCAGATTAAGGCCAGCGGCCCGATTCGTCCTGCGATGCATAGCCACAGGTGGGAGCATATTTTTCAGACCGGACAACCGGTTTATTGGACGGTGCGGTCGTAGCGCGCCCGCGCGGCGATCACGTCGTCCATGCGTGTCTCCGCCCATGCTTTGACCGCGCTCATGACCGGCTGAAGACTGTGGCCGAGCGGGGTGAGTTCGTAGTCGACGCGGACCGGGACTTCCGCGGTGATCCGTCGCTCCACCAGGCCGTCGCGTTCCAGTCCGCGCAGCGTTTGCGTGAGCATCTTGGGACTCACGCCCGCGATGATCCGGTTCAGTTCGCCGTAGCGCAACGG
This sequence comes from Nocardia sp. NPDC004168, assembly GCF_040610355.1. Taxonomy (NCBI): domain Bacteria; kingdom Bacillati; phylum Actinomycetota; class Actinomycetes; order Mycobacteriales; family Nocardiaceae; genus Nocardia; species Nocardia sp. NPDC004168. The sequence goes on along the minus strand of NZ_JBEXME010000004.1, from coordinate 78,337 downwards.
CCCGTCGGCGAGGGCGGCCAACACGAGGCTCACCCATTTGTCGCTGATCCGGTCCAGGAGTTGCCGGGTCGGGCACTCGGCGATGTACGCGTCGTACCGCTGTTTTGCCAGCTCACGGCGCTGCGCCGCGGTCTTCGTCGCCATCGGGAGCACCTCGCTGCCTCTAACGCACTTTCGGGTAACTACTACCCATTGGATAGTAACCGTTCCTAGATTGGTCGGCAGCAGACAGGAAGGAACATCATGCGTGCAGTGGTAGTCCGCCGGCCGGGACCGGAAGCCGTGGTGGAGATCGTGGAAGTGCCGACTCCGCAGCCCGGCCCGGGTACGGTTCGCATCGCGGTCGCGGCGGCGACGGTGAACCCCGTGGATCTGATGGTGCGGGCGGGCGTGGGCGGCACGCCGTTCGCCGCGCAGCGCGATCAGTGGGGCGTCGGCTGGGATGTCGCGGGCACGGTCGACGCGCTCGGCGCGGGCGTCACGGAGTTCACGGTGGGGCAAGCGGTGATCGGCATCAGCGACCGGCTCGACGTCTCGCTCGGTGCGCAGGCCGACTACGTGGTGCTGGAGGTCGGGAACGTCGCGCCCGCTCCAGTTTCCGTGTCGCCGGTGCAAGCGGCGACCCTCCCGCTCAACGGTCTCACCGCGCTCCAGGCGCTCGACGCGCTGGATCTCGTGTCCACCGACACGCTCCTGGTCACCGGCGCGGCGGGGGCTGTCGGCGGCTTCGCGGTCGAACTCGCGGCGGCGCAGGGTATCCGGGTGATCGCCGCGGCCGCACCCGCCGACGAGGACGCGGTGCGCGCCTTGGGAGCCACCGATTTCGTTCCGCGCCAGGCATCCTTGCCGGATGCCGTCCGCGCCATCGTCCCCGGCGGCGTCGACGCCGCCCTGGACGCGGCCGCCCTCGGCCCGGCGGCGCTCGCCGCGGTGCGCGGCGGCGGGCGATTCGCGTCGATCAGCGTTCCCGACACCCCGATCCCGTTGCGCGGCACCAAGGTCCACACAGTCCTTGTCCGCGCCGACCGCACCCGACTCGACCACCTCGTAACCCAAGTAGACGCGGGCAAACTAACCCTCCGCGTAGCGGCGACCCACCCCCTCACCGCCGTCCGAGAAGCCCAATCCCGCCTATCCCTCGGTGGCCTCCGCGGCCGCCTCGTCCTCACCCCCTGACACCCTCCACGAGTGGCACACGGCTGCGGCGAATCGCGAGAAGCCCGCTCCACCATGTGCCACTCGCGGAGTCAGCGGATGCGGATGGGGTCGTCGGTGGAGAGGCCGGTGCGGGTTCGGGTTGTGGTGGTGATGGGGGCAGGAATGGCGGTGGGGTCGTAGGGGGTGAAGCGTTCGAGGGAGCCCCAGTCGCGAGCCCAGTCGCGGTCGAGGTATGCGGGGACGGTTTGGGATTTCAGCAGCAGGCCGGTCCAGCCGAGAGGGCCGCCGCCGATGTCGTCTTGCCAGGCGTTCGAGGCGTCGGAGCCGACCCGGTCGGGCAGAATGCGCCACTGCGGAATCTCGCCCACGCCGTCCTTGTGGTCGAACGGCCGCTGGCACGGGAAGGCGAGGCCGACGTGCCAGTCGAGTAGCACGGGAGCCTGCGATCCGACCACGGAATTCAGCGTGGCCAGCTTGGGCAGCCGGGGCGGGGTGACGGCCAGCCACTGCTTGGGCGTGATGTCGTTGTCGATCGCGACCAGCCGCACCGCGTTCACTTCCGCCGGCAGCCGGTCCAGCGGCACCCGCAGGTTGCGCCAGGACGGCGCGGGGCCGATGTCCAGCGGATCGATCGAGCCGAGCGTGCGCACCTCGCCGTCCGCGCCACGGACGCCGTACTCCAGGTGCAGTTCCTGTCCGTAGGTGAGCACACCGTCGGCGTCCACCGAGCGGATCCGGCCCGCCGCCGTGATCGCGAGCACCTGGTAGGCGGGGTCGTTGCGCATGCTGTCGGTCAGGTCGAGCCGGTACCACTGGGTGGTCAGCTTCGCCTGCTGTTGCTCGCCCTCCTGGTAGCTGCCCAGCACCGGGGTTCTCGCCGGGTCGAGACCGAACGGCAGCGCGACGGTGCTGCCGTTGATGCCCGCCTGCTCGGTGGTGCCGCCGCCGGTGCCCGCGCCGGTGGTATTGGTGGTCTTGTTCTCCGAATCCTTGTCCACGGAGTTCGCGCCGCCGGTGACCGTCTCCTCCGCGTCTGCGGTGAGGTCACGCGCGACCCCGTTCGGGGTGAATCCTTTGTTCTGCGCGGCCAAGCCGTCCGCAGGCGATCCGGTGAAGGGCTGCAGCAGCGAATCGGCGGTGTCGGTCTCGACGAGCACTTCGTTGGCCAGCGCGCACGAATCCCCGCCGACCGATTGCACATTCGACTTGGTGATCGAGTACGCGGGGTACTGCGTGGCAGCGGCCTTGGCGAGCGAGGCGACCTCGAAGATCACCAGCAGCGCGGCGGCCACGGTCAGCGGCGCGGAGGCCCACCGGTCGAATCGCCGTGGCGCTCCAGGCCGCTCACGCCGGTACGGCTCGCGATAGTGCTGCCATATCGCGACCAGCAGCGCGAGGACACTCAGCCCGAGGAACAACGTGGACAGCCCCTTGCCCGCGATCAACGGCGCCTTGTCCCACCACGGGACACCGTAGCTGGACACGTACCACCACCCGTTCGAGCCGGTGAACGTCACGGCGAGCAGGAAGAGCACGGCGGCGGCGAACAACGCGCGGTTGCGCGGCGAGCGAATACCGGTGGTGCCCACCGCGACCGCCGCGAGCGCGGCCAGCGATCCGGCCAGTCCGGCGTACACGCCGAAGTGGTGCGTCCACTTGGTGGGGGTGAACATCATCAGGAACAGCGATGCGAACACGATGCCGAGAATGCGCACCGAGGGGCCGCGCGAGGTGCCCGGAATCCGGCCCTTGCGCAGAACTTGCAGCACGCACACGAGCAGGCACAGCAGCATCACCAGCACGCCGAACCGCCGCGCCAGCGAACCGTCCGGCGAGAGCATGAGCAACGAGTCCCAGCGGGTGCGCTCGTCGAACCACGCGACGTTCGGGCCGACGATCGTGCGCACCCGGGTGGCTTCCAGCACCGTCGCCAAGGTCTGGTCGGCGAAGATCACCACCAGCACCAGCGTGCCCGCGGCGAGGCCGGGGGCGACCAGCGCGGCGAACCGGAACACCGCGCCCGCCCGGGACGGCTCGCGCACCTTCGCGGGGGCGTTCACCGCGGCCGCGGCTTCGGCGGAACCGGCGGCGGCCGCGTCGGCGTCGGGCCCGGTCCGGGCCGGGACGGCGCCGCGAGCGCGCTTGATGATGATCAGCAGCACCGGCCGTGAACCGGCGATCAGCGCCGCGATGCAGATCAGGCCGGTGGGGCCCGCCGCGAGGGAGAACGCGGCGATCAGGACGGCCACCGCGGCGGGCAGCAGCCGTCCGGTCGCGATGGCGCGCTCGATCGAGCACCAAGTGAGCAGCGCGCCCGCCGCGATCAGCGGTTCGGGGCGCAGGCCGTTGTCGTAGGGCAGCCAGAACGCGAGGAAGACCAGGCCCGCCGTCCACAGCGCCACTTTGTTGCGGCGCACCCGCGCGCCGAGGCGGGGCAGCACCTCGCGGCTGATCACCAGCCAGCAGATCACGCCCGCCAGCAGCGTGGGCAGTCGCATCCAGAGACTGGCGTCGGAGATCCGCGACATCCACGCCAGCACCTCGTACGACCACCCGAACGGGGCCTCGGGGACCGCGAACCACCGGTAGTAGTTCGCCATGTAGCCCGCGTGCCCGGAGACGCGCGCCATGTTCAAGATGTAGCCGTCGTCGGACGTGTTCGCCCCGATGACGTGCCACAGCGCCAGCGTGCCCAGCACGACGCCGTCCGCGGGGGTGACCCGCCACCAGTGCGCGGGCAGGAACCGGCGCGGTCGGCGCCCGTCGGCGGTGTCCAGCAGATGCAGTGCGACGAGTGCGATCAGCGTGAACACGGCGGCGGCGATCATGGCGGCCAGCTTCAACGGCGTCGGCGTGGAGGAGAAACGCGAGTCGATGTCCGCGTGCACCTGCGCTCCGGCGAGCCGATCGGCCTTCAGATCGGTGAACACGCCCACCAGCTGCGGCCGGATGTCCCGGCCGACCGTGGACTGGAACGGCGTGCCATCCTGCCGGGTGACGCCGGTGAGTTCAGCCGTCGTCGCGGCGGCGGTCGACTCGATGCGGATCGTCGCGCAGGACCCGACCTCGGCCAGCGGCGCGGACAACAGCGGGATGTCGCGTTGCACCACCGAGAGGACGCCGTCGGCGACCGAGACCACCAGGCCCTTGGTAGCCGCACGCCCGGAGGCCACGGGGGCGGTGGAAAGCAGCGTGCCGCCCGATCCGAGCTCTCCGGTCATCGAGCAGGGCAGCGTCGCGCTGAACCGCAGCGGCTCGTAGGACACCAGCGGCGCCGCCACGCTCCTGGCGCCGGACTGGGGCCAGTCCAGGCTCGCCCGATCCTGCCGCACCGGCAGCAGCGGGGTCAGCAAGGCCAGCAGGAATCCGAGAAGCCCGGAGAGGAGGGCGATCAAGCGGATACGGGTGAACGCTGGAGAAGATCGGTCCGGTCGCACGGTGGTTGATGCTAGCTACCGCCCGGTGTGATGCCGACTGCCCCCGACGCGCGCAGCGAATGAACGTCCCACAGCCAGACGTCCTCGACCCGCGTCGGCGTGAATCCGAGCAGCTGGGTCACGGTCTCCCGCAACACTTCGCCGTTCTTCGTCGCGGGCAGCACCAAGACGTCGGCTTGCCAGAACCGCAGATCGTCCAGCGCACGGGTACGCACGCCCGCGTCGATCGGCGGTACGACTCCAGTGTCCTGGGCCTGTACCAGCAGAGCGGTGGTCGGACGGGCCTCAGGACCGTAGATGCCTTTCTTGCTGGTACCGGTAGGGCCGACGAAGTAGCCGCCCGCCAGCGGGAAGGTGAAACCCGCGTCGGCCTGCCAACGTAGCGCCCGTGCGTCGGGTGGCCGGGGCGGCGGCACCAGGACCACCGATCCGTCGCCGACGTAACGGCGGACGGCGCCGTCGAAGAAGTCCGGTGTCGGCGGTCGCTCGACCACCGGCAGGATGGTCGGGATCAGCGGCAGCAGCGCACCGGTGAGCGCCGCGAACCAGGCCAGCGGCTTCCAGTCCACCGCCGATTGCGTCCATGTCCCCACCGCGCGGTCGCTGGCCAGCGCGAGCACCACCGCGATGGCCGGGATCGCGGCCATGCTCATCCTGCTCTCCAGCACGGTGTTCAACAGCGGAACATGTTCGGCCCAGCGCCACGGCAGATCGATGCCGGTCGGCTGTTTACCGATCGTGGCGACCGCCCCCAGCGACAGCAGGCCGAAGACCGCGATCACCACGCCCGCGGCCCGCACCACGCGGTCGCGCCACAGCATTCCCACCGTGAACACGACCAACAGCAGCAGCGGCCAGCCGAAGTACGCGTTCTGCTCGGTCGGATTGATCGCCACGTTCGCGCCGGGCGCGAACACGCCGCCCAGCGATTCGGACGGGAACTGCACCAGCGCTTCGAGGTCGTTGCCCATCGGGCCGTGGTCGATCGATCGATAGCTCTGCGGGCCGAAGAATTGCCACCACAGCGGAATCTCGGCGAGTGCCAACGTGATCACCGCGGCCAGCGCGAAAGTCGGGGCGACCACTCGCGTCACGCGCAGCGCGGTGCGCGGAGCATGCGCGTAATACACGATCCCGAACAGGCCGAACGCGAGGGCGAAGATCAACAGCGGTTCCTCGCCGAGCGCGATCTGCGTCGCGACCAGAAGTCCGAGAACGGCGGCATCCCGTACCCGCCCGCCCGGCCGTTCCCGTTCCGCCGCGGCCGCTCGCCGCGCAATCCGGATCAGCAGACCCGCGATGATCGGAAGCAACAGCAGCACGACGAAATTCGGGTGGGCGTTGGCGTGCGAGATCATTCCGGGCGCGAATCCGCAGAACAGTCCGCCGATCACCGCCGCGACCCGGGACCGGACGAGCTCGCGGACGAACAGGCGATACCACGCGAACGCTGTTCCGGCCAGACCGAGGGTGAGCACGAGTACGAACGTGACGGTCGGCCCGAAAAGCAAGGTGACCGGTGTCAGCGGCACGCCGACACCGAACATGGCCGTGTTGGCCATCATGTTCACCCCGGCCGGGAAATTCTGCAGATCGGTACCGAGCGGGTTGTGCAGGGCGGCCACCGAGTGTGCGGTGACGGCGAAGAACCACTCCCACATCGTCTGGTCCTGACCGCTCTTGATCAGGTATCCGTTGTCGGTATCGCGCCACTGGCCCGACAGCACCGTCGCGGCCAGCGTCAGGTAACCGGCGCATACGAGCAGATCGGCGAGCGGAAGTCGGGGCAGCCGCCGGGTACGCGCGGGAGTGGTGAGCACTCCGGTCGCCGTCGCCTCTTTCGTCGCGATCGCGACCGTCGCCGATTCCGCCGGTAGGTCGGTCTCGGCGTCTTGTGCCTGTGTCACCTGCGCATCACTCCTCGCCAGCGCCCTCCGTTGCAACCACGCTGTGCGTGGACCGACAAACGAGAGGGGTATCCACTGCGCGCGAGTTCAACCGCCGCGATTTCAGCGGTGGACGGTGACCAGCGTGAACGGTCCGATGTCGGTGGTGGTGAAACGCGGGTCGGCGAACAGTTCCTTGGGGAAGCTCACCGAATAGCGCGCCACGTTCGGGTCGTTCGGGTAGACGTCCTTGGCCAGCCGCAGTGTGTAGGTGTCGCCGCTGCGCCGGAACAGGAACGCGTCCGGTGCGCGCCACGGGCTCGCCGCGAGCGCGTCGATCAATTCCTGCGGCGTCTTCAGCTTGCTCCAGCTCTCGATGGTCGCCGCCCGGCCGGCGAAGTCGGCGAGCGGGTTGGCGTAGTGGGAGGTGAGCGCCTGGAAGCCGAAGTAGGGATAGAAGGACAGGAAGCTGGTGTCGGCGGTGAGTACCACCGTGTCCGAGCGTGGCCGCCCGGTCTGCGCGGTGAGCGCCGCATCCACTTCGTCATAGAAAGACACGGCCGACACAGGCCGTTTGTCGGCTCGCTTTCCGTCTCCGTCGGTGTCTGTGTAGGCAGTCGTGATCTCCGGAGTCAGCACGTGCGGGATGTCTTGGGCGAACGCCAACGCGCCGATCGTCGCGACGACGATCGCCACCAGCCGGAACCGGGCGGGCTCGTTCAACGCCTGGTAGATCGCCCGCGCGCCCTCCACGAACCCGAACGCGCCCGCGACCGACAGCAGCACCAACAGCACCGGCTCCAGACGGAACGACAGCAACGTGGTGCCCGCCGCGGTCGCGGCCATGGACAGTAGCGCCCACAGGTAGATCGCCGCCACGCCGATGCCCAGCGCCTGCGCCCGTCGCGACGACGCGCCGCGCAGCACCAGCCAGATGATGCCGATCAGGCACAACGCCCCGAGCAGGGAGAACTGGAACATCGGCAACGGCAGTTCCGCTCCCGCTTCCGGCAGATAGTGCTGGGCGGTCCCGGAGCTCGCCGTCGCGCTGCGCAGAGCCTTCGCCAGGTACGGCGCCCACACGACGAGCGCGAACAGCCCGGCGATCACCGCGATCACCACGAGCCGCACCAGCGGCGGCGCCGCCGCGCGCCACGCGGGACGGGTCGGCCCGGTCGCCGCGCGTGCGCGGCGCGGACGGTCGGCGCGCCGCGCACGCACCGCGAGGAAGGCCGCCACCAGACCCATCAGGGCCACCGCGAAGGCCGCCACGAGGAAGTAGAGGGTGTAGAACGTGGCCGCCCAGCCGAGGAACAGCCCCGTGCCGACGACCGCGCCCCAGCCACCGGCCGTGCGATGCTCCTCCGTCACGCCCTCCAGCGGGCGATACAGCGCCCCCCAGGCGAGCACCAGCGCGGGCGGCAGCAGCAGCACGATGACGGCGCTGTAGGCCTCGGGGGCGGCGTAGGCCAGGGTGACCGCCGTGCTCGCCGCCGCGACGCCCACCGCCCAGTCCGCGCGGATCAGCTTCGACCACAACACCAGCGCGACCACCGCGGCCACGGCGAGGAACGTGATCGCGTACGGCTTGAATACTTCCCAGCCGTCCATCCCGAGCAGATTCGCCACCCGCCCGCCGATCCAGAACCAGCCCGCGGGGTAGAACGACGGTAGATCCGCGTACGTCATGTCGCGCAGCGCGGCGGAATCGGTGAGCCGGGTGAGGAACTCGGTGCGGAACTCCTGATCCACCGAGACGCCGAACAGGTACAGCTTCGTCGCCGCCAGCGGCATGCCGAGCGTGAACGTGACGAACGTCGAAAGACCCACCCAGGACAGCAGTTTCGCTATCCAGGGCCACTTGCGCAGCCGCAGCAGCGCGATCGCGACCGCGAGCACGACCGCAGCGCCGACCTGCCCGACCGTGGTCAGCGCCCGCGTCACGTTGGAGGAGTTGAACGCGGGCCACTGCACCAGCGAGAACGCGACGAGCCCGACGACGGCCACCACGGCGGCGACCACCGCCGCGAGCGCGGCCTCGCCGACGCCGGCCGCGATCTGACGTGCCACGAGTGACCCGCGCCCCGGCGCGGGGGCCGGATCGACGGGACGCGGCGGCGCTTCGTCCGCCGCGGTCACCGTGCTCAACGGACCGCTCCGCGCTCGTCGCACTGGATTACTCGCATGGCGCCTCCGGGTTCACAGGGTCACTCCGTCAGACGATAGGTGCCCGCGCGATCACTGATCACGCGGGCACCATGTCCGAGTTCGGTCGCCGATCAGATCGGCAGTCTGCGGAAGATCGAGCGCGGGATGTGCCGCAGCACCATCATCACGTAGCGGAAGGTTCCCGGCGCCCAGACCAGTTCCTTCCCCCGCTGCGATGCCGCGACCGCCAGCGCCGCGACGTCTTCCTTGTCGACGGTGAGCGGAGCCTCTTTGACGTGCGCGGAGAACTGGGTCCGCACCATGCCGGGACGGATCACCAGTACACGCGGGCCGTGCGGCCGCAGCGCTTCGCCGAGCCCGAGGTAGAAGCCGTCCAGACCGGCCTTGGTCGATCCGTAGACGAAGTTCGAGCGGCGCACCCGTTCGCCGGCGACGGAGGACATCGCGATGATCCGGCCGAAGCCCTGCGCCTTCATCTTCTCGCCGACCAGCACGCCGACGGAGACCGCGGCGGTGTAGTTGATCTGGGCGACTCGCACGGCCTTGGCCTGGTTCTGCCACAGCTCTTCGGGATCGCCGTCGAGGGCGAAGGCGACGATCGCGACGTCCACGTCGCCCGCGTCCCAGGCGGCGTCGATCACCTTGGCGTGCCCATCGGTGTCGAGCGCGTCGAAGTCGATGACCTCGACCTGGCTCGCGCCCGCGGCCTTCATCTGGGCGACCGCGCCCTCGCGCAGCGGATCACCGGGCAGCGCCGCAAGGGTGATGCGCGCGGGCCCCTTCTTCAGGTACTCCGCGCAGATTGCCAAGCCGATCTCCGACGTGCCACCCAGCAGCAGAATCGACTGCGGGTTACCAACGGCATTGATCACTGCAGCTCCAGCCTTCTCGCCATATCGGACATGAAAACGCCTGTGGGGTCGACGCTACGGCGGACCTTGATCCACTCGTCGATCCGGGGATACATCTTGTGGAAGGTCTCGGCGGTGGTCCGCGAATCCTTCGCGGTGTACAGCCGCCCGCCGAACTCCAGCACGCGCCGGTCCAGCTCGCCGACCAGCTCGTTGAGACCGGGCTTGATCGGGAAGTCGACGCAGATGTTCCAGCCCGGCATCGGGAAGCTCAGCGGGGCCTGGTTGCCCGGGCCGAACAGCTTGAACACGTTCAGCGCCGAGTAGTGCCCGGAGGCCTGGATGTCGACGATGATCCGCTTGAACTCCTCGACCGCCTCGGTCGGCACCACGAACTGGTACTGGAGGAAGCCGTTGGAGCCGTAGCCGCGGTTCCACTCCGCGATCATGTCCAGCGGGTGGTAGAACTGCGTCAGGTTCTGCACCTTGCCGGTGTAGTTGCCGCCCATCCGGTAGTAGGCCTCGCCGATGGACATCAGCGTCAGCTTGTTCATCGTCCAGTTCGGGAAGATGTCCGGGACGGTCATCAGCTGCGGCGCGTCGAACTTCAGCGGCTTGCTGCGCAGCCGCTTGGGCAGCTCGTCGAGCTTCGCCAGCCTGCCCCGGGTGATGGTGGCCCGGCCCAGCTTGGGCAGCGGGCTGATCACGTCGAACCAGGCGCTCGAGTAGGTGTAGTCGGCCTCGCTGCCGTCGCTGTGCGCGGCGATGGTCTCGTCGAGGGTCGTGGTCTTCACGCCGTCGTTGAGGAAGTAGGCCGTCTCCGTCGGCACCATCTCGATGGTGGCGCGCAGGATGATGCCGGTGAGCCCGTTGCCGCCGACGGTCGCCCAGAACAGCTTGGCGTTGCGCTTCGGCGTGATGTGCTGCACCTGCCCGTCGGCGGTGAGCAGATCGATCGAGCGCACGTGATTGCCGAAGCTGCCCTCGCTGTGGTGGTTCTTGCCGTGGATGTCGGAGGCGATCGCGCCGCCGATGGTCACCTGGCGGGTGCCGGGGAGCACCGGGACCCAGAGGCCGAACGGCAGCGCGGCCTTCATGAGCTGGTCCAGGCTGACGCCGCCGTCCACGTCCACGATGCGGGTGTCGCGGTCGATCCGGTGGATGTTGTTCAGCGCGGTCATGTCGACGACCAGACCGCCCGCGTTCTGCGCGTGGTCGCCGTAGGAGCGGCCGAGGCCGCGCGCGATCACGCCGCGCCGCAGGTGGGCGGGCTTGCCGTCGTTGTCCTCGGCGACCATGGCGACTGCCTTGGCGATCAGTTCGGGATCGCTGGTCGAGAGCACTTCGGAGGAGGTGGGTGCGGTGCGACCCCACCCGGTCAACGTGCGGGTGCGCGTCGGAAGAGTGAACGCGGTGCCCGCGGCCGGGCCGTCGTTCGCGACGCCGGCGCCTTTGTCGTTCCCGGTTGTCTTGGTGGCGGTCGGAGCTTTCGTGGACATCGGCATAGAGGCTACAGGTATGACGGCAGATGGGGACGCGGTCGCTCTACCCATGGGTAGTGACGAACACGTCGGTTTAGAACCGAAATGAGTGCCCAACCCGGTCCGGCGCTACGCTCGTCGGCGTGCAAGCCGAACCCCAACTGCCGCTTCCGGCCGAGTTGCCCCTGGTCGACGAGCCCGGCGGCACCGAGGTCGACCTCAAGACGCAGATCATCCGGTTCACCCTCACCGGCGGGTTCTCGGCCGTCGTCGACTACGGGCTCTACAGCCTGCTGCTGAACCTGGTCGGTCTCCCGGTCGGCGTCGCCAAGTCGATCAGCTTCGTGGCGGGCACCACAACGGCTTACCTGATCAACCGCCGCTGGACCTTCCAGGCTCCGCCCAGCCGCATCCGCTTCCTCGCGGTGGTCGTTCTCTACGCGGTGACCTTCGCGGTGCAGGTCGGCATCAACAACCTGCTGTACTTCTCGCTGGCCGACGAGTGGTGGCGCCAGCCGCTTGCCTTCGTCGTCGCCCAGGGCACCGCGACCGTCATCAACTTCATCGTCCAACGCTTGGTGATCTTCAAGCTCCGCTGAATTATCCGCTCGTCGCGGCGTGGTCGGCCAGGAAGGCGCCGACCAGACGATTCACTTCGTCGGGGACCTCCGCGGCCGCGAGGTGTGCGGCTCCGTCGAGGACCACGAGCCGCGAGCCGGGGATGGCGTCGGCCATGACCTCGAGCTCGGGCACGGGGAAGGTGCGGTCCTCGCGACCTCCGATGACCAGCGTGGGGCAGGTGATCGAGGAGAAGAGGCGCCGCTGGTCCGGGCGGTCGGTCACCACGGATCGGACGGCGTGCACGAGCGACGCCGGATCATTGCGGCGGGCGACGTCGAGAACCTGTCGGACGACCTGCGGGCGCGTGCGTTCGGTCGTCGGACCGAGAAATGCCCGGACCACCGATCCGGTGAGCGGCGGGCGAATCCCGCCGAGTATCCGGACCGCCATCAGCAGCATCCGGTACTGCGCCCGCTGAGCGAGCGGGGCCGATGACGCCGTGCCGTTCATCAGGATCGCGGATTCGACGCGGTCAGGGAAACCGGCGGCGAAGGTGCCGCCGATCATGGCGCCCCAGGAGTTCCCGAGGAAATGGGTCTTCGGTAGTTCCAGCTGATCGAGGATGTCGGCGACGCACGCCGCGCACTCGTCGAAGGTGAAGGGTCGTTCGAGGCGGCTGGACCGCCCGTGCCCGGGCGGGTCGACCGCGATGGTCAGGAAATCCCGGGCCAAATGGTTCACTTGGGCGTCCCAGAGGGCAGCGTCCATGAGAAGGCTCGGCCACATCACGATCGGATCGCCGCTGCCGGTCAGGACGACATGCAGCAGCCCCAGCCGAGTCGGTAGATGAATATGCCTGCGGTCCATGACTGTGCTCATTCCTTGCAGTGAGCGGGCGGCCGATCTGCGTCGCATGTTCCCGCACACGGTGAAACGCCGGTGTCCTGGTCTGTGATCTGTACGATCGAGACTCACGTTAAGCGTGGACCGCTGCGCGCTCGACCTGATCCGTGCACGGGTCTGACGGAAACGCGCACGTCGGTCTGGGAGGTTGCTGGTGTCGGTCGCCGAGCCGTATTTCGTGGGGCGGGTCGATACCGGCGCGGTCCTGCCCCGGGAGTCGGCCGACCTCTGGGCCGAGCACGTCGGTCGTAATCAGGGCACCTTGCAGTGCCGTTTCGCCAGTCCGTCGTCGTTCCGAGGAGCGATGGCCGTGCAGCGATACGCGGGCTATCAGCTGATCGACTTCTGGTCGGACAGCATCGTCTATTCCAGATCCCGTGCGGATATCCGGCGTGACGGCGATGAGGGTCTGAGGGTGATGATCGCGACCGACGGAGAAGTGCGGCTCCGACAGGACGACGCCACCGCCCAGGTGTTGCCGGGGTACGGCGCGGTCGTCACCAAGACGCGTCCCGTCGACTTCGGCCAGCCCCTCGCTGCGCGCGGGTGGGTGATGAACGTCCCCGCGGGCGCTCTGCCGCTCGAAGTCGGCGCGGGACCTGCGCTGATCGACCTGCGCGAGGGCTTGGGCGCGGTCGTCTCAGGTCTGATCAGCGAACTCGGAGAGCAGCGTGCGACTGTCGACGGTCCCGAGTTCGCCGCCGCCTGCGACACGATCATCGATCTGCTCCGCCTCTGCCTGCGCCGCCGCGCCGCGATGCCGACCGTGCTGGCCACGGTGGACACCGCGGTTCGTGACCACGTGCTCCGGCACGCCGACGATCCCGATCTGACTCCGATCGAGATCGCACGAAGCCTCGGTTGGTCACTGCGCCAGGTCCAACTGGCCTTGCATCACACCGGCACGACACCGAGCGAGCTGATCCGCGGCGCGCGGCTCGACCGCGCCCACCGCCGCCTGCGCGAATCTTCCTCCGACCGCACGGTCGCCGAAATCGCCTACGCCAGCGGCTTCCGCTCCCTCAGCGCCTTCGGCTCCGCGTTCAAGGCACGATTCGGGGTCACCCCGCAGGACGTACGACCTCGTTGACGGCGTCCGGGCGCTTCTCGGATCCGCGGAGCGGTGGCCCAAGCCTCGCCCCGAATGGATCAGTCGAGAGAGGTTCGAGTCGAGGAATCGCGCTCAGCCGGTCAGAACGAGCAGTCGGTGGGACGGCCTGCCCAGCCGCCCTTCAGGAATTTGATGACGGCGCAGAACAGATCCTCCGACCAGGAACCCACCGGGGTCACGGCCGAGATCGTGGCGACGGGTGTGGAGACAGGTGCGGCGACAGGTTCCGCGGCGGCCGAGCCCACCGGAACGACGAGTCCTGCGATCACGGCGGTGACGACGACAAGCTTCTTCATCAGGTGGCCTCTTCCGTGGTTGTGGATGGCGGCTCGTAGTGCCGCACAACCGACTGATCGGCAGCAATTACCCCGACGTTACGAAGTATGTTGAGCACCAAGCAATTAGACCTCGCTGTCGTCCAGGCACACGGCTGTGGCATTGCCCGAGGGAGGTCTCGATGATGCGCCGCTCGCGGGCAGGCTGATTGATTGGCAGTGCCAACGATGTATGGTGGCTGTTGTGGAGGAGACACCCGCGCGCCTGGCCGCGAAGCCGAGTTGGCTGGTCACCCAGTTGGCCGTGCACGCCCACCGGTTGGCGTCCGACAGCTTCGGCGAGGTGGGTGCGCGTGGGTACCACTACCGCATTCTGGCCGCGCTGGACGAGTTCGGGGCGGCGAGCCAGGCCGAGCTCGGGCGCCGGTGCAACATGGACCGCAGCGACGTGGTGGCGGCGATCAACGAACTGGCCGGCCAGGGTTTCGTCGAGCGGACGCCGGACCCGGACGACCGAAGGCGCAATATCGTGACCCTCACCGAGGCGGGCAAAGGGCAACTGCGGCGCATGGATCAAGCGCTCGAGAAGGTGCAAGACGACCTGCTCGGACCGCTATCGGCCGAGGACAGAAACGATCTGACCCGCCTGCTCACCCGCCTGCTCGCGCACCATCAGCGGGGTTGACGGGCCTGGTCCACCGCTGGCGGCGCCCGGCAAACCTCGCCGCGGCCGGTGATCCGCCACGCCCTTCAGGAGCCGCTGATCATCGTGTCGGCCAGCTCACGTTTCTCCGCCTTCGCCCCGAAGTAGTCGCCGCCTTTGGCGCGAATGTTGTCGGTGCCCCACTCGCGTTGTTCGCGCGGGGCGGGGATCAGGTGCGGGATGTGCTTGCGGCAGTGGATGTATGCCTCTTGCACATCGACCACCACCCACTGCTCCGCGGCGCGGCCTTTGTGGTTGACGGGCAGGTCGGGCACGGTGGTGCGAAGTGCCGGGTCGGAGACGATGCGGGCCGAGCCGTTGATGTGCAGTCCGATGAGGTCGCGCACGAAATCGATGAGCAGAATCCCGACGTGCGGATTCTCCGAGATATTGCCGAGACTCGCCATGACGCCGTTGCCGCGGTATTCCGGATAGGCGATCGTGCGGTCGTCTATCACATGGAGGAAACCGGGCAGTCCGGCGCGGAAACTCGAGTCGCATTCGCCGTGTTCGTCGGCTGTGGCGATGAACGCCATATCCATCCGGCCGATGAAATCTATCATCGTCGGATTGAGCCGGTCGAGCACCTGATCATCGTAGAAGCGCTGTGCTCGATCTGCTGTTCCGTACCGTTCTTGCAGCTCACGCTCTCCGTCGCTGCCACTGTGTCCACCGGGCATCGCAGCCCCCTCCGGTCGCCGGAATGCGGGTTACACCAGGCTCGACGTTGAACCGCGGTCGTCTCGAGATCGCGTCCATTTTAGATGAGATCCACGCGGCAAAACGTCGAAATCCCCGTCGAGAATGCCCCTGATTCGGCTGCGGCGCAAGTATTTCCGACGGTTAGCTAAAAGCCGACCGGCCGGAATAATATCCGGCCGGTCGGGATTTGCGGGATCGGTTGGAGAGATGTCAGGCCGGAGTCAGTGTCACCGGAACGCCGTTGAACACGGCGTTGCCGGATGGCGCGTCGACCACCGAATCATCGGTGAGCACATTGGCATTGACGCCCGCGTGCGTGCGGGCCACGGTCTGCGCGCTGTCGGCGTGGCCCCACCCGTGCGGCAGGCTGACCACCCCGGGCATGATGGCCTCGGTCGGCTCCAGCGGGACCGTCAGCGTTCCGGCGGCCGATTTCACCACCGCCTCGTCACCCAGCCCCAGTCGCTCCACATCGGCCGGATTGATATGCAACGTGCACCGATTCGATCCGCTCACCAGCGTCGAGATGTTGTGCATCCAGCTGTTGTTCGACCGCAGCTGCCGCCGTCCGATCAGCACGATCTCCGGCGCGGCGTCGGCCAGGCGCGCCCGCATCCGTGCCACGTCGTCCAGCAGCGGCTGCGGGGCCAGGTCCACCCGCCCGCTCGCCGTACGCAGCGCGCCCGGCAGGCGCGGCTGCAACGGGCCCAGGTCGATACCGTGCGGGTTGTCCAAGAGCACTCGCAGATTGAGTGTGCCGCCGTTCCATTCGCCGTACGGCCCGAGGCGCAGCATCAGGTCGATGCGCTGCTCGGTGCTGTTCTCGCCGATCAGGTCGCCGCGCCGTTCGGGGAAACCGGCCTTGTGCAGCATCCCCGCGATGACGAGTTCGTCCACGGCGGTGAGCGGATCGATCCCGTCGGAGCCGTCGTGCGGCCTGCCGGTCAGCGCGGCGGCGAGGCGAGCCAGGACGGCGGGTTCGGAAGGCCGGTCACCCAGCGGCACCAGCGGGCGCGAGTAGCGCGTGTAGTTGCGCACGGCGAATTGCAGCAGCGCGAAGTCGTAGTGCGGGGATTGCGTCGGACGCGGGGGAGGCAAGATCACATCCGCGTGCCTGGTGGTCTCGTTCACGTACCGGTCCACGCTCACCATGAACTCGAGCTGGGCGAACGCCTCGTCCAGGCGCGCGCCGCTCGGCGCGGACAGCACCGGATTGCCCGCGACCGTCACCAGGGCACGGATCTGCCCTTCGCCCGGCGTGGTGATCTCGTCGGCGAGCGTCGCGACGGGCAGCTCGCCCATCGCCTCGGGCAGCCGGCGGACTCGACTGGTCCAGCGCCCGGCGCGGAACGGCTTCGTGCGGGGGATGCCGCCGGCCGCGGCGGTGGCGAACATCGCGCCGCCGGGGGAGTCGAGGTTGCCGGTGAGCGCGTTGATCGCGTCGACGAGCCACTGCGTGATGGTGCCGAATTCGGCGGTGCACGTGCCGATACGGGCGTACACCGCGGCGGTCGGCGCCGCCGCGAGCTCACGGGCGAGCCGCACGACCGTGGACGCCGGTACGCCGGTGCGGGCCGCGACCGTCTCCGGGTCGAACGTGGCGGCGGCGGTGCGCAATTCGTCCAGGCCGGTCACCTCGACGCGCAGATCGGTCAATTGCTCGGCGAAGAGCGTGTGCACGATGCCGAACAGCAGGTACGCATCGCTGCCCGGCCGGATGAACAGGTGCTCGTCGGCGAGTTTCGCGGTGCGGGTGACCCGCGGATCGACCACCACGAAGCGGCCGCCTCTGCCACGCAGCGCCTTCAGCCTGCCCGGGAAATCCGGTGCGGTGCACAGCGAACCGTTCGATTCCAGCGGATTGGCCCCCAGCATCAGCAGGTAATCGGTGCGGTCGAGGTCGGGCACCGGCACGGTGAGCGGATCGCCGAACATCAGCCCACTGGCCACCTGCTTGGGCATTTGATCGGCGGTGCTGGCGGAGTAGATGTTCTTGGTGCCCAGCGCGCGTAGCAACGCCGGTACGTACAGCGTGCCCGCCACGGTGTGCGCGTTGGGATTGCCCAAGTAGGCCGCTGCCGACTGGGTTCCGTGCTCGGCCACGACGGCGGGGAACCGCTCGGCGATGTAATCGAAGGCTTCGTCCCAGGTCACGGTGCGCCAGGCACCGGTAGCGCGGTCACGAATCAGCGGGTCGGTCACCCGGTCCTGGTCCTCGTCGAGATGACCGAAGCTGGCTCCCTTCGGGCAGATGAAGCCTTTGCTGAAGGGATCACTGCGGTCGCCGCGGACCGAGGTCACGTGGTCGTCGGGATCCAGGGTGATTTCCAGGCCGCAGACCGCCTCACAGAGCGGGCAGGTCCGCAGCAGATTGCGCGATTGCGTGATCGGGGCCATACCCCATCTTCGCGTTCGACAGTGGAACTGAAAAGAGAACGCTTGATATCGGCGACGCCGAACGACCGGTACCCGGCAGCGCTCCGGGGTGGGGATCCGGAGCGCCGGGACGGATACCGGTCGCAAACAGGCCGGGTAGCGCGGGCCCGGCCCGCGATCAGCAGGTGAACTCGCTCAGGGGTGCGTTGCTCAGCAGGCGATGGTCAGCTTGGCGCGGCGCGACGTGGTGGCGGCGCGCACGGCCGCGGCGATCGCGACGACCGGCGGAACCCAGCGGGCCTCGCCGGGCGCGACGCCCCAGCAAGCCGAACCGGCCGAGAGGTGGGTGGGCGGCAGCGGGATGCCCGCGCCGTCGGTGTACACGGTCGCTCCGGCCTCGCGCAGCGCCTCGAGCGCCATCGCCGCCTTGCGGACGCCCGTGACCAGGTGAATCTCGCGACGCTCCGTGCCCGGGATCTCGATAACCGCACCCGACAGGTTGTTCGCCCGCAGGAAGCGGCGGACCTCGCCGGCCAGCTCGCCGGTGACCTCGATGCCGGACAGGTCGTCGTCGGTGATCAGGCTCAGACCGTTGGCCGTTTCGGCGACCGTCCACCCGCGCTGGTTGTAGTCCTGCGCAGCGGCGGTCAGCTCGGCCGCCGTGACGGAAGTCGGAAACGTGGTGCGCACTGTCTTCTCCATTCCCCGGTAGATCTCTGGGTCCTGCATTCATGGGTCGTATCGGCGGGGGACGCCGTGGGCGTTACGGGTTCTCCGAAAGAATTTCCAGAGTGTCGCCTACGTCTCATTTCCGGAAGGTTCGTCCGGGTATCGCCGGGCATCCCGAGGTGGCTCGCCATGCTTGCCACGCAGCTACTTTCGGCCGTGGACCTGGCCACTCGCTGCGCCGGAGCTGTGAGATCGCTGTGGGGTGGGCGTGATGGGTGTTGCGGGTGCGAAAACATACCGGGGGCGTGTGTTTCCGGCTGGATCCCCCCGCCCCGGACAGGGAGGATTCTCGGCATGAGCGTCAGGCTCGAAGGAGGACCCGGCATGAGTGACGAAGCCAACGGACCCGGCGCGCCCGCGGACGCCGACGAGTACGAGGCCGAATCGCGCTGGATCACGTGGAAAGAGTCGGCGGCCGAGCGGTTCTCCAGGTCCGCTCCCGACGAAGAGCAGCCCGCCGAGCCGTTCCGCAGCCCGCGCGCGTTCGCGCAGTGGAGCGCCGCGGCCGCGCGCGCCCTGCTCGACGTGCAGTTCCACCGCCCGGCTACCGGCACTCTCTTGCCGCTGGCCTACATCCTGGGACTGGTGTTCGCCTTCGCCGTGCCCATCACGTTGACGGTATCGGCGTGGCGGGTGTCCGCGGTGCTCGGCGTGCTCGCCGCGGTGCTGGGCGTGCCGCTCGGCCTGACCATCGCCGCCGCCGTGCGCCTGATGCTCGAGTTCCTGGTGAACGCCTCGCGTCTGGCGACCAGGGTGGAGCACATCAGCGAGTTGGCCGACGACCTGTTCCAGGCGTTGTCGGACGTGGCCGAGCCGGTCAACCAGCTGTCCGAAGACGTTCGGGCGGTGCAATTCTGGCGCTTCCGCAAGCGAAACCCGCGCAGGTAGGGACGAAATCGCGTCGTGCGGAAGTAGTTTGACTCGCAGGGGCCACCGGCCTGGCTGGGACACGCGCCGTGACCGCTGCGAGCTTCACTGTGAACAATGCTGTTCGGATACCCGGCATCCACCTCGGGTGTCCGAGGGCGTGCCGCGTCGCAGACCGAGGATGGTTCACGGTGCGCGCGGTGCAGGGCGAACAGGGGGGAAGCATGGCTTTACCGCAGGGAACGACCGGATCGACTATGCCGCGGCGGCAGCTCGGCAGGCATTTGCGTGATCTGCGCAACCGGGCCGGGATGACCACGCGGGTGGCCGCGCAGCAGTTGGAGTGGTCGGAGGCGAAGATCTGGCGGATCGAGACCGGGCAGACCTCGCTGCGCGGACTCGATGTCGAGGCGATGTGCAAGGTCTACGGCGCGCCGCCCGACCTGCTCGAACCGCTGCGCGCGTTGGCGCGCGACACGAAGGCCAAGGGCTGGTGGACCACCTACGGCGACGTGATCGCGGAGGGCTTCGACGTCTATATCGGGCTGGAAGAGGCGGCCACCAGGCTGTCCACCTACGAGAACGAACTCCTACCCGGCCTGCTGCAAACCGAGGGCTACACTCGCGCGCTGTGCACGGCGGCGCACCCGGAGTTGGCCGCGCACGAGATCGACCGCCGGGTGCGCTTGCGCCAGGCCCGGCAGACCCTGGTCACCCGGGCCGACGCGCCGCTGCGGCTGGACGCGCTGATCGATGAGGCGGTGCTGCGACGGCGCATCGGCGGCCCGGCGGTGACCGCCGAGCAACTCGACCATCTGCTCCGCATGGCGCAGCTGCCGAACGTCCGGATCCGGCTGGTGCCCGCGGATTGCGGCTATCACGACGGCATGGCGTCGGGTCGTTTCGTGCTGTTGGAGTTCGCCGAGGCGGGTTCCGGCGAGCGGCCGGAACCGCCGGTGGTCTACCTGGAGACATTCACCGGACCCGTCTACGTGGACAAGGAGCACGAGATCGCGCGCTTCCGAGCGGCGTTCGCGAGCATCGAGGCGGCGACGATCGACGCGCGTGAGCGCATCGAGGACGCACGGAAAGCGCTCTGAGTAAAACGCTTCAGGCCGCGCTGATCAGCACTTCGGCGGCCCCGGCAATCCCCAGGTGTCGCTCAATACCGCCCGGTGGGTGGGCAGGGCCCGGTCGTAGACCTCGCGGCCCTTCTCGGTGAGGCAGACGAACACGGCGCGGCGGTCTTCCGCACACATGGTGCGCTGAACGAGGCCGTCGCGCTCCAGCCGTGCCACGGCCCGCGACAGCGCGCTCTGGCTGAGGTAGATGTCGTTGGCGAGGTCGCTCATCCGGTAGTCGCCACAGTTCGCGTCGATCAGCCGGTCCAGCGTCTCGAATTCGCTGAGACCGATGTTATGACCGTTCTGGAGCGCTTTCTCGAGCGCACAACTCACCGCCGCGTGCCGGTCGAGCAGCTCACGCCACTCTCCAACCAGCCCGGCCGGCGCGGGAGCGCGCCGGGCTGTGCTCACGGTGGTCGGCTTCGACATGGCCCCATCTTAGTGGGCACGGCATGTCCATGCAACCGCATTAAATGTGTTGGCATTTAATGCGTGCGCATGTAATGTTCCCCGCATGACTTCACCAGCAACGCTCTCGGCCGCTCAGGCGACCGATCCGACCAGATGGTCAGCCCGGCTCTGGGGCATGCTGATCACGCTGTGCATCGTGTTGTTCCTCGACGGTCTCGACGTCTCGATGATCGGCGTCGCGCTGCCGTCCATCGGCACGGAACTCGATCTGTCCACCTCGACCCTGCAATGGCTGGTCAGCGGTTACGTCCTCGGGTACGGCGGTCTGCTGCTGCTCGGCGGCCGCACCGCCGACCTGCTCGGGCGGCGCAAGGTCTTCCTGATCGCGCTCGCCGTCTTCGCGGTCGCCTCGCTGGCAGGCGGTCTGGTCAGCTCCGGTCCGCTGCTGATCCTCACCCGCTTCGTCAAGGGCCTCGCCGCCGCGTTCACCGCACCGACCGGCCTTTCGATCATCACCACCAACTTCGCCGAGGGCCCCGCCCGCAACAAGGCGCTGTCCATCTACACGGTGTTCGGCGCGGGCGGCTACTCCATGGGCCTGCTGTTCGGCGGTCTGATGACGGGCGTCGGCTGGCGCTGGACGTTCCTGCTCCCGGTGCCGATCGCGCTCGCCGCGCTGGCCGCGGCCTACGTGCTGGTGCCCAAGGACAAGCCGGCCGAGGAAGGCGGCCACGACCTGTTCGGGGCGCTGCTGTCCACCGCCGCCATGCTGCTGCTGGTCTACACCGTGGTCGCCGCGCCGGAAGCCGGGTGGGCGTCCGCGCGCACCATCGGTTCGTTCGTCGCGGTCGCCGCGCTGTTCGCCGGATTCGTCGCGGTGGAGAAGCGGGTGCGCTACCCGCTGGTGCGTCTCGGGATCCTGCGCAAGTCCTCGCTGGTCCGGGCCAGTCTCGCGATCGTGGCGGTGGCGGGCTCCTACTTCAGCTGGCAGTTCATCGTGACCCTGTACATGCAGGACACTCTCGGTTGGTCTCCGCTGAAGCTGGCCATGGCGCTGCTGCCGGTCGGTCTGCTGGTCGTGCTGTCGGCCTTCTTCTCCGACCGACTCGTCGATCGTTTCGGCACCGGGCCGGTGATCGCGGTGACCATGACCGTGATGGCCGTCGGTTACCTGCTGTTCCTGCGGTTGGACACCGCACCCTCCTACCTGACCATGCTGCTGCCCGCGGTGCTGCTCATCGGCATCGGGTGGGTCGGCTTCCCCGCCATCAACATCCAGGCCACCAACGGCATCGATGACGAGGAGCAGGGTCTCGCCGCAGGCGTGCTGCAGACGTCCATGCAGGTCGGCGCGGCCATCGTGCTCGCGGTGACCACGGCGATCATCGCCTCCGGCGCACACGCCGACATCTCGGCCGCCGGGATGCTCGACACCTACCGTCCCGGTCTGGAGTTCGCCGCGGGCGTGTCCATCGTCGGCGCGCTGGTCGCCCTGCTGGCCTTCGTGCCGCGATTCCGCGGCCGGGAGCAGGCGGCGGACGAGGTGAAGGAACTGGAACTCGTCGCCTGACTGCCGTGCCGCCGAGCGCTGTCACCCGTATCGGGTGGCGGCGCTCGGCGCTATGCGGCCTCGCTGAGCCCGGACTTCCGGACTGCCTTCGCGCCGCTCGGCTCGGCGCGGACCGCGTCTGCTGCGCGTCTCACCACGCTCGGCTCGGCGCGGGCGATATCCTCATGCCGCTCATGAGAACGGCGGGGCCGCGGTGTCTTTCGCGGAGCGGACGAAAGTGAGTTCCCGGCCGTCGCGCCCCACCCGCGGCCACTCGATGCCGAGCGTGGGATCGAACGCGTCGATATCGTGGTCGAACTCCGGCTGATACTCCAGGGAGCACAGATACGTGACCGTCGAGCCGTCCTCCAGCGAGAGGATCGCGTGGCCGAGCCCTTCGGACAGGAACACCGAGCGCCGGTCGACGTCGTCGAGCAGCACGCTGTCCCAGCGGCCGTAGGTCGGCGAGCCGGGGCGCAGGTCGACGACCACGTCGAGGAAGGCGCCGCGCACGCAGGTCACGTACTTGGCCTGTCCGGGCGGGTCCTCGGTGTAGTGGATCCCGCGCAGCACCCCCGCGGCCGACACCGAGCAGTTGACCTGTCGCAGGTCGAACGGCCGCCCGGTCACCTTCTCGAACTCCGAGGCTTTGAACCCCTCGAGGAACATGCCGCGACTGTCGCCGTGCTGGCGCGGCGTGATCACCCACGCGCCCGGCACCGCGAGTTCCCGGAACTCCATGCTCACCAGTCCCGTCCGCGTTCGAGCAGATCGAGCAGGTAGCGGCCGTAGCCGGAGCGGACCAGCGGCTCGGCCAGCGCGCACAACCGCTCGTCATCGATGAAGCCCATCCGCCAGGCCACCTCCTCGGGGACGCCGATCTTGAGGCCCTGCCGTTCCTCGATGGTGCGTACGTAATTGGCGGCGTCGAGCAGGGAATCGAAGGTACCCGTGTCCAGCCAGGCGGTACCGCGGGCGAGCACGTCCACGCTCAGACGATCCTGTTCCAGGTAGGCGCGATTGATGTCGGTGATCTCGTACTCGCCACGGGCGGACGGGCGCAGCGACCGGGCGATCTCCACCACGTCGTTGTCGTAGAAGTACAGCCCTGGAATGGCGTAGTTCGACCGCGGCGTCTTGGGCTTCTCCTCGATGGACACCGCGCGTCCCTCGGTGAACTCCACCACGCCGTAGGCGGTCGGGTCGGACACCCAGTAGGCGAACACCGCGCCGCCGTCGATTCCGTGGAAGCGATTGAGGCTGGTGCCGAGGCCGGGGCCGTGAAAGATGTTGTCGCCGAGCACCAGTGCGGCGCAATCGCCGCCGATGTGGTCGGCGCCGAGGACGAAGGCCCTGGCCAGGCCGTCCGGCTCCGGCTGGACCACGTAGCTCAGGGACAACCCGAACTGCGTGCCGTCGCCCAGCAGCCGCCGGAACGCCGCCGCGTCCTCGGGCGTGGTGATCACCAAGATGTCCCTGATCCCCGCGAGCATCAGCGTGGAAAGGGGGTAGTAGACCATGGGTTTGTCGTAGACCGGGACCAGCTGCTTGCTCACCCCGCGCGTGATCGGGTGCAACCGGGAGCCGGTGCCGCCCGCCAGAATGATTCCGCGCATGCCTTGGAGTCTGCCAGTTTCGCGGCTCCGGGATTCGGTGAGGTTCCGAGTAGTCCTCGATTCGGTTACGGGCGTTCCGCGGCGGCGGGCTTCGAGCGATTCTGTTGCGTAGGTCACGATGCGCATGGTGTTCTGAAAAGACACTGTGTGAGATGTCAGCGCCGACAGCTCGCCTGGGCACGGTCCGGTCGTGATTCGGCGCGCCAGTTGTGAGGTAGGTGCGCGATGTCGACCAGAGACGGCGAGCCCGGTGCGGTGATGAATCCGAACGGCCCCAGCGCGCAATCGCGTCTGCTGCTGGCCACTTGCATGGGCGTGGTCCGCCCGGTGCTGCGAACCTTCCCGGTGACGAGGACGACCATCCCGGTCGGCGCGGCCACCGTCGACGGGCTGGCGCGGCTGCGTCCTCGACCGCAGGGGATCGATCGAGAGCAGGTGTCGCTGCACGGCATCCGCCTGGAGATCATCCGCCCGGCCGGTGCGTCGCGTGCGTTGCGCCACGGCGCGGTGCTGTACATGCACGGCGGTGGCTTCGCGATCTGCAGTACCCGTAGTCATCGCCCGGTCGCGGCGAGCCTGGCCCGCCGCACCGGTCTGCCCGTGATCAACGTCGAGTACCGCCAGTTGCCCCGGACGCGGATCAGCGATTCGGTGGGGGACTGCCTCGCGGCCTATCGCTGGCTGCTGCGCCATGGCGCGGATCCAGGGCGGATCATCTTCGCGGGTGATTCGGCGGGTGGATACCTCACCTTCGCGACCGCCCTGCTGGCACTGGAGTCGGGGCTGCCCGCACCGGCCGGGTTGGTCGGCTTGAGCGCGCTGCTCGACCTGGACTACGCGGCGAAGCGAGACTACGTGAACGTCGCGCGCGATCCGTATATCCCGCTGTCGGCGCTGGAAGCGGTGGTTCGCATCGGCGCGGAGGTCGACGGGACGCTGGATCCGAGCCTGTCGCCGGTCAACGCGGTGCTGTCCGCGCTTCCGCCCGTGCTGCTGGTCGCGGCCGAGGACGAGGTGCTGCGCTTCGATTCCGAACTGATGGCGCAGCGGCTCACCGCGGCGGGCGTGCCGAACGCCTTGGAGTTGTGGCGCGGCCAGGTCCACGCCTTCATGAGCATCGCGCCGAATCTGCCGGAGAGCAGGGCGGCGCTGGCGCGGGTCGCGCGGTTCGTGCGGGCCAGGATCGAAGGGGACCAGCGGGCTCGGACGGCGTAACCGGTCGGGCCCTGCCCAGGCGAGCCCCGCCCCGCATCAGACGGGACGGGGCTCGCGTCTGTGCGGGGGTGGTGCGCTGCTCCGGGCGAAATTATTTCCGAATCGAAGTTATCTGTCCTTGATAGCCGAGGTCACGACGTCGCAATCTTGGCGCTTCACTTTTTGTTCAGGATTAGTTAACTTTCGTTCGCGGCGGCAATGAATGAAGCCCCGTCCGCGTGGACAGCGCGGAGGGGGCTTCGATTCGTTTTCAGTTGTCCGTACGGTCGCGGATTACTTCGGGGCGACGAACGGCTGGTTGATGGTGGTGAAGTACTGGATCGCAGCACCGATGGCGACCGGGGCGGTGATCAGCAGCTGGCCCGCGAGGGTGCCCAGCGCGCCGACGGCGATGATGCCGCCGAGGCAGCCGATGGCCGCGGCCGGGATGAACGCGCCGAACAGGCCGACGATGGCCGCCGAGGCGACGGTCGCGCCGGCGATGCCGCCGAGCACGCAGCCGACGGCGCCGCCGCCGATGCCGCCGACCAGGGTGCCGATGGTGGCGCCGGTCGAGATGGTGTCCTTCATGCGGTTGAAGGCGGCCTGCTCACGGTCGTACTCGGACTTCCAGGGCGCCTTGTCCTCGAACGGCAGGGCGACGGGCTTGTAGGTCGCGTGCGCCATGTCGAACTGGGGGGTCAGGGTGGCGGTGTGGTCCGCGATCTCGGCAGCGATCGGGAACTCGAAGTCATCCACCCGGAAGGTCATCGGCATGCCGGTCAGCACGTTGCCGTTGGCCGCCTTGACCTTGAAAACGCCATCCTCGACGACCATGGATCCGGCATCGGTCGTGATGATGGACTGGGTGTCGGTCGCGTGAGCGGTGAAGTTCACCGCGTCATCGGCCTCGGCGGCCGGAGCCGCGTTCACGGTGCCGGCGGTGACGCCGAGGGCGGCGATCAGCAGTGCCGACGTCGCGGCGAATTTCCTCATCAGCATTTTGTTTGGAACCTCGATTGAAGCGTTCGGAGGGGACTAGACGAGCAAAATCTAGACCAGCTAACGCGTGGTGAACCCCTTGTGACTGTTTATTCAAATTTTGTTCACCATCGAGACCCATGGCTTGGTGGGGTCGCGGAAATAGGGGCGCTGACCGGGCTTTTCCGTGCAATATCAATCTGAGGGTTCCAATCGATGGGAAGTCAATGAGACGAATGTCACAGATCGAAAACCTGGGAGTTCGGTTTGGCCGCACGGGGTTTCGAGTCCGTCGCCGGTGCGGCGGGCCCCCACGTACAGTCATGGGGTGCGATTGCTCGTCACCGGTGGCGCCGGATTCATCGGCGCGAACTTCGTCCAGCAGACCGTGTCCGCCCACCCGGATACGGCCGTCACCGTCCTCGACGCCCTGACCTATGCCGGGAACCGAGCCTCGCTCGACCCGGTGGCCGATCGCATCGAGTTCGTGCGCGGCGACATCGCCGATCTCGACCTGGTCGACGAACTGGTCAGCGGCGTGGACGCGGTGGTGCACTTCGCCGCGGAGTCGCACAACGACAACTCCCTCGCCGAGCCGTGGCCGTTCGTGCAGACCAATATCGTCGGCACCTATTCCCTCCTGCAGGCCGTGCGCAGGCACGACGTGCGCTATCACCACGTGTCGACCGACGAGGTCTACGGCGACCTCGCCCCGGACGATCCGGCCTTCACCGAGACCACCCCCTACAACCCGTCCAGCCCGTACTCGGCCACCAAGGCCTCGAGCGATCTGCTGGTGCGCGCGTGGACCCGCTCGTTCGGCGTACGCGCCACGATCTCCAACTGCAGTAACAATTACGGGCCCTACCAGCACGTGGAGAAATTCATCCCGCGCCAGATCACCAATCTGATCGATGGGGTCCGTCCCCGGCTCTACGGGGCGGGACACCAGGTACGCGACTGGATCCATGTCGACGACCACAATCGCGCCGTGTGGGAGATCCTGCGCCGGGGCCGGATCGGGCAGACCTACCTGATCGGCGCCGACGGCGAACTCGACAACAAGTCCGTGGTGCAGATGATCCTCGCGGAGTTCGGCCGCGACCCCGACGATTTCGACCACGTGACCGACCGGCCCGGCCACGACCAGCGCTACGCGATCGACGCGACGTTGCTGCGTTCCGAACTCGATTGGCGCCCCCGTTACGCGGACTTCCGCGCCGGACTGGCCGCGACGATTCAGTGGTACCGGGACAACGAGAACTGGTGGCGCCCGGACAAGGCCGCCACCGAGCACGCCTACCTCGCCGCGGGCGAGCGGACTCTCAGCGCGGCGGGCGACTGAAAGGCGCCCCGGGAGATACCCGAGACGCCGCGCCGCTCAGCCCCAGACGATGGTGTAGTACTTCGCCGCCGCCGCGATCAGCGCCACGCTCGTCGCCACCAGCACGGTGACGGCCGGGCCCACCGTCGGGGTCTTCCCCGCGGAGTCCGTGAGCCGCAGCGGCATCCAGCGCAGCAGCACCGCGAGCGTCACGATCGCCAGCGGCACGAAATAGCGGCCCTGCACGCCGTCGATGATGTAGTAGCCGACCGGCGTGAACGACATGTACAGCGTCACGTAGATCATCGCGACGCTCGCGGCCATGGTGAGCGCGACGATCAGGGTGCGGCGGAAGGCCGGGACGGTCATCCGTTCCGCGATGCCGATGCTCACCGCGAACGCGAGCAGGCAGGCCAGCATGGCGATGGCGGGCACGTCGACGTAGGCGAAGCCGAGTTCACCGAAGAACTGGCTGAACCAGCGCTGGTCGCGCAGGGCGATGCTCTCGCCGAACACGTGCACGAACTCCGGTGGATCGCGCAGGATGCCGCTGAGCTGGTCGCCGGGACGCACCGAGTGCCACTGGTGCGGCGGCCGCATCAGGCCCATGCCGTCGCCGGTCGGCGCCGCGATCTTCATCCACACCGCGAACGCGAGCGCGCCCGCCGCGGCGAACACCCACGGAATCCCGCGCCGCCACCCGCTGAATCCGAATCGGTCGGCGGGCACCAGGGCGACCAGCAGCGCGAGCAACACATAGGTGGGCTTGCTCACCGGCAGCATGATCGTCGCGGCCAGCAGCGCGCCGATCTCCACCCGGCCCAGTCGCATGCCGAGGAACATGGCCTTCACCAGCAGCGCGGAGACCAAGATGGCCAGCGCGTTGGTCATGGTGTCGGCGGTCACCGTGCCCGCCTGGAACACCGCGATCGGCAGCACGGCGACGGTGAACGCCAGCCACTGCACCCGGTGCGCGCGCAAGGCGTACAGGCCGAACCCGACCACAGCGAGATAGGCCACCAGTCCGGCGAACCGGGTGAGCAGGAGCAGGCCACCCACGTTCAGCCCGAAGAGTTCGCCGAGGCGGATGCCGATAGCGGCCGGAATGTAGGGGATCGGCGAGTAAGCCGCGGTATTGGTGAACCACACCGGTTCGGTGGCGTCCGAGACCGCGGCGCCGGTCAGTTGGTCGTAGCGGGCCGGGTCGGCCACCATGGGATCCGGCTCGTCCGGATTGGTGGAGTAGTCCCGCAGCGCGTAGCCCATCAGCTCGGTGATGCTGGACGGGACGTCGCCGCCGTAGGCGATGCCGCGATCGTCGTGGATCCGCTGCGGCAGGAACCCGCCGTGCGCGACCTGGTAGGCGCGACCGAACTGGGTGATCTCGTCATGACCCCAGAACGGCGGGGTGAGAACGGTGAACAGCGCACCGAAGATCGTCGCCAGCAGGGTGAATGCGATCGTCGCCGCGCCCAGGCGCGTCACCACTCGCTCCGCGAGACCTTTCGCCGACCGGTCCGTGCCGGTGGTCGCCGCCTCGGCGTCCACAGCCGGTAGCGGGGCGGTGTCGGTGGCGGGTAGCGGCGCGGTGTCCGAACGCTCGCCCAGATTCTCCTCCGGCGTCGCGGCCCGATCCGCCGAGGTCGTCAACGCCCGGCTCCGCCGTTGCTCGCGCTGCGCGGGTCCTCCGCGCCCACCGCGGTGTAGCGCAGGTAGACCAGGCGCGCGGCCTCGTGGCGGGAGCGCCGGATGCCGTCGAGGATCAGTCCCGCGGTCCAGGCGAGGCTGCCGAGCAGCAGCAGCGTGAAGGCGAGGAACAGCGTCGGGAACCGCGGCACCGTGTGGGTGTTGTAGAACTCGACGACGATCGGAATGGTCAGGACGATCGAGACCAGCCAGCTCAGCGTGCCGAACAGGCCGTAGAACGCGACCGGCCGCTCGTGCCGGGCCAGCCCGATGATCAGGGCGAGGATCTTGAATCCGTCGTGATAGGTGCGCAGCTTGCTCTCGCTGCCCGCCGGACGATCACGGAAGCCGACCGGCACCGCCGTCCGCGGCACCCGCAGGTGCAGGGAATGCACCGTGAGCTCGGTCTCGATCTCGAACTCACGAGACACCGCCGGAAAGCTCTTCACGAACCGGCGGGAGAACACTCGGAAACCGGAGAGCATGTCCTCGACGTTCTCGCCGAACACCTTCCCGACCACGCCGTTGAGCACCTTGTTACCGGTCTCGTGGCCCGCGCGGTAGGCCGAGGCGCCCTCGTCCTGCTTGCGCACGCCGAGCACATGGTCGTAGGGGCCGTCGAGCAACGTCTTGATCATCAGCGGCGCGGCGGACGCCTCATAGGTGTCGTCGCCGTCGACCATCAAGTACACGTCCGCCTCGATGTCGGCGAAGGCGCGGCGCACCACGTTGCCCTTGCCCTTGGTGTGCTCGTGGCGCACGATCGCTCCGGCCTCGCGTGCGCGCTCGGCGGTTTTGTCCGTGCTCAGATTGTCATAGACGTAGACGACGATTCCCGGCACGGCGGCCTGCAGATCGGCCACGACCTTGGCGATCGAGGCCTCTTCGTTGTGACACGGAACCACGGCGGCAATACGGAGCTCGGTGGAGTCCACCCGGGTCAATCCTCGCGATCGGTGGTGAATGTGGGAACACGGGGAGGGTACAGGGAACTCACAGTTTGCGCGTGGCCGACCTCACCGTGTGCGGAGGCGGAATTTCCCCGCGCGGGCGCTTCGGCGCTCCTGCGGTACCGTCGGGCCGTGCCATCCAGTGAGTCCACCGCGCCCGCGGACGAGCCAGTGACGCAGGAGACCGAAGCGATCGTTCGCAAGGTGCTCACCGCGCTGCGCAGAGGCGGGGCTTTCCTGGTGGTCGGCGCGATCGGGTTCCTGGTGGACGCGGGCACGTACAACCTCCTGGTCTTCTGGGGTGGCGAGGGCGTGCTCTATCACTACCCACTGCCGGCAAAGATCATCGCGATCGCGGTGGCCACGGTGGTGACCTATTTCGGCAACAAGTGGTGGACCTTCGCGCACAAGCGGACCGACAATCCCGGTCGCGAATACCTGTTGTACGCGGTGTTCAACGTCGTCGCGATCGGCCTGCAACTGGGCTGTCTCGGCTTCTCCCGCTACGTGCTCGACCTGTCCAGCCCGCTGTCGGACAACATCTCCGGTACGTTGATCGGGCAGATCGTGGCCGTGGTGTTCCGGTACTGGGCCTATGACAAGTTCGTCTTCACCGGAGCGCGAGCGGGTACCGGCAGCGCCACCGACAACGAATCGGCGAACGTTTAGCAATGCTTCGAGCACACGTCGGCGTGGCCGTACGGCGGGCAGCCGCACAGGGCGGTTGATATCCTCACCCCCGCCGTGAAGGCATCGAGGGGCGTGTCTGTCCCGTCCGGCACAATGAGAATTTCGAGGATTTCATGGATCAGTCGGCTATCGAGGCCGTTACCGAAACAAACGATCGCTCGACGGCCGCTGAGGCGCCTGCCGCGCTGCGCGCCGACCATCGGGCGCCGGACCGGCTCGTGCTCCAGCGCGGTATCTTCGCCGGTCCGTCGGCGAAGGTGAGCGACGAGCTGTACGCCGTCGTGAAAGGTGGCGCGCACCGAGAACGCCAGACCCTGCGTTTGGACAAGGGCGCGACCGCGCACACCAACACCTATTTCGGCCGGTTCGCCGCGAGCTACTGGCAGCGCTGGACCACGGTCACCGATGTGCGGGTCAGCATGGTGCTCGACGTCGCCGCCAAGGCGAACATCCGTCTGGTGGCCTCCGACATCGCCGGTCACCGCAGGATCATCGACACCCAGCGGGTCGACGCGAGCGGTTCGGTCACCCTGACCGCCCCGCTGGACCAGTACGTCGACGGCGGCGCGCTGTGGCTGGAGTTCGACGCCATCGGCGGCGCGCTCGGCATCGCGGAGTTGAGCTGGACCGCCGTCGCGCCGGAACGCGTCCGTCCGGTCGCCATCGCGATCTGCACCTTCAACCGTGCCGAGGACTGCGCCGAGACGGTCGCGGCGCTGTCCTCCGACCCGACCGTGCTCGCCGCGATCGACGCGGTGTACGTCGTCGACCAGGGCACCGATCTGGTCGAGAACCGGCCGCGTTACCAGGAGGTCGCACCGGTCCTCGGTGAGAAGCTGCGCTACCTGCGTCAGCCCAACCTGGGCGGCGCGGGCGGCTTCACCCGGGGGCTGTATGAGGTGTCCGCGGTCAACGAGCACGCCGACGTCATCCTGATGGACGACGACATCCTGTGCGAACCGGAGACGGTGCTGCGCCTGAACGCGTTCGCCAACCTGACGGTCGAACCGACCCTGGTCGGCGCGCAGATGCTGTTCCTGCTCAACCCCGACTACCTTAACGTCGGCGCCGAGGAAGTGCATCTGAACCGGCTGCGGCACGGCCAGAAGGTGCCCAAGGCGCTGCGCAACACCAGCATGTTGAAGAAGAACCAGGAGCGCCGCGTGGACGCGGGCTACAACGCCTGGTGGACCTGCCTCATCCCGGCCGAGGTGGTCGCGAAGATCGGCCTGCCGATCCCGATCTTCTTCCAGTGGGACGACGTGGAGTACGGCATCCGGGCGCGCGAGCACGGTTTCGTCACCGTCACGCTCCCCAACGCCGCGGTCTGGCACGCGGACTTCTACTGGAAGGACTACGACGACTGGGCGCGCTACTTCAGCACCCGCAACTCGCTGATCGTCGGCTCGCTGCACACCGAGCTGGACGGTAAGGACATCTCGGGCCGGCTGTTCCGGGAGATGTCCGAGCAGCTGGTCGCGATGCAGTACGGCTTGGTGCACACCACCCTGCAGGGCATCGAGGACTTCTTGAAGGGCCCGAAGGTATTGCGGGACGGCGGTATCGAGGCGCTGGCCGCCGCGCGGACCAGCCGGGCCGACTACGCCGAGACGATCAAGCATCCGGCCTCGACGCCGCCGGTCCCTTCCGCGGACATCCAGTTGCGCCGTGCCGGTGGGGAACCCAGCCGCGCGAAGCTGGTGCTGATCAAGCGCGCGATCAATCAGTGGCTGGGCCGCACCCAGCACGGCATCATCGGCGTCACCAGGGAAGACGCCTACTGGTGGCATGTCTCGCTGTTCGACCACGTGGTGGTCACCGACGCCTCGCAGTCCGGCGTCCGGGTGCGTCGGCGCGACAAGGCCCGCGCGCTGCGGCTGCTGCGTCGGATGGTGCGTGTGCTGCGTCGCCTGCGCCGTGAGCTGCCCACGGTCCAGGCGCAGTACCGCGCGGCCATGCCGGAATTGACCAGCCGCGAGAATTGGGAGCGGTTGTACGGGATCGAAGGTCAGCGCGACCGCTGAGTTCGTTGGTACATCGGGGACGGGCTGACCAGCCCGTCCCCCATTGCAGCCGCGAACGCTGCTGCCGCGGCAGCTGAATCCGGCCTGAAGACGCGGAGAGGCCTACAGGAAGAGGTCGGTGGTGAGTTCGCCGTCGCCCGGGGTGACGCGATACTTGTCCAGGTCGGTGATGCCGTGGGCGGCCAGGACATCGTCGTCGATGAAGAAGTTGCCGCTGGTTTCCTTGCCGGGCGAGGTGAGCACCAGGTAGGCGGCGTCGGCGTAGATGTCGGGGGTGCGCGAGGTGGAGACCATCTCCTCGCCGCCGAGCAGGTTCTTCACCGCCGCGGTGGCGATCGTGGTGCGCGGCCACAGTGAATTGACGCCGATGCCGTCGCCTTTGAGCTCCTCGGCCAGCCCCAACGTGGTCAGCGACATGCCGTACTTGGCGATCGTGTAGCCCAGCGCCATGCCCGCCCACTTGGGGTCCAGGTTCAGCGGCGGGGACAGCGTCAGGATGTGCGGGTTGCGCCCGGCCTTCGCCGATTCGCGCAGATGCGGGATGCTCAGCTTGGACAGCAGGAAGCTGCCTCGGCAGTTGATGTCCTGCATCAAGTCGTATTTCTTCATCGGCAGTGCGTCCGTGGGGGACAAGTCGATCGCGGAGGCGTTGTTCACCACGATGTCGATGCCGCCGAACCGCTCGACCGTCTGGCGCACCGCCTCGGCCACCGACTCGTCGACGCGAACGTCGCCGACGAACGGCAGTACCTGCCCGCCCTCCGCCTCGAGTTCCGCGGCGGCGGTGTGGATGGTGCCCGGCAGCTTGGGATGCGGCTGATCGGTCTTCGCGATCAGGGTGATGTTGGCGCCGTCGGCCGCGGCCCGCTTGGCGATCTCCAGCCCGATGCCGCGACTGCCGCCGGACATGATCATCGTCCGGCCCGCTAGCGGCTTGGATCCCGGTTCCGTCATCTGACCTGCTCCTTCGTTTCCGCCGCAGGCATCAGCCCGCGGCTGTACGCGCTTGCAGACTAAGCGTAAACCCGCTCGTTATGCACCCAGTTGCATAGGTGGTGCGAAGAGAGGGCACCGGCGTGCCGGTGCCCTCTTCCGGTTCAGGCCGTGGCGGCGATGAGCACGATGTTCAGTAAGAACATCAGGCCGACCAGGGCCCAGACGATGTACAGGAACAGCAGGCCCGGCGCTTTCTGCGGAACCGGTCCGATCGCGCCGTTGAGGAAGATCACAACCGGCGGCTTGTAGTAGAACCGCGCGGCCTGTCCCTCGGCGATCGGCACGGTCACGTTGGCCGAACCCATGTCGAACAACCACGGGGTGGTGACCCGGACGTGGTACTGGCCCGGGCCGACCGGAATGTGGTTCGCGCCCCAACGGGTGTTGGGCACCCGCTGTCCGTTGACCAGGATCTTCGGCTTGGTCAGCCCGAGCATGAACGTCCAGAGCGAGTACGAGGCATCGATGGTGATGCCCGGCGGATCGGCGGGCCTGCCGTAGCCCTGCGGGCCGAACTGCTGCGGTTGACCGTACGGTTGCGGCTGACCGAACTGTTGCGGCTGGCCGTAGGGCTGCGGCTGCCCGTACTGCGGTGCGGGCTGGGCGAATTGGGGCGCGGGCTGCCCGTATGGCGACTGGCCCACCTGAGGTTGGGCGAGATGCGGTTGGCTCGGATGCTGCCCCGCGGGCGGCGCGTACTGCGCGGGCGCCTGCTGAGGCGGGTACTGGCCGACTGGCGGCTGCTGACCGAATGTCGGCTGTCCGGGCCATTGGCCGGGCTGCTGACCGGGTGGCGGGTACCCGCCGGGCTGACTCATCTATCCCTCCCAGATAGCGAACGATGCGAAGGGCACCCTACCGTGCCCCCGCTCGATCAGCGTCGCGAGTTCCGCTCCCGGAACATCTTGCGGTGCTGCTTGCTGATGTCCCGCCAGGCTCGCTCGCGTTCGGCTTGCAGCCGTTTGTCGGTGCGCGCCCGCATCCACTCGTTCTCCCGGGCCAGCTTGTCGTAGCTGTCGAGCCTGCGCTGGGTGAGTTCGCCGTTGTCGATCGCCTCCCGCACCGCGCACCCGGGTTCGCCGTGGTGCGCGCAATCGCCGAAACGACACTGGGCGGCAAGGGTTTCGATGTCGCTGAAGGTCTTCTCGATGCCTTCGGCGGCATCCCACAGCCCGACGCCGCGCAGCCCCGGCGTATCGATCAGGGTGCCGCCGCCGGGCAGCGGGCGCAGCTCCCGGTGCACCGTGGTGTGCCTGCCTTTCTTGTCGGTGTCGCGAACCGCGTTGGTGGCGAAGACCTCCGCGCCGAGCAGCGCGTTGGCGAGAGTCGACTTCCCAGCACCGGAGGGTCCGAGCAGCGCGACGGTGCCGTCGAGCAGCGCCGTGAGCACGTCGAGCCCGAGGCCGGTGTTCGCGCTCACCTCGAGCACGGCAGCGCCCGGCGCGACGGCGCGTACCTGGGCGAGCGGGAGGTCGTCGGCCGCGTCGGCCTTGGTGAGCAGCACGATCGGCTGGGCATTGCTCTCCCAGGCCAGCGCGAGCATGCGTTCGATGCGGCCGAGATCCACGTCGCCGTCGGCGGCGGCACAGATCAGCACGGTGTCGACGTTGGCGGCGAGCACCTGGCCCTGGGACCGGCCGGAGACCGACGATCGCATGATCGCCGATCGGCGCGGCAGCAACCGGCGCACCGCCGAGGTGGCGTCGACGGTCACCCAGTCGCCGGTGCACAGCCCACTGACCTCGGAATCCGGGCGCGGGCAACGAGCGCGGGCGAGCCCGTCGGGCGTGGCCACATCGCATTCGCTGCGGTCCATGCGGATCACTCGCGCGGGCACACAGTCTTCCTCGATCATCGAGGCGTACTGCGTGGCAACGGCTTCGGTCCAGCCGTAAGGGACGAGAAGGTCGTGGACGACCATGATGGAAGGAGTCCTTCGTCGGGCGCCGAACCCGACGAAGGGTTCAGCGAGCGGAGAATGAGGTGGAGTTTCGTGTGGCGGCATGACCGACGTCAGCTCGCCTGAACACGACAACCCGAACGTTCCTCGTCACGGTCCACACCTCCTTGCCTCTCTCGCAGTTCTGCCCACTCTTGCACTCGACTCCGGCTCCGCACAACCGAATTACCGATTCGGGTCGGAAGCGCCACGCATCGGACTGATCCGAGGCGCCGCGCGGGCGACCTTCCGAGCTCAGTCGGGCTTGCCGAACTGCTCGTGGCGGCCGAGTGAGCGTAGGTGGAACCATTCGCGCAGGCCGGCCGGGTCGCGGCGGGTGACGAGGAAGAACCAGGAGAAGCGAACCCACTCCTGGGGCAGCAGTTTCCGCATACCCGGCTGCGACATCAAGTAGCCGCGGTTGCGGTAGGTGAAGTAGCGCTTCACCGGATCGTCGGGATATTGCGTGTGCATCCGGCCGCCGAGAATCGGCTTGAACTCCGCCGCACCGTTGGGATGCAGATATGCCGTCTGCAGGCAGGTGCCGAACGGCAGCCCGGAGCGCACCAGCCTGCGATGTACCTCCACCTCGTCACCGCGCACGAACAGGCGCAGGTCCGGCACGCCGATCACGTCGACCGCCCGCGCGGAGATCAGCGCGCCGTTGAACAGCGAGGCGATGCCGGGCAGGAAGTCGTCGTCGCCGAGTTCCGAGCGCAGCCTGCGCCAGACCACGCCGCGGCGCAGCGGGAAGGCGAGACGGTCGGGTTCGTCGATATCGCAGACCACGGGCGAAACCTCGACCAGACCGTGCCGGTTCGCGCAGTCCAGCAGGGTGGACAGCACGTCGGGGCCTTCGGGCCTGCCGTCGTCGTCGGCGAGCCACACCCAGTCCGCGCCGATGCTCAACGCGTGCAGCATGCCGAGCGCGAACCCGCCCGCGCCGCCGAGGTTGTGCGCCGAGCCCAGGTAGGTGGATTCCACCGGCTGGTCGCGCACCAGATCGGCGACTTCGGTCTCGTTGCCGTTGTCCACCACGATCAGGTGGTCCACCGGCCGGGACTGCGAGGTGACGACCTTCAGTGACTCGGCGAGCAGTTCGCGGCGCTTGTGCGTGACGACGACGGCAACGATGCGCGGCTGCGAATCCGGGTCCGGCGCCGCGGATTCCGCGGCGGGATCGGCGAGCTCGACGGCATCCTCCGGTGCGGAGCCGATCCGGGCCTGCGCCCCTTCGTCGATCGGGGTGTCCTGCCCGGTCGGCTCACTCATGCTGTGGCCTTCCCGGCATGTGCGGGGCCCTCCGTGGTCACGCTTCGCTGCCGCCTCCGGGCCTGACCGCTCATGCCTGATTCCGCTCCAATTCTCGATCTGATTTCTCGCCCCGCTCCGCTTCCATCTCGCGCAGCACGGTCGCGACGTGATTCCCCGCCTCCGGCCCCTCATAGGCTCGCACCACTTCTTCGATGCCGCCACGCAAGCGGATCTGGCCGTGGTCGATCCACAACGCCGTGTCGCACAACTGCGCGAGGAATTCGTTCGAATGGCTGGCGAAGACCAGGATGCCCGAACGCGCCACCAACGACTGCAACCGCTTGCGGGCCTTCTTCATGAATTCCGCGTCGACGGCGCCGATGCCCTCGTCGAGCAGCAGGATCTCGGGATCGATCGAGGTGACCACGCCCATCGCGAGGCGCACCCGCATACCGGTGGAATAGGTGCGCAGGGGCATGGACAGGTATTCGCCGAGCTCGGTGAAATCGGCGATCTCATCGATCTTCGACAGCATCTGCTTGCGGGTCTGTCCGAGGAACAGTCCGCGGATGATGATGTTCTCGTAGCCGGAGATCTCCGGGTCCATGCCGACGCCGAGGTCGAACACCGGAGCCACCCGCCCGCGGATGCGCGCACTGCCCCGCGACGGTTCGTAGATGCCCGAGAGCAGGCGCAGCAGCGTCGATTTGCCCGCGCCGTTGTGCCCGACCAAGCCCACCCGGTCGCCCTCTTTCAGCGACAGGTTGATGTCCCGGAGGGCCTCGACCACGACGACGTCGGATTTGTTGCGTCCGATCGCGCCGCCGGCTTTGCCGAGGAACGCCTTTTTCAACGACCGCGATTTGGCGTCGAAGATCGGGAATTCGACCCAGGCTTCCTGGGTCTCGATACTCACACGACTCATCGGGGCGCTCCTATACCCAGTACGGTACGCGCGAACGGAACTGCTTCATCGCGAGGATCGCCACGATCCAGCCCAGCAGGGTGATCACGCCGACGACCAGCCAGTGCCGCAGTTCTTGCGGTTCGCCGAGCAGGGGCGCCCGGACGATTTCGAGATAGTGGAACGTCGGCACGAGTTCGGCCAGCTTCGCGCGGTCGCCGTTGTTCATCTGCGATTGCAGAGTCTTGGTCGTCCACATGACCGGGGTCAGCACGAACAGCATCAGCGTCGTGCTGCCGAGAATCGGCGCGATGTCGCGGTAGCGCGTGCTGAAGATGCCGAACACGATCGACACCCACATCGAATTCAGGAAGATCAGCGCGATCGCCGGAATCGCCATGAGGCTGGCCACCCCGAGATGGCGCCACACGCCGAACGCGGCGAGCATCACCACGTAGATGACCATGTTGTGGGCGAAGAAGAGCAGTTGCCGCCACACCAGCCGGTAGACGTGCACGCTCAAGGCCGAAGGAAGCTGCTTGATCAGGCCCTCATTGGCGATGAAGACCTCCGAGCCCTCCAGGATGCTCGCGCTGATCACGTTCCAGATGATCAAGCCGACCGTCACGTAGGGCAGGTACTCCCGCAGCGGCTGGCCGAGCAGCGCCGCGTACAGCACACCCATCGCGACGGCCTGCAAGCCGGTGGCGATGGTGATCCAGAACGGACCGAGCACCGAGCGCCGGTAACGCTGCTTGATGTCCTGCCAGCCGAGCGACAGCCACAGCTCCCGCTGCGCGAAGCCGACCGCGAAGTCCTGGAACGCGCGCCGGAACGTCTGGGAGTCCGGCACGATCTTCGCCACGGTGGCTCCGGCGTGCAGGGTCTCCGTCTCCGGTGTTGCCGCGCTCACCGGGTCCTCCGGTGAGTCGTCGCCGGAACGCTCCGTGTGCTCGGCCGAGGGGGTCGGCGAGCTGTCATCTGAACGTGCTTGGTCATCGGAACCAACTGAGCTCTCTTCAGGACGCACCGCACTCGGATCGGAGACCGAGTCGGAGCGAGCGGCAGCGGCGGGCACGGTGCACGAGACTACCCCGGCCGCTTCCCGCCGCCGCGTGGCACACGCGCGTCGCCGGTCTCACAGGTACTGGCCGGAACCGCCGGTGACGTGACCGGCTTGACCGCCGCGCGGGTCGGCGGCGTTGAGGCCGGGCGGCAGCGCGCCTTGGCGCATCTGTTCGAGCTGGGCGCGCGCGGCCATCTGCTGGGCGAACAGCGCGGTCTGGATGCCGTGGAACAGGCCCTCCAGCCAGCCGACCAGCTGGGCCTGCGCGATCCGCAGCTCGGCGTCGGTCGGGACGGCGTCGTCGGTGAACGGCAAGGTGAGCCGCTCGAGTTCCTCCCGCAGTTCCGGGGCGAGGCCCTGCTCCAGCTCCCGCACGGAGGACGTGTGGATCTCCTTCAGGCGATTGCGGCTGGCCTCGTCCAGCGGGGCGGCGCGCACCTCCTCGAGCAGCTGCTTGATCATGGTGCCGATGCGCATGACCTTCGCGGGCTGCTCGACCATGTCGGCGAGCGATTCGCCGGAGTCGTCCCGATCGCCCGACTCGTCCTTGTTATCGTCGGTCACGACCTGCGCGGTGAAGGGAGCCCCCGGTCCGGCCGCCGCCGGGATGGCCAACGGCCTGCCGTCGGGTCCGACAACGACGATGTGGTCCGGTGCCTCGTCCGAGTGCGTCATGGTCCCTATCATGTCGTGTTCGCTCCGAACGCGCTAAGCCGGTGTTCCGCGGACGGGGCACACTGGGCAGGGCGCGGCGCGTGTCGCTGGTACGCACCGCCCTGGGAGCCGGCGTTCTATTCTGTTCGGGTCGTGTGATTCGGATTTGTCGAAAGTCGGTCGCCATGCTGAGTCCCAGGTCGCTGTGCTCTCGCCACGATGTGGAGGGGAACGCGGTTACACAGGCTCGCCTGCTGCCCTTAGAGTGGCCAGCATGACTTACGACGTCGCGCGGGTTCGGGGCCTGATACCGTCCCTGGGCGACGGCTGGATCCATCTCGACCCGCAAGCGGGCATGCTGATCCCGGACGCGGTATCCCGGGCCGTTTCAACGGGTTTCCGAACTTCTTCCTTCTCGCATATCGGCCGAACCGCCGCGGCCGTGCGCAGCGCGGCGATTCTGGACGCGGCCCGCGAGGCCGTCGCGGACCTGGTCGGCGGTGACCCGGCGGGTGTCGTGCTCGGTCCCGACCGTGCGGTCCTGCTGGCCTGGCTGGCCGAATCGCTGAGTTCCCGCCTCGGACTCGGCACCGGCATCGTGTTGTCCAGGCTGGACGACGAGGCCAATGTCGCGCCGTGGCTGCGCATCGCCAACCGCTACGGCGCGCACGTGCGCTGGGCCGAGGTGGAGATCGAGACCTGCGAGATGCCGTCCTGGCAGTTCGAGGAGTTGATCGGACCCACGGCGCGGCTGGTCGCCCTCACCGCCGCCTCGCCCATCGTCGGCTCGGCGCCCGCCGTGCGGGTTGCCGCGGACCGGGTGCACGAGGTGGGTGGCCTGCTGGTGGCCGACGCGTTCGGCGCCGCGCCCTACGCGCTCATCGACATCGAGGAACTGAACGCCGACGTCGTCGCGTTGAGCGCACCGGCGTGGGGCGGTCCGCAGATCGGCGCGCTGGTCTTCCGTGACCCCGCGTTCCTGGATCGGATCCCGTCCATGTCGCTCAACCCCTATGCGAAGGGCGCCGAGCGGCTCGAGGTCGGCGGGCACCAATACGCGCTGCTCGCGGGCCTGACCACTTCGATCGATTTCCTGGCCGGGCTGGACGAGCGGGCCCACGGCACCCGGCGCGAGCGGCTGGAGATGTCGATCACCTCGTTGCAGGACTACCACGACCAGCTGTTCGAGCACCTGATGAGCATGCTCGACTCGATCCCGAGCCTCACCGTGATCGGCCGCGCGTCCACCCGCATTCCCACGGTCAGCTTCACGCTCGCGGGCATGCAGGCGGAGAAGGTCGCGGCGAAGCTCGCCGACAACCGGATCGGCACGGTGAGCGGTGTGCACGGCGGCAGCAGGCTGCTGGACGCGCTCGGCGTCAACGACGAGGGCGGCGCGGTGACCATCGGGCTCGCGCCCTACACCACCAAGTTCGAGATCGATCAGCTCGGCAGGGCGCTGCTGGCGCTGGAGTGAGCGCCGCTCAGAGTTCCGCCACCCGCAGCACGACCTTGCCGACCACCTCGCCGGAGTCCAGCAGCCGGTGCGCTTCGGCGGCCTCCTCGATCGGCAGTTCGGCCGCGATGACGGGCGCCACCGTGCCGTCGGCGATCAACGGCCACAGCTGCCCGCGCACCTCCGCCACGATCTCGGCCTTGCCGCCCGCTCCGGTCGCGGGCCTCGCGCGCACGTTGGTGGCGTGGACGGTGCCCCACTTGCGCAACAGGGCGCCCAGGTTCAGTTCGGCGGTCACTCCGCCCTGCATGCCGATCACCACGAGGCGGCCGTGCTCGGCCAGCGCGTCGACGTTGCGTCCCAGGTAGGCCGCGCCCATGTTGTCGAGGATGACGTCCGCGCCGGAGCCGCCGGCGCCCGACCGCTCGGCACGCACGGCCGCGACGAAGTCGTCCTCTTTGTAGTTGATCAGCACGTCCGCCCCGAGTTCCGCGCAGCGCGC
Organism: Nocardia sp. NPDC004168; assembly: GCF_040610355.1. Lineage (NCBI taxonomy): Bacteria > Bacillati > Actinomycetota > Actinomycetes > Mycobacteriales > Nocardiaceae > Nocardia > Nocardia sp. NPDC004168. Next base: position 36,808 of record NZ_JBEXME010000004.1, on the reverse strand, counting down.
CAGCTTCTCGGCCGATCCGGCGGTCACCGCGACGCGCGCGCCGAGGGCCTTGGCGACCTGGATGGCGTGCGTACCGATCCCGCTGCCGCCGCCGTGGATCAGCACCAGCCGGTTGGCCCGCAGGCCCGCGGTCATCACCAGGTTCGACCACACGGTCGCCGCCACCTCGGGCAGCCCGGCCGCCGCGCCCAGGTCCAGGCCGTCCGGCACCGGAAGCACCTGGGTGGCGGCCACCACGACCCGCTCGGCGTAGCCGCCGCCGGACAGCAGCGCGCACACTCGATCGCCGACCGCCCAGTCGCGCACTCCGTCGCCGATTCCGGCGATCACGCCGGAGCATTCCAGGCCGAGTAGCGGGCTGGCTCCCGGCGGGGGCGGGTAGAAGCCCTGACGCTGCAACAGATCGGCCCGGTTGACACCCGCGGCGGCCACCTCGATCAGCACTTCTCCGTGTCCCGGCTTCGGCTCCGGCACTTCGGCCAAGACCATGACATCGGGACCGCCGAAACCGTTCAGATCTATAGCGCGCACCATGCCATAGTGCTCCGCGCGGACGGACGGCCGCGCCCTGGCCCCCGGAGCCGTCCTTTCCGGACCGATCCGGCAAGCGGCCTGCGGTGACCGGCGTCACGGACTACCGTTCCGGTGATGAGTGGCGGCTTCATCGATTTCCAGAACGAGATCTACCTCGGCGGTCTGGGCGGCGTGAGACCCGAATTGCCCATGACCGCAGCGGGTCTGGAGTCGCTGGCGCGGGAGCGGCTGGATCCGGCCGCCTTTGCCTACGTGGCGGGCAGCGCGTCCGCGGAGCGCACCGCCGCCGCCAACCGATCCGCCTTCGACCGCTACCGCATCCTGCCGCGGATGCTGCGCGGCTCCACCGGCCCCGGCGCCCGGGATCTGTCCGTCGAGGTGCTCGGCACGAAACTGGCCGCGCCCGTGCTCACCGCGCCGGTCGGCGTCCTGGAACTCCTGCACGAGGGCGGCGAGGTGATCGTGGCGGAGGTGACCAAGGAACTCGGCCTCGGCACGGTGCTGTCCACGGCCGCTTCCTCCACCATCGAGGACGTCGGCGCGGCGGCCGGTGCGTGGTGGTATCAGCTGTATTGGCCCGCGGATGACGAACTGGCCTGCTCTTTCGTCCGGCGCGCCGAGCAGGCCGGAGCTTCGGCGATCGTGGTCACCGTGGACACTCCGACCCTCGGCTGGCGGCCGCGCGACCTGGAGCAGGCGCACCTGCCGTTCCTGCACGGCAAGGGCATCGCCAACTACCTGTCCGACCCGGTGTTCCGGGCCAAGCTGCCCGCCGCGCCGGAGGAGAGCGAGGAGGCGATGCGGACGGCCATCCTCACCTGGGTCGGCCTGTTCGGCAACCACACGCTGCGGCTCGCGGACCTCGCGCTGCTGCGCGAATGGACGGATCTCCCGATCGCGGTGAAAGGCATCCTGCACCCGGACGACGCGCGTCAGGCAGTGGATGCCGGCGCCGATGCGGTGGTGGTGAGCAATCACGGCGGCCGCCAAGTGGACGGCTCGATCGCGGCGCTGGACGCGCTGCCCGCGGTGGTGGCCACCATCGGCGACCGCGCCGACGTCCTGTTCGACTCCGGCCTGCGCACCGGTTCCGACGTGCTCGTGGCGCTGGCCCTGGGTGCGAAGGCGGTGCTGTACGGGCGGCCGTGGGCCTATGGCCTCGGGCTCGCGGGCGCCGCGGGGGTACGGCACGCGCTGCGCACGTTGCTCGCCGATTTCGACTCCACCCTCGGCCTCGCCGGATGCACCAGCCCGGCCGCGGTGAACCGCGCACTGCTGTCCACGGTGCGCTGACCTGCGAGAGTTGCCCATTTCGGCAGTTCGTCGCGCATAGAATGACCACCGTGCATCCCGAACCGAGCGGTCGCGTCGTGGCCGAGCCCCGCTGGCTCACCCCGGCCCAGCAGCGCGCCTGGCGCGCGTACATGGACGGCCACCAGCGCCTGATGACGGCACTGAATCGTCAGCTGCAACGTGACAGCGACCTGACCGTCGCCGAATACCGGATCCTGGTCCTGCTCTCCGAGGCGCCCGACCGCTCGTTGCGGATGAGCGAGCTGGCCGACGGCGTGCTGTCCTCGCGCAGCAAGCTGACCCACCAGATCCGGCGGCTGGAGGCACAGAAGATGGTCCGCCGCAACACCTGCCTGGAGGACGGCCGCGGCGTGCTCGCCGAACTCACCGACGAGGGCCTGCGCCGCCTGCAAACCGCCGCGCCCGGCCACGTCGAAGCCGTCCGCCGCCATTTCATCGACCTGCTGGCTCCGGCCCAGCTCGAGGTGATCGCCGACGTCTTCGGCCGCGTCGACGAGGAAATCGGCAAGCACTCCGGCTGAGCCGTCCGCTACGATCAGGTCCCTGGAGACGTGGCAGAGCGGCCGAATGCACTCGCCTTGAAAGCGAGCGTCGCGAGAGCGACCGGGGGTTCAAATCCCTCCGTCTCCGCTCCACTCGTCGCTGGCCCATGCTCATGGAGAGCATGAGCCGGGCTCGTTTCGCAATGCTTTGTGGGGGTGCAACCCCCACACCCCTCCCGGCGGGCTTCGCCCCCGGACCCCCGCTGTGGGTTGGGCCGGGTCTTTCGCTGCTGGCTGGGTCACATTGCTGGTCCGGGCACCCGCTGATGGCCGGGGTTGCCGTTGACGGTTGGACCTTCAGTTGTTGGCTCGGCACTGTCCCGTTGGAACCGCCGCTGGTTATAGTCCCATGCCCACGCGGAAGTCTCTGCGGACGAAATTCGGCCGGATGTCCATGTCGGGTGGGTCGTAGTAGCGGTGGAAGGTCGGGGTCAGGCCGGAGGAGATCGGCGGGTTGATCCAGGACCAGTCGGTGGGGCAGGCTCGGCCCGCGGCTTCCTCGCGCTCGACGTGATCGCAGAACTGTTTGGCGACGGTGTGATGGTCGACGATGTACACGCCCGCCTTGCGGAAGCTGTGCAGCACCGCGCGGTTGAGTTCGACCAGAGCCTGATCGCGCCAGAGGTTGCGCTCTGCCCGGGTGTCCAGGCACATCATCTCCGCGATGAGCGGGAGCATGTTGTAGCGGTTGGTGTCGCTGAGATTGCGCGCACCGATCTCCGCGCCCAGATACCAGCCGTTGAACGGTGCGAACGGATAGGTCATGCCGCCGATCTCGAGATTCATGTCGGACACCGCGGGCAGCGCGTGCCAGCGCAGGCCCAGTCCGGCGAACCACTCGAACTCGGGATGTTCGAGTTCCACCTCGCGTGCGAGTTCGGGCGGGATGTCGAACCAGCGAACCGGCTCGTCCGGGGTACTGATCAGCAGCGGAAGGATGTCGAAAGGCGTTCCGGCGCCGCGCCACCCGAGTTTCATCGCGAATTCGGTGAGCTCGACGTTGGCGGCGTCGCCGGTGACCGTCCCGTCCCCGTTGCGGTAGCCCGCGTAGCGGATGATCTGCGGGCTGACGATGCGGAACTCGCGGCCGTCCGGTTGCCGCGGCGGCCCGACGGTGATCATCGACTGAATAGCGCCGTTGTTGGTGGCCATGTGCAGGTGCTGCCAGCAGACCTCGGCCAGGTCGCGCGCCGAGCGGACCCGCCGGGCGTCGAGCAGTTTCAACGAGCGCCAATGCTTGCGGCCGACGCAGCGGGCGTGATTGCGCCAGGCGAGTTTGGCTCCGATCAGGATCTCTTCGGCGGTCTGCAGGTAGGAGCCGGTCTGTTCGAGCTGCTCCAGCGCGCAGCGGCGGCGCTGCGCGCTCAGGTGCGCCAATTCGGGCAGCCGGAAGAACTCGTCGCACTCCCGCATCCGGCGTTCCAGATCGGGCAGGAAAGGATTTGTGTCCGGTTGGTTCTCGATCGAGGAGACGGGCGACACTGGATTCACGGTTTTCTCCGGTCGGGCATAGGTGCTGCGATGAAACAGACGAATCGAGCAGAGAATTCGCGCGGGAAGCGCAGCGGGGACCGCTTCTTCGGGGTGGCCCGCGCATGGCAGATGCCACGGATTAGCTTTGATTCGAGGCCGACTCAGGAGACACGGGGGCCGTCGCGACTGTGAACCGGGCGGCCGGTCTGCACGGTGCGGTGCAGCGCAGTGCGGTGACCTCGGCGCCGATAGTGTGGATGCGCGATCATGCCCGTCCTAGTTCGATACCCGGAAAAGGCTCGGCGCTCAGCGTACGGCGGGTGTGCTGATGGTGTGCCGCGATTTGCTGGATTTGCTGGATCGCCCCGAGACGCGGACCGATGTCGGTGCGGTCGAGTATCGTTGACGTGTCTGCATTTCGGGGGTCGAGGGGTTCGCTCGTGCGCAGTGTCATCGGAATGACCATCACCGTCGTGGCTCTGCACGTCCTCGGCTGGGGGACGCTGCTGCTGTTCGTCGCGCCGAACCATTATGTGATCGACGGTTCGGTGTTCGGCATCGGTCTCGGGGTGACGGCGTACACGCTCGGCATGCGGCACGCGTTCGATGCCGACCACATCGCCGCCATCGACAACACCACTCGAAAATTGGTGGCGGAGAGCGGGAAGCAAAAGGTCCGGACAGTCGGCTTCTGGTTCGCGCTGGGCCACTCCACGGTCGTGTTCGTGCTCGTGGCCTTGCTCGCCTTCGGTGTGCGGGCGCTGGCGTCCAGCTTGGCGGACGAGGATTCGGCCCTGCAACGCTGGACGGGCTTGTGGGGCACCAGCGTCTCCGGCACGTTCCTGATCCTGATCGGTCTGCTCAATCTGGCGTCGCTGGTCGGCATCTGGCGCGTGTTCCGGCAGATGCGCCGCGGCGAATTCGACGAGGCGCAGCTGGAACGGCAGCTGGACAGCCGGGGCCTGCTCAACCGGCTGCTGCGACCGGTGCTCGGCCTCGTCCGCAGGCCGCGGCACATGTATCCGGTGGGCGTGCTGTTCGGCCTCGGCTTCGACACCGTCACCGAGGTCGGGCTGCTCGTGATCGCGGGCGGCGCGGCGGCGACCGGGCTGCCCTGGTATTCCATCCTGGTACTGCCCGTGCTGTTCTCGGCGGGCATGGCGCTGTTCGACTCGCTGGACGGTTCGTTCATGAGCTTCGCCTACGACTGGGCCTTCGCCGAGCCGGTGCGGAAGATCTACTACAACTTGGTGATCACCGGACTGTCGGTGGCCGTGGCGCTGTTGATCGGCGGGCAGGAGATCGTCTCGATCTTCGCCGAGCGGCTCGAGGTCCACTCGGGCGTCGTCGCCTGGATCGGAAATCTCGACCTGGGTGATCTCGGGTTCATCATCGTCGGGCTGTTCGTGCTCACCTGGGCGATCGCCGTCGCGGTATGGCGTTTCGCCGGCGTGGAGCGGCGCTGGCAGGACGGTCTGCCCGCACGGTGAGCACGGTGCGTGGTCTTCGACACGGCGACGGCCTTCCTGCGGCCATCGACATCTCTGGCAGGATGGTCGGCATGCTGTGTCGCGGGGTGCGGCGTTGGCTTTCCAGCGCTCTGATCAGTGCCGCACTCGTTTCCGGTGTGGTGTCATTCGGTGCACCCCAGGTCACGGCGGCACCCGGCAATCCGCCGCCGGTCAACACCGGATCGTCGGACGGTCCCGGCCCGGCGGAGCCGACCAGTAAACAGCCCTCGACGCCGCGAATCGAGCGCATCGAACCGATCAACGATCGGTGGCTGCGGGTCTACGTCGCCTCGCCCGCGATGAGCCGGGTGGTCGAGGTGCAGGTACTGCTGCCACGCGACCAGTCGCGCCCGCGTCCCACCGTCTACATGCTCGACGGCCGCAGCGCGAGCCCCGACAGCAACAACTGGACCGAACTCGGGCACGCCGACCGTTTCTACGCCGACAAGGACGTCAACGTCGTGCTCACCGTCGGCGGGCCGGCCAGCTTCTACACCGACTGGCAGCAGCCGGACCCGGTGCTCGGCACCAACAAGTGGGAGACATTCCTGACCAAGGAGTTGCCTCCGCTGATCGACGCGAAGTTCGACGGCAACGGCACCAACGCGGTGATGGGCGTCTCGATGGGTGCGGAGGCCGCGATGATGCTCGCGTTCCGGCAGCCGACGCTCTACAAAGCCATCGGGGCGCACAGCGGCTGCTTCTCGATGGGCACCGACATCGGCCAGGCGCAGGCGCGGGCGGTGGTGGCCACCTACATGGGCGAGCCGGACAACATGTTCGGCAAGCAGGACGACCCGGACTGGCTTGCGCACGACGTCACCCTGCACGCGGACGCGTTGCGGGGCAAGACGATCTACCTGTCGGTCGGCAGCGGCCTGCCCGGTGTGCACGACGTGCCGGGGACGCCGAATGTCGACCTGCCCAGCGCCATCACGTTCGGCGGCCCGCTGGAGGCCGCCACCAACGCCTGCACCCGGCGGCTCACCGACCGGCTGCGGTCGCTCGGCATCCCGGTCACCGCGCACTTCCGGGCCACCGGCACGCACTCCTGGCCGTACTGGGAGGACGAGCTCGCCCTCTCCTGGCCCACGATCGCGCCCGCGATAGGCGTCCGCTAACCAAGGAACCGGGCGAGCACCTCCGGGGCGCTGGCGAAGCTCAGGAACAGGTCGTTCTCGTGCGGGTCGCCGATGGTGACGCGCACCCCGTCGGTCCCGTACGGCCGCACCAGTACCCCGGCCGCCGCGCTGGCCTCGCCGAACTCGGCGCTGCGCGCGCCCAGCGGCAGCCAGACGAAGTTCGCCTCACTCGGCGGCACCGGGTATCCCGCCGCCACCAGCGCGTCGCGCACCCGCTCGCGTTCGACGACCAGAACGTCCGTGCGATCCAGCAATTCGTGGCGTGACTCCAGCGACGCGATCGCCGCCGCCTGCGCGAGCCTGCTCACGCTGAACGGGATGTGCACCTTCAGCAGCGCCGTGATCACGGCCGGATCGCCCACCGCGTAGCCCACCCGCAACCCGGCCAGGCCGTACGCCTTGGAGAAGGTGCGCAGCACAACCACATTGGGTCTGGTTCGGCCGATCTCGACGCCGTCGGGGCGGTCGGCGAGCCGGACGTATTCGTAGTACGCCTCATCGAGCACCACCAGCACGTGCGACGGCACGGCGTCGAGGAACCGGACCAGCTCGGTTCGGCCTACCGCGGTGCCGGTCGGGTTGTTCGGGTTGCAGACGAAGATCAACTTGGTCCGCTCGGTCACGGCGGCGGCCAGCGCGTCCAGATCGTGCACCTGACCGGCCGTGAGCGGCACCTGCACCGCGGTGGCGTTGCCCACCTTGGTCACGATCGGATACGCCTCGAACGAGCGCCACGCGTACAGCACCTCGTCCGACGGTGACGAGCAGGTGATCTGCACCAGCTCCTGGCACAGCGCCACGCTGCCGCAGCCGACCGCGACATTCTCGAAGCCGACCCCGAGGAACTCGGCCAGCGCCGTCCGCAACTCGGTCACCTGATTGTCCGGATACCGGTTGGCCAGCTCGGCCGCTTCGGCGATGGCTTTGGCGGCGGCGGGCAGCGGACCGACGGTCGTCTCGTTGCTGGCCAGCTTGACCGCGCCGGGATTGCTGCGGCCGGGGGTGTACGCCGGGATCGATTCGAGGTCCGGCCGGATCTGCGCTGTCACACTCCAACCCTAATCGGCGCCGGAAAAGCCCGATCGGCGTACCGGAAATTCTTTGGGATATAGCCCCTCACGTGCAACTTCTACCGAAGTTCAGCAACTCGCCCTACGCTGGTTTCATGTCGGGCACCTACGACGATTTGGCCCCGCTGCGGGCGAGCGACCAGGAAGACGAGCGGCCGGCCAGCGGTGGGCAGGTGCCCATCACGGTGGTGGAGCCGGATGGAAACGCCCGCGGCGGCATCGTGCTGCTGCACGAGTCGCGCGAGTTCTCCGGCGCGTTACGCGACCTGATGAACGCGCTGGCCGGCGAGGGCTGGACGGTGGTCGCGCCCAAACTCTTCCATCGGGGCGACGGTGAACCCGGCGCCGGAGTCTTCGGCGACGAGCTGTTCGCGGACTTCGACGCCTGCTTCGACTGGCTCACCCGGCGGGGGGTGTTCCCCGACACCATCGGCGTGCTCGGGTTCGACTCCGCGGGCACCGCCGCGTTCCTGGTCGCGACCAATCGCCCGATCGGCGCCGCGGTGAGCGTCGCGGCGCACGGCATCACCGAGCCGCTCACCGAGCAGGCCGACGCCCTCGTGCGCGCCGCGCCCAACCTGCAGGCGCCGTGGCTCGGCCTGTTCGGCGTCGACGACCCATCCACCCCGCCCGCCCAGGTGGACGAGCTACGCGACGCGACCGCCCGCGCCGCGGTCGCCAGCCTGGTGGTCACCTACTCCGGCCTGCACCACCGGGCCGACACCTTCGAGGCGGACGACGGCGACGCGGTCGATTCGCAGACCAGAATCTTCGATTGGTTCGACAGCAACCTACGCTGACCAGCCGTTTTGTGATCTGGTCGGTAGCTCCTGTAACCTTTCTGCTCGGCGGTTCGAAAGGACCGGTGCCCTCGAAGAGAAGGCTCCAGGAGGCGTGCCAGAGCGGCCGAATGGGACTCACTGCTAATGAGTTGTCCCTTCACGGGGACCGGAGGTTCAAATCCTCTCGCCTCCGCCACACCCGGGAAACCGGGTACAACTGAATAACACATGCGCCCGTAGCTCAACGGATAGAGCATCTGACTACGGATCAGAAGGTTAGGGGTTCGAATCCCTTCGGGCGCACGCAGGTAGAAGGCCCCTCCGATAGCAGCGGAGGGGCCTTCTCGCATTACATCCATGTAGGTGACGCTCGCGAGTGGCACACCATGGAGACGGCTTCTCGGGCGATGCCGCAGTGGTGTGCCACTCGTGGTTACTTCCAGGCGGGGAGGGTGGGGAGGGGGCCGGTGAGGTCGGTGCCGGGGGTGCGGCCGAGGAGCCAGGCGGCGAGGGAGGCGGCTGGGCCGGAGATGGTGTCGGTGGGAGAGGGGCCGATGGGGGCGGTGAAGTCGGTGTCGGTGGCCTGGATGGTGATGGCAAGGGGGGTGTCGGCGGTGAGGCGGGTGAGGTCGGCGGTGGCCTGGGGGAGGATGCGGGCTACGAAGGAGGCGGGCCAGTCGGCGGGGTGGTAGTCCGCGTTCAGGTCTACGTGGTGAATTTCGACCTCTTGCAGGCGCATCCACAGGACTTCGGTTGCGGGGATAGGGCGGCCCTGGCGGGTGCGGACCTGTGCTCGCCATGCGTCGTCGGTGAGGGAGCGTGCGAGGCCGAGAAAACGGGTCGCGGCGACCTCGTTGTCGGCGAGCTGTTCGGCGAGTGGACGGGGTGCGCCCGCCTCGATGTCGGCGTCGCGCAGGAAAGGGCTGGCGTATTGCGGGATTTCGACGCCGGTGTGCGCCCACAGCAGGAGGTTCACCAAGCTGTCGGCGTTGCGGGCGAGGTGCGCGAGGACGTGGCCGCGGGTCCAGCCGGGCAGGAGGGAGGGCTCGGTGACGGCGTGCTCGTCGAGGCCGCGGATGGTGTCGAGCAGGCGTGCGGTCGCCTCGGCGACGGTGTCGAGGTGCACGGGAGTCTGCGAGGCGGTGGTCACGGTTTCGACCCTAGCGATGCGAGACCCGGTCCGCCGCGAACGACGGGCCGGACCCAGCTGATCGAAGGTCATCGGAACTGTTGTGGGCCTGCGTGTTGTGCCTTCGGTCGTTACCGGTGTCGTCGGCGCTGGATGACGCACGAGACACCGGATGGCGTCGGCTCCGACAGGGGCTCAACGCCGGCGCTACATGCAAGCCCGCAGCACCGACATCCGACAACTCCGTGGTCGCACTCGAGGGGAGATCGCCGGACCCGGGCGTTTCGGTGCAGGGCGGTGAATCTCCGGCGTGCCGCCGTCGTGGGCGACAAGCCGTGATTCCGCCCAGGACTGGCAGCGGGCTGGGGCGGTCTGTGACGAGCGCGATCGCCGCTCGCGACGATCCATCCGCTTCGGCGGCATGACGGCTCGCCGGTTCGGCGGGTAGCCGGACAGACCACGGCGGCCTGGAAGCCCGCCCGGCGATCTACCCGCCGACGATCGCGTCGGCCTCGATCTCGACCAGCAAGGCCGGAGTGATCAGCGCCTTGATCTCGTACATAGCCGTCGCGGGACGGATCTCGCCGAAGACTTCGGCGTGCGCCTTGGCGACCTCGGGCCAGCGGGCGATATCGGTGACGAAGATGCGGGTGCGCACCACGTCGGCCAGGCTCGCGCCGGCCTCTTCCAGCGCGGACGCGATGCGTCGCAGGGTTTCCCTGGTCTGCTCGCCGATGTCGTCGCCGCCGACCGCCGTGCCGCCGGGAGCCGAAGCGGTGGTCCCGCTGACCGCGATGACATCGCCGAGCCGGACCGCCCGCGAGTAGCCGACGATGTCTTCGAACTCCGAACCCGAGGAGATGTTCACGCGATCACTCATGCGCGACAGCATCGCACGGCGCTCGGCGCGGGTGCGTCATCGCGCTCTGTCGGCACCCGCGTGAGGCGAATCTCCGCAGTCGTTCCGAACGCGGTCAGAGCAACCGGGAAGTGTCGGCCGGTTCCGCCGCCGGTCACCCGCCCTAGATCCGCCACCAGATCGCCGAACCGTGTGCACACCCGCACCGGTCGATGAGTACTCCCCGCCTTCGCAGGTACTTGGAGTGCTGTCCGGTCCCGCCGCTGTTCGAATGCCCGGCATGCGTCACCGGATCGCCGAACTCCCCCATCGGCCCGTCAGCTCGACTCCCGCCCCTCCACGATCACCGCGGCGGCCAGCGCGATCAACCACAGCGACATCGCGCCCACCTGGATCCGCTGGGCGATGCCGAGGGCGTAGTTCCCGGGCAGGTTGTCGGCCACCAGCATCCACACCGTCGCCAGCGAGCCGATCACCAGCACGACCAGCCCGGATTCGCGCAGCACCCGCCAGCGTCGATAGCGGAACGCGGCGAGGCTGAAGGCGAAGGCGGCGACCGCGATCGAGGTGACCGCCAGCGTGCTCGTCAGCGCGTGCGGCTGATGCAGTTGCGGAAATAGTTCGCTCGGGCCGCCGCACCCGCTCTCACCGGGGACGCAGTCGTGCAGCGGCAGCAGCACGTCGGCGACGGTCGCCGCGCCGAAGCAGAACAGCGCGATCCAGCCGACGTTGGTCAGTCTGCGGCGCGGGAACAACACCAGGCCCGCGATCGCCGCGGGCGCGAGGACCACCCCGACGATCAGGTCGGCGGTCGCGAACACCTCCCGGTACGGCTTGCCCTCCGCGTCCAGTTCGCTGAGGAATGTGTCGACCGGGTCGAGGTCGATGCCGAGCACGAACTGCAGCACCCAGGACGAGTAGCAGATCCCAGCGATCGCGATCGCCGCGGCGACCAGCACCATCGCCGGTCGTACGCGCCGAACAGCGATCTCCGGGCCACTCGTCACGCCTTCATTCTGCTGGTCGCTCGAGCGCGCCGGACAGCGGCGGGCCGCACACGTCATTACCATCCGGCACACAGGGTCTTGTCAGCTTCGCCCGGCACGCTGGTCGACAGCTGCAACTCGAGGAGGTCCCCATGCTCGGTTTCGCGACTGCCGCCGCCGGAATCGCGGTCATGACGGTGATGGTGGCGTCCGGTTATCTGGCCGCCCACGCCCCGCGTTCACTCGTGCGGGTGCGACACCGCTGACAGCGCGGCCTGCACGCGGTCGGCCGCACTGACGGGATCTTCGTGCTCCCAGACGCGGACCACGTGCCATCCCGCGGCGATGAGCGCCGCGTCGGTGGCCCGGTCCCTGGCCACGTTGCCCGCCAGTTTGGCCGCCCACCACTCGGCGTTGTTCTTCGGGTCGGTGGCGTGTTGCGGGCAGCGGTGCCAGAAGCATCCGTCCACGTAGACCGCGATGCGCCTGCGCGGGAACACCAGGTCGGCGCGCCTGCGCTGTCCCCGGATCGGCGCGCGATCGACGAAGTAGCGCAACCCGCGCCGGTGCAGTTCCCGGCGCAGCGCCAGCTCCGGATCGGTTCCGGTGCGCCGTTGACGCGCCATCCTCGCGCTGGTCACCGCGTCGGTCGTGGGCCTGCGGGTCATGCCGCCCATCCACCCATCCGATCGAGATGGCTTTCCACGTCGGCGAGGAAGCCGGGCGGAAAGCGCAGACTGCCCATGGTGGTGCGGCGCAGGAATCCGGCCGTCGCGCGGGCGGAGAGCAACTGCGCGTCGGTGAGGAAGTGGGCCAGGTCCTCGTACGGCTCGTGCACCGGCCAGGTGGAAACCGGCACCCGATAGGCGGCACCGTTGTGTCCCCATGCGGCGACCGGCCACGGAGTGCCCGGCGACAGCGGTTGCTCGCCGGAGATCGGTGCGAGCGGAGCGGCCAGCCGGGACCCGACCCAGGCCGCCATTCGCACGCTCACCGCGTTGCCGACCAGTTTCCAGCGGTGGCCCTTCCTGATGCCGGGCACGTCGGTCGCGGGCGCCGTCCAGCCCGCGTCGAAACCTTGCAGACGTTCGGCGTCGGCGATGCCGGGCGTGACGATCTCCCCGGACGGCAGCCGCACCGCGGGCGGGCTGGCGATGCCGAGCGCGGAGCCGCCCTTCAGGGTCGGAACCGCGTTCACCGCCCAGCCAAGTCCGCGCACCCCCTCGGTCCAGTAGAAGCCGCACGGATCGATCTCGGGATCGCCGATCGCGCGGGGACCGGCGTCCTCGCCGAACAGCACCCCGCGCGGGTCCTCGGTGCGGGAGGCCAGCATCAGCACCCGCTGCCTGCGCTGGGGCAGGCCGAACGCGCGGGCGTCCACCACCCGGTAGGCCCAGGTGTAGCCGAGCTCGTCGAGCGCGCCCGTGATGTGCCGCATGGCCGCGCCGCGGCCGAGTTGCAGCATGAACGGCACGTTCTCGATCAGCAGCCAGCGTGGGCCCCGCTTCCGGCGGACCAGGCGGAACACCTCGTCGACCAGACCCGAGCGCGTGCCGGTGATACCGGCGGTGCGCCCCGCCTGGGAGAGGTCCTGGCACGGGAATCCCGCCGCGACCAGTTCCGTTCCCGCCGGGATGGCGCGGAGTCCGGTGATGTCGGAATGCAGCGGCACGTCCGGGAAACGGGCGGCGAGCACGCCTTGGGCTCCGGGCTCGATCTCGCACAGCAACTCGGTGTGCCAGCCGTGCCTGCCGAGGCCGAGCTCGAGTCCGCCGATCCCGGCGAACAGCCCGACCATCCGCGCGCCCGTCAACGACCTTCCCTTTCTCGCGTCCACACCGGACGCCGCCCGCGCGTCCTGTGCCCGGGGAGCAGGTTACTCGAGTCGTCCGAGGCGTTCCCCGAACATCGCGACCATCGTCCCCGGCACCTGGTACGGTCCGCGTGTCACGCCGTGCGATCGGTGCGCTTTTCCAATAATGCACAAGGGTGGTCGCACCCGGACGTGATGACCGGCCGATCCGCCTGCGCTCCAGTGCCATCCGCGCGGGCCGCCCACGATCCTGGTGGCGCGCTCGCGCATTGCTTTTGCTCGACGAAGTTCCAGAGCGACGCTAGGGAAAGTGAGCGAAACATGCAGATGCCTTCCACTAAAAACGGACAGTTTCCCTCGGTCGTGGTCACCAGCCTGGCGGCGACCACGTCCATCGCGGGTGACGTGGATTCCACGTGGAAAGGCTTGCTCAACGGCGACAGCGGTATCGACGTCCTGGAAGACGAGTTCATCGACGAATTCGAGCTGCCGGTCCGCATCGGCGGGCATCTGAAGGTGCCGCCCGCCGCGTATCTGGACGCCGCCGAGGCCCGCAGGCTCGCTTACGTGGAGCAGTTGGCCGTCGTGCTCGGGCGTGAGGTCTGGCGCAACGCGGGCAGCCCCGAGGTGGACACGCGCCGTCTCGGGGTGTCCATCGGCACCGGGCTCGGCGGCGCGGAGGCGATCATCCACGCTCGGGACAAGCTGCACAACGGCGGTTACCGCAAAGTGTCGCCGTACACGGTCCAGGCCGTGATGCCGAACGGCGCGGCGGCCTGCGTCGCGCTGGAGATCGGTGCGCGGGCCGGGGTGACCACGCCGGTCTCGGCCTGTTCCTCCGGTGCGGAGGCGATCGCCAACGCATGGCGGATGATCGTCATGGGCGACGCCGACGTGATGGTCACCGGCGGCGTGGAGGGTTCCATCCAGGCGCTCGCGATCGCGGCGTTCACCATGATGCGCGCCATGAGCACCAGGAACGACGCACCGAAGAGCGCCTCCCGTCCCTTCGACGCCGACCGCGACGGCTTCGTCTTCGGTGAGGCGGGCGCGCTGATGGTGCTGGAGACCGAGGAGCACGCCAAAGCGCGCGGCGCGACCATTCACGCCCGGCTGATGGGCGCGGGCGTCACCTCCGACGGCTTCCATCTGGTCGCGCCGGATCCCGAGGGCACCGGCGCCGCGCGCGCGATGTCGCGGGCGATGCGGACGGCAGGCCTGGCCAAGTCCGATGTCACGCACGTCAACGCGCACGCGACCGCCACTCCCATCGGCGACACGGCGGAGGCGCGTGCGATCGGCGAGGCCGTTGGCACCCATGCGTCGGTCTACGCGCCGAAATCGGCTCTCGGGCATTCCATCGGCGCGGTCGGCGCGCTCGAATCGGTGCTCACGGTACTTACCGTGCGGGACGAAATCATTCCGCCCACATTGAATTTGGACAATCAAGATCCCGAGATCGATCTGGATGTGGTGCACGGCGGAAGCAGGCCGGGCCGTATCGATTACGCCTTGAACAATTCGTTCGGTTTCGGCGGGCACAATGTCGCGCTCGCCTTCGGCCGGTACTGAGGGCCAGGTGGCCGGGACACCTGCTAGCCTTCCCGACGCTTCGTTATCGACCTGTGTTCGGTGTCATTGCACGGCCCGAGTGTCTGTGCGCTGGAAAAGGATAAGGCGATGATCGACGAAACTTTCGACGACTATCTGGACGATCAGGGCAATATCGAGATTCGTGGGGACAAGACCCTGATCGACTTCGTCGACAAGCACAGCGTGGAGAACGGCGACGACCTCGCCTACCGCTTCATCGACTACTCCCGGGAGCGGGACGGCGAATATCTAGAGCTCACCTGGCGGCAGTTCGGTGTGCGCCTGCGCGCGGTGGCCGCCCGGCTGCAACAGGTCACGCGCCCTGGCGACCGGGTGGCGATCCTCGCTCCGCAAGGACTCGACTACGTCGTTGCGCTCTTCGCCGCGGTGTACTCGGGAAATATCGCGGTTCCGCTGTTCGATCCGGAGGAGCAGGGCCACACCGACCGGCTGCACGCGGTGCTCGGCGACTGCAAGCCCGCCGCGATCCTCACGGTGGGTTCGGCGGCGAGCGGTGTGCGGAAATTCTTCCGGCACCTGCCGCCGCAGGAGCGTCCGCGGATCATCGCGGTGGAGGCCATCCCGGACAGTGTCGGCGCTTCGTGGGTGCGCCCGGACATCAACATCGACAGCGTCGCCTACCTGCAGTACACCTCGGGTTCCACCCGGACGCCCGCGGGCGTGGAGATCACCCACCGCGCGGTGGGCACGAATCTGCTGCAGATGATCGACGCCATCGGCGTCACCGAGAATTCGCGCGGGGTCACCTGGCTGCCGTTGTTCCACGACATGGGTCTGCTGGCCGTGATCCTGCCGACCGTCGGCGGCGGGTTCATCACCATCATGTCGCCGAGCGCGTTCGTGCGCCGTCCGTATCGCTGGATCAAGGAACTGGCCGCCGCGTCGGACGGCGCCGGAACCTTCGCCGCCGCACCCAACTTCGCGTTCGAGCACGCCGCGGCGCGCGGCAGACCCAAGCCCGGCGAGGAATTGGACCTCTCGAATGTGATCGGGCTGATCAACGGTAGCGAGCCGGTGTCGGTGTCGTCGATGAAGAAGTTCAACGAGGCGTTCGCGCCGTACGGGTTGCCGGAGACGGCGATCAAACCGTGCTACGGCATGGCCGAGGCGACGGTGTTCGTCTCCGCCACCAGGGCCGAGGACAAGGCGAAGGTGGTCTATGTCGATCGGGCCGAGCTGAACGCCGGGCGGATGGTCGAGGTCGCGGCGGACGCGGTCAACGCGATCGCACAGGTGTCCTGCGGATACGTCGCGCGGTCGCAGTGGGCGGTGATCGTGGACCCGGAGCGCGGCACAGAAAGGCGTGACGGCGAGGTCGGCGAGATCTGGTTGCACGGCGAGAACATGGGCACCGGGTATTGGGGCCGTCCCGAGGAGACCGCCGCCACCTTCCGTGCCGAGCTGACCGCTCGGTTGCCCGAGGGCAGTCACGCGGAGGGCACGCCGCAGGACGCCAATTGGATGCGCACCGGCGACTTCGGCGCGTACCTCGACGGCGAGCTGTACATCACCGGACGGGTCAAGGACCTGGTCATCGTGGACGGCCGCAACCACTATCCGCAAGATCTGGAGTTCTCGGCCCAGGAATCGAGCACGGCGTTGCGCCCCGGCTTCGTCGCGGCGTTCTCGGTACCCGCCAACGAACTGCCCGCGCTGGTCTTCGAACAGGGCAGCCAGTCCGGTCTGAGGTTCGATGCCGAGGACACCTCCGAGCAGCTGGTGATCGTCGCGGAGCGCAATGCCCGCGCGGGCAAGCTCGAGCCGGAGCCGGTCGCCGACACGGTGCGTGCCGCGATCGCGCGCCGCCACGGCGTCATGGTCCGTGACGTGCTGCTGGTGCCCGCGGGGTCGATCCCGCGCACCTCCAGCGGCAAGATCGCCCGCCGCGCCTGCCGGGCAGCCTATCTGGAGGGCACGCTGCGCGGCGGCCACCAGCAGCAGGCTTTCCCGGACGCGCCGCAAGAGTGGGAGTCGGAGACCGCGGGCGTCGGCTAGAGCTCGGTCTCGAGGTAGCGGTCGCGATCGGTGACCCGCGGGTATCCGGGAGCCTGGATCCGCGCGACTTGACCTCGAGTTCGCTAGAGGTTGTGAACTGGGCGAATGAGTGCCGAATCCGTCGCCGCGACGAGCCGTGGATGTCCGGCGGCGGCCGGAAAATCGGTTGGTCGACGCGCGTTCCGGTGCGACCCTGAGATGTCGGACCCTGCTGCGAACATCACCGTGGGTCTCGTTCTCCGCCGCCAGTCACATACCTACAGGGGGAGTCTTGTCTGTCACGCTGGACGTTTCGTCGGCCGAATCGGAGGCCGACAGAACGGAGCGGCCCGCCGCCACGGGCCGCTTGCATTCCCTGCGCCGATTCTGGCCGTACCTGCGTCCGCACGTCCGCATTCTGCTCGCCGCCAGCGGACTGGCGCTGCTGTCCGGCCTGACGGCCGTCGTCATCCCGCTGATGATCGCGCGGATCATCGACGGCCCGGTCGCCCACCGCGATCTCGCGGGCGCGCTCGGGCCGGTGGCCGTGGTCCTGGCGCTCGGCCTGGTCGAGGCCGGTGGCGTGTGGGGACGCCGCTGGCTGATCGCCGCCCCCGCGACGCGTATCGAGATCACGCTGCGCGCCAAGATCTTCCGGAAGCTGCAAGCGTTGTCGATCGGCAGGCACGACGCGTGGGAGTCGGGTCAGCTGCTGTCCCGCGCGATCGAGGACCTGGCCACCATGCGCCGGTTCGTCTCGTTCGCGGGACCGTTCCTGCTCATCCACTGCGTGATCATTCCGGTAGGCCTGCTCGTGCTGATCGGGCTGAGCCCGCAGATCGGGCTGATCTTCGCGGTGATCGCCATTCCGCTGGTGTTCATCTGCATTCGTTTCGAGCGCAGGTACGCGGTGGCCTCGCGGCGTTCGCAGGACCAGTCCGGGGACCTGGCCACCACGGCCGAGGAGTCCGCGCAGGGCGTTCGGGTGCTCAAGGCGTTCGGGCGAGGCGTGTTCTTCGGCCGCCGCTTCACCGCCCAGGCGCAGGTATTGCGGCAGACCGAGCTGCTGAAAGCGCGCCTGGACGCGACATTGTGGTCGAGCATGCTGAGCATTCCGCAACTGGCCATCGCGTTCGCTCTCGGCTACGGCGGGTACGCGGTGGCGCACGGCACGATGACGCTCGGCACCTTGATCGCGGCCATCACGCTGGCGACCTTCCTGCAGTGGCCGATCATCTGGACCGGCTTCCTGCTCGCGGAACTGAACGACGCGCGCACCGCTGCCGACCGATACTGGGAGATCGTCGACACCCCGGTCGACATCACCGATCCGGCCGATCCGGTGCGCTTGCCGGACCGCATCCGTGGTGAATTGCGATTGCAGGCTGTGCGTTTCGCTTTTCCCGACGCGGAGAACGAGGTGCTGCGCGAGGTGTCGTTGCGGGTGCGCCCGGGCGAGACGGTGGCGCTGGTCGGCGCGACGGGAAGCGGCAAGACGGCGCTGCTCAACTTGATCCCGCGCTTGTACGACGTGACGGGCGGTGCGATCACCATCGACGGCATCGACATCGCGGCGATGCGGGTCGCCGACCTGCGATCGCTGGTGTCGGTCGCCTTCGAGGAACCGGTGTTGTTCTCGGCGAGTGTGCGGGAGAACGTCGCGCTCGGCGACCCGTCCGCCACGGACGCCGATGTGCGCCGCGCCCTGGAGGTCGCGCAGGCCACCGCGTTCGTCGACGACCTGCCCTGGGGCTTGGACACCAGGATCGGTGAACAGGGCTTGAGCCTGTCCGGTGGCCAGCGGCAGCGCCTCGCGCTGGCTCGCGCGGTGCTCACCGGCGCGGGCGGAGGCAGGCGCAGCCGGATCATGGTGCTCGACGACCCGCTGTCCGCGCTCGACGTGGAGACCGAGGAGCGAGTGCAGGAACGCCTGCGCACCGTGCTGGCCGACGCGACCACGCTGCTCGTCGCGCACCGTCCGTCCACGGCCGCGCTGGCCGACCGGGTGGCGGTGCTCGCCGACGGCCGGGTCGTCGCGGAGGGCACCCACGATCAATTGCTGCGCACCAGTAAGAGCTACCGCGAACTGATGGGAGGTGAGTAGCTGTGAGTACTACGACCACTGTCTCGGAAGACGAAGCGCCGCAGACTGATCCGACCCGTGCGGAAGGCGCGGCCGACTGGCGCGGCATCGCGGGCGAGGACAAGGAGGTCACCGAGACCGGGAACCTGGTGCTGGCCGGACGCTCCCGGCGGCTGCTGCTCGACCTGGTCAGGCCCTACCGCAAGCTCACCGGCCTCGCGCTGGTGCTCATCGTGCTGGACAACATCGCGAAGGTGTCCGCGCCACTGTTCGTCGCGCACGCGCTGGACACCGGCATCGCGCGCGGTGTCGCGGGCGACTGGGCGCCGCTGGCCAGGACCGTGGGCGGCTACGTCGGCTCGATCCTGCTCGGCTCGATCTGTACGTACTCCTTCCTGCGGGTGACCGGCAAGCTCAGCCAGAGCGTGTTGTTCGACCTGCGCGTGCGCGCGTTCACACATGTGCAGCGGCTCAGCGTCGCCTTCCACGAGAAGTACACCTCCGGCAAGGTGGTGGCGCGGCTCACCGGCGACATCGAGACGCTGCAGGAACTGCTGGAGAGTGCGCTCAACCAGGCGCTGAGCGCGATCCTGTCGGTGCTGACCATCGCGGCGCTGCTGATCTACCTGGACCAGGCGCTCGCCGCGATCGTGCTGATCGGATTCGTTCCCCTGGCGCTGGTCACCCGCTGGGCGCAGCGCAGGCAGCGAGCGGGCTACCGGCGCACGCGCGCCGCGATCGCCAAGGTGGTCGTGCAGTTCGTCGAGTCGATGGGCGGCATGCGGGCGGTGCAGGCGTTCCGCCGGGAGCAGCGCAACGAGTCGGTGCTCGCGGTGGAGGACTCCGAATACCGCCAGGCGACCACCGCGGCCATGCGCGGCATGGGCGACTACGCGGGTTTGACCAAACTGCTCGGCAACCTCACCACGGTGACCATCCTCGTGGTCGGCGCCTGGCGCGTGATCGAGGGCGATCTCGCGGTCGGCGTGCTCGCGGCCTACTTGCTGTACCTCAACGAGTTCTACGGGCCGCTGGACGAGCTGGCGCAGGTATTCAACGCCTACCAGTCCGCGGCGGCCGCGTTGGAGAAAATCTCGGGCGTGCTCGAGGAGGAGCCTTCGGTGCCGGAGCCCGGTCGCCCGGTCGCCCTGGCGAAGGCGTCCGGCGCGGTGCGGATGGAGAAGGTGTGGTTCGGCTACGCGGCCGGTTCGACGGCCGACAGCGGCGCATCCGAGAAGTCGGATGCCGTCCGGCTGGACGACGGCGGCCGTCATGCCGGCGCGGTGGGTGATTCGGCGGTCCGGCCGGGCGGCGCCCCGACCGGTGACGAACCGGACAGCCCGTCGGATGTGCGAGGCCTGGCCGCGACCGGCAAGCCGTTGGCCGGTTCGCATGTCCTGCCCGGTGCGTCCACGAGTGTCGGCGGGTGCTCGCCGAGCGGCGCCGTCGCGGCGGAGTCGAACGCGCCTGCCGACGCCCTGCCGGTACCGTCCGCGGATTCGCCGGTGCGGTCGGATCGCCGGACGCGACCGGTGCTGCCGGAGTTCACCTTGGACATCCCGGCCGGGCAGATCATCGCCCTGGTCGGTGCGACCGGTGCGGGCAAGTCGACGCTGGCGAAGCTGCTGACGCGGTTCTACGACCCGTCCGGCGGCGTGGTCACCCTGGACGGCGTCGACCTGCGCCTGCTGTCCGACGCCGATTTGCGCCGCAACGTGGTGATGGTCACCCAGGAGTCCTACCTGTTCTCCGGTTCGGTGGCCGACAACATCCGGTTGGGCAGGCCGGAGGCCACCGACGCGGAGGTGTTCGCGGCGGCCCGCGCGGTCGGCCTGTACGACTTCGTGCAGGCGTTGCCCGAGGGCTTCGGCACCGACGTGCGCAAACGCGGCGGCAGGCTCTCGGCGGGGCAGCGGCAGCTGGTCGCGTTCGCGCGGGTGTTCCTGGCCGATCCCGCCGTGATCGTGCTGGACGAGGCCACGTCGAGCCTGGACATCCCCAGCGAACGGCTGGTGCAGCGGGCGCTGGAGACCGTGCTGCGCGGCCGCACGGCCGTGATCATCGCGCACCGGCTGTCCACGGTGGCGATCGCGGACCGGGTGCTGGTGCTCGAGTCCGGCCGGATCGTCGAGGACGGCGCGCCGGATGCCCTGATCGCGGGGACCGGCCGGTTCGCCGACCTGCACGCGGCGTGGCGGGAGTCGCTCGTGTGATGAGCGGCGGTTCTACGGGCGGGGGCCGGACGTCGCTTACGGTAGATACGTGACGACCCCAGCCTCCGACCCCGAGAGCCCCGCCGCGAGCACGCAAGAATCCCGGTGGCCGGCGATCCTCACCTGGCGCGCCCACGACGCGACCCGGATGGAGTCGGTGCGGGTACAGCTCAATGGCAACCGCATCCGCGCCACCGGGCGGATGATCGGCGGCGCCGGCGCCGACCACCCCGCGTTCAGCGCGTCGTACGACCTGGTCACCGACGAGAACGGCGTGACGAAGCGGCTGTCGCTGCGCACCACGACGGCCGCCGGGGAGCGGCACGCCTCCATCGCCCGCGACGAGGAGAACTACTGGCTCGTCGACGCGGGCGGCAACCACGTGCGCTCCACCTTCGCCGGAGCACTCGACGTGGACGTGGTGCTCAGCCCGTTCTTCAACACCCTGCCGATCCGCCGCTACGACCTGCAGCACGCGGTCGAGGACGTCCAGGTCCCTGTGGTCTACGTCCGCCTGCCCGACCTGCTCGTCCAAGAGGCCACGCTGATCTACAGCAGCGCCGCCGACGGCATCAGCGTGCTTTCGCCGGTCTCCAGCGCGACGGTCACGGTGGACGCCGACGGCTTTCTGCTGGACTACCCGGGGCTGGCCGAACGGATCTGACGCGGCACCGCGCGACGGCCCACGAGCTGGCATGCGCGAGTCGAGGCTTTCGTGCCGAGGACCGGGTCGTCGAGCCCCGAGGTTCCAGAATCGCCACCGGAGCTCCGGGAACGCGCCTGCCACCGAAGGCCGCGCCGGGTCGACACCCGCGGCCGGTCTCTCGGCGCCGCGACTACTGCCCGAGAGGCAGTGTCGTCGGAGCCGCCCAGGCTCGCGCACCTCGACGCGGATGGATCTCCGCCGGAGAAAATGTCGCGAGGTGTTCACCCGCGATCAGCAGCGGCCGGACCGACTCTGGAATGTCTGGGAGGGGACGGTTCTCGCGCGGTCAGTTCAGCCGGGTTATGACCCCACCGCGCTCGCCTGCGGCCCGCAGTTCTTCCAGCCAATCGCGGTCGCCGGGACGAATGTCCGTGATCTCCCAGCGGCGCGCGGATTCGTAGCGCTGTCGCGCGTCGTGCCCGGCTTCGACCAGGTCCGCGAGGGATTGCTTGTCACGCAGGCTGTCGCGCGCTGCGCCGAGCACGGTGAGTGTCTCGTCCAGAACTTCCAGCAGCGCCGCGGAATTCGGTTCGCAGATCGCACGAACCAGGTCGGGCGCCGTGCCCGCGACGCGGGTGCCGTCCCGGAACGACCCGGCCGCGAGGCCCAGCGCGAGCTCACCACCGGTGGCGCCCGCCAGGGCCAGTGCCTCGGCGAGCACATGCGGCAGGTGGGAGATGCGGGCCACGGCGCGATCGTGTTCCGCGGCCACGACCGGTACCACCACCGAACCGCAATCCAGCGCCAGGCGCACTACGCGGCTCCACGGGTCGACCCGCGTGCCCTGGTCGACGCCGACCGCCCACACCGCGTCGCGGAACAACGTGGGATCGGTGGCGGCCCAGCCGGATTCGGACGTACCGGCCATCGGATGGCCGCCGACGTACCGCTCGGCGAGTCCGTGTTCGCGTACGGCCGCCGCGACCGGCCCTTTCACGCTCACCACATCGGTGAGCGCGCATTCCGGCGCGTAGTCGGCGATCGCCGAGAGCATGTGGTCCACCGCGGGCATCGGCACCGCGACGACGATCAGCGCGTCGGTCTCCGCGGCGCGCCGCAGCGCGGCAGGTAGGTCTTCGGTGACGTCGAATCCGTCGGCACGGGCGGCCTGCGCACCCACCGCGGAGCGGTTGTATCCCCAGCCGTCGTAGCCCGCGCCTACGGCCGCACGCAACAGCGACCCACCGATCAAACCGGTCCCGAGGACGCACACGGGTGCTTTCTTCGCCGAAGTCACCCGAACAGATTGGCATACGACTTCAACATTTCCGCTCGAGCAGACTACCGTTGCGGCCATGGCAGCACAGCGCTCGGGCACGAACAGGGCGGCGTCGGACGATTACGACGACGTGGAAGGGTTCGCAGTGGCGGTTGTCCGCGAAGAAGGCAAATGGCGGTGCAGTCCGCTGAGCCGGGACGCGCTCACCGATTTGTCCGCCGCGGAAAACGAACTGAAGGCTTTGCGCAGCTCCGGAGCGGTGTTCGGATTGCTCGACATCGACGACGAGTTCTTCATCGTGCTCCGTCCCGCGCCGAGCGGGACCCGGATGCTCGTCTCGGACGCCACGGCCGCGATCGATTACGACATCGCCGCGGACGTCCTAGAGGCGCTGAACGTGGAAATCCCCGATATCGATCCGGATGAATTGGACGACGTGGAGCCGTGGGAAGAGGGCGACCTCGGTGTGCTCGCCGATCTCGGCCTGCCCGAACCGGTGCTGAGCGTCATCCTCGCCGAGACCGATCTCTATCCGGATGAGCAGCTCGGCATGATCGCCGAGCGTCTCGGCTTCGCCGGTGAATTCGCCGCGGTGCTGGACAAACTACCGCGCTGACGTGCGCGTTCTCCCGGACGACCCGTTCTCCGCCGACGCCGATATGGTGCGGGCGGCCATCGCCGCCGCGGCGGCCGCCGGGGAGCGTGACGTACCCGTCGGCGCTGTCGTGTTCGACTCCGCCGGAATGGAACTCGCGCGAGCCGCGAACGCGCGGGAGGCGCTGGGCGATCCGACCGCGCACGCGGAGATCTTGGCGCTGCGTCGCGCCGCCGCGGTCCACGGTGACGGGTGGCGGCTGGAGGGCGCCACGCTCGCCGTGACGCTGGAGCCGTGCACCATGTGCGCTGGTGCCCTGGTGCTCGCGCGGGTGGGCCGTCTGATCTTCGGTGCGTGGGAGCCGAAGACCGGCGCCGTCGGGTCGCTGTGGGACGTGGTGCGTGACCGCCGTCTCAACCACCGGCCGCAGGTAAGCGGCGGAGTGCTCGCGGACGAATGCGCGGCGTTGCTCGACGAGTTCTTCCGCACCCAGCGCTGAGCCCACCCACCCCAGGTCTACAGGCGATTTAGTGATCCGGCACCGGTCCGGTATGGTTGTCGGCGGTGGCGTGTCCGAGCGGCCTAAGGAGCACGCCTCGAAAGCGTGTGAGGGGTAACCCCCCTCCGAGGGTTCAAATCCCTCCGCCACCGCCAAAGCCCCTCATCTGTTCGCACAGGTGAGGGGCTTTTTCATCTTCCGCAGGACGAGTCGAAGGAGATTGATTCCGGTGACCGAGCCCGACCACGATTACTGGATGAACCGGGCCATCGAACTCGCGCGCTTGTGCCCGGTGGCGGAGGGCGCGTTCTCGGTGGGTGCGGTGATCGTCGCCGATGGTGCGGAGATCGCCACCGGCTATTCGCGTGAGTCCGATCCCAAGGAGCACGCCGAGGAGGCCGCGCTCCGCAAGGTGGACCCGGCCGATCCCCGGCTGGCGCGTGCCACGATCTACAGCACGCTGGAACCCTGCTCGGAGCGGGGGTCGAAGGATCGGCTGCCGTGCACGGACCGGATATTGCGGGCCGGTATTCCGGTCGTGGTGATCGCGTGGCGCGAGCCGTCGACATTCGTGGCGAACTGCGTGGGCGTGGAGAAACTGCGGCAGACGGGGGTCACGGTGGTCGAGCTCGCCGACCTCGCCGAGGCGGCGATGTCGATGAACCGGCACCTCGACCTGTCCTGAGCTTCAGTCGTAGTCCCAGTACTGCAGCCAGCGCACCGACGCGAACAGCAGCAGTGTCAGCGCGTAGAGGACGACGACCACCGCCGCTCCGACGATGCTGATCCGGGGGCTCGCGCCGTCGACCGGGTCCAGCCACCGGCGGAACCGGCGCGCGACCGCGGGTGAGAGGAAATAGCTCATCACGCCCACGCTCACGATCTGGCTGAGCCACAACGCCAGCCACGGCTGCGCGCCGAGCCGGTCGAGCACCGGACCGAGGAACCGGGACAGCACCATCACCGTCGGATACAGCACCAGCAGCACCAGCATGGCGGTCTTCCAGGTCGGTGTCATCCTGGTCTCGCCGTCGACCGTGCGGACGGTAGATCCGAACGGCGTGGTGTGCGCGTCCACGGTGAAGTCCTCGGTCAGCTTCGAACGCAATTCCGGTAGCGCGGCGGCGCGTTCGTCCGAGCCCAGCCATTCCGTCAACTGCCGTTGTGTCCGGAATCGGAGCACCGAGAACCAGCGGCCGCCGTCCGCCGGGAAAAGGGCGGCGCCCTCGAATCCCGGAAATCTCGAACTCGCCGCGACGAGCTGCGCCTCGGTCGCCTCGAATTCGAATTCCTTGTCGCGTGCGACACTGTGCCGGAACACGCAGACGCCCGGCGGCGGCGACTCTCCCTCGACGATGATCAGATCGGCGCTCTTGCAATGGAAGCCGCGCGCTTCACCGTCGGCGACGGTGGCTGCCCGTTCGGCCGAGTCCAGGAATTCGTGCAGCAATGGCTCGGATCGGAATGTGACGCTGAATCCCGGTTCGAGCATCGGGCTCTCGGTCACCGCGACGGAGGAATGCGTGAACCCGTGCATCGCGCGGGCGATTTCGGTCAGCCGCGCCAGCCAGTCCCGGAAGGCCGCGTCGTTCGCCGGTCGGTGAAAGACCGTTACGACGGTCGCCGCGGCATTCATCGGCGCTACACGACGTCGACGCGACGGCCCCGCACATAGACCTCGGTGATCGCGGGCTCTCGGATACCCATCAGCAAGGCGAACAGTGTCTGATCCCGGGCCAGTACGGGGTCGTCGGAGCGAACGCCGTATGCCAGCGTGCTTTCCAGCGCTGGAACACGCGCCGGTTCGACCACGATGAAGTCGGCTTCCTTACCGACGTCGAAATTCCCGAAACGGTTCTCCATATCCAAGGCACGCGCACCGGCCAGCGTGCCGGTGAAGAGCATTTCCGCGGGATGCATCGATACGCCCTGCTCGCCCGGCTCGGAGATGTGCACTTTGAACGCGGCGGAAAGTACCTGTGGTATAAGCCATTCGTCGCCACCGCCGTAATCGGTGCCCGCGGCTACCGTGACGCCGGAGGAGAGCGTCCGCTTCCACGGCATCGTGCCGGAACCGAGGAACTGCTGCGATACCGGGCAGTGCGCGACCGACGTGCCGGTTTCGGCCATCCGCCGCAGTTCGTCGTCCTGGCAGTGCACGCAGTGGGCGAGAATGGTGCGCTTGCCGAGCATGCTCTTGCCGCCCACCGCAGACCCGGGCAGGAATTTCCCGTCGTAGGTGTCCAGATAGGTCGCCACGTCGTACGCCTGCTTGGTGGCATCGACTTCGCCGGTGCCGGGGCGGTTGTTCTCGTTGAGGTGACTGTGGAAATAGACGCCGCGTTCGCGTACCGAATCATAGAGATCGCCCAGGTTTTTCAGCGTCGTGCGAGTAACCGCCAGCGAGAACCGCGGAACGACCGCCACGTGCAGCAGCGCCGTGTCCACGTCACCGGTGTCGGCGGCATGCCATTTGTCGATCTCTTCGCTCGTCAATCGGATGGCGTCGTCTTCGGTGGTGATCAGCGGCGCCGCCGCATCCGCTCCGGTCGTTTGGATTCCCCGGCCTGCGACAATCCGCAGACCACGCCGCCGGGTCTCGGTGAACAGGGCGTCCTGCGCATGCGGGAACGCCGAGCCGAAGACCATCGCCGCCGTGGTCCCCGCTGCGATGCGCCGTGCGCAGAACTCGGTGGCCGCCGATAGCGCGAATTCTGGATCGGCATAACGGGATTCCGCGGGGTACATACATAATTCGAGCCACTCCAGCAGTTGGCCGCCGCCGTAGGCATCGCCCGCGAAGGTCTGTGGGAAGTGGATATGCGTGTCGACGAATCCGGGAAGCAGGAATCCTGGACGATGATCGAACACTTCTCCGGCGCGGTGCTCGGCCGGGATATCGGAGCGCGGTCCGCAGAATACTATCCGGCCGCTTTCCCCGATTATCAGCGCACCGTCCGGCAGATCGGCCAACGCGTCGGCCGCATCGCCGGCTGCGGGACTTCCGGCGATGTGGAAAATGTGCCCCAAGTGGACTTGGCTCACCATTCGAGGAAAACACACATGGATCCGGCATGCGAGCGGATCGGGTGAAATGCGGTCAGACGCCGCGCGAGAAGAATGTCACCGGAGGCGGCATACGGTAGCCGGCGAGTTTGATGAATCGGGCGCTCACGCCGCGCTGCGCGTCCTCCAGCGGGCCCGCTCCGACCGTGTTCATCATCCGGTTGATCACGTTGAAGCAGGTGCCGACCCAGACGGCCTCGTCGAACGCTTCCCGGGAGACGCCCGCCAGCCGGACCAGCGCGGCGTCCTCGGCGGTCAACCCGCCCGGGTCACGAGCCATCTTCGCGAGGAAGGCCAGCATCGCGCGCGCCTCGGGACGCAGCGAGGAGTCCGCGCCGCCGGCCAAGGCGCGGGTCACCACGTCGGCGTCGACGTAGGCGCCCGCGATCGCCTCGTGCGAGGTGGCGCAGAACGGGCACTCGTTGGCCTGCGAGGTATGCGTCGCGAAGATCTCCCGTTCGGCGACGGTCCAGTACGACGGTCCGCGCATGATGTCCTGGATCAGCTCCGACAGCGGCGACCCGAAGAACCTGTGCCGGTAGAACAACACTTTGAGCACGGCGGGAACCTCCACGCCGCTGAACCGCCGCATGGTCCACAACACGAGTTTGGTCGGCCGGTCGTGACCGGAACGCACTGCCTCCAGCCACATCTCAGTACCCCTCCCAAGCCAGGCGCGCGGCGCGCAGGCGCCGGTCGGCCGCGCCGTAGGCGGCGACCGCGGTCGCCTCGAAGATCTCGTCGTCGGTGTGCCCGGCCGTTTTGAGCGCCGTGATCTCCTGCTCGGTGACCCGATAGGAGCGGTCGGCCACCAGGTCCGCGAACGTGGCGAGTTCAGCGGGAACGTCCTGGCCGGAGTCGGCTGTCCCGGCGGCTCTGGCTCGCAGCGCCCGGCGGACCCGGCTCGACAGCCGCGCTGGGGCGGACTCGAGATGCTCGCCGAACAGCTGCCATTTCTCATTCATCGAGCCGCGCATGGGCCTCATTCTGTCCGACGACGGTCACCTTCGCTGAGAATCACGGGCGCGCAGCGCTACTCGTTACCGACCCTGCGCAATACGACCTTGCGACCGGCCAGGTCGACACCGATCAGCGGCGGTGCCCCCTGGTCCTGCTCGTCGCGCAACATCGACACCGATTCGCGATGGTCGAGCTCCATGCGTTTGGTCGAGTAGAACAGCGCGGTGAATTCGTCGGTGAACGTGCCGGAGATCGGTGTGCGGCGGCGCCTGCGGCGCTTGTTCACGGTCAACTCGTAGACGGCCACCAGCACGAGCAGGATCACCCAGCCTGGAATCGTCCACTGGAACAGCGCCGCCATGCCACCGAAGGTACCAGCCGGCAGTCCCGTAGAACCGGAGTGAAAATTGTCCTTTTCATGAGGGGTAACCGACGTGATCGCGGGTATACGCCCGATACGCAAGTGCGGGGAAGGACGCGATGCCAGATGCGCCGTCGGACAATCCGCGCGGGAACGATGCGCGAGAGAAACATGAGAATCGGAAGTGTAATCGTCTTGATCTGGTTGCTGATCGGCGTGGTCGCCGCAGCACAACGGCACTATTTCGACAGCGGGCCGGTCAACTGCGCCGGTTTCGGCACCATCGCCGTAACGGTGATCGCGGGACCGCTCAACTACATGGGCGTCAACCCGAAGGTCGCGGATTGCAATGTCCCGCAACCGAGCCCGTAGTTCGATCGAGTAACCGCGGACGGCCGGGTGGGTATGCCGCCCGGCTGTCCGTTTTTCGTCTGCGCGGGCCGTGAACTAAACATTTGCTGAGACGCGATTCGATCCACACTACCTCGGGCTGATTGGGTAACTGTCGGTGTGGCCGGGTATCCCCCCTCGACGGGGAGCACGGAAGGAACCGAGGAGATGCGTGATTACGGGCGTCGTGAGCGTGATTACGAACGTCGTGCGCGTGCCGGCCGCGGCCCGGGCATAGGCTCCCGGGTGCTCGGGTTCCTGCTGCTGGCCTGGCTGGCGATCGGCCTGCTCGCGGCCGGGCAGCGGCACTATTTCGACAGCGGGCCGCCGTTGAACTGCGCCGGTTGGGGCACGATCGGTCTCACCGCCCTCGCGGGCCCGCTCAACTATGTCGGCGTCGATCCGAAGGTCGGCGACTGCGAACTGCCGCAACCGAGCCGGTGAAACGCACTCGGCCCCGCATCCGGACTCCGGATGCGGGGCCGAGCCATGGCCTTCGGATCAGCTGACGCCGACCGGCACCTTCGCCGTCTCGGCGGAACGCCGCTGCAGCTCACGCAGCTTCGTACCCTCGACGTCGATATCGGGCAGGATGCGGTCGAGCCACTTCGGCATCCACCACGACCACTTGCCCATCAGCACCAGCAGCGACGGAATCAGCACCATGCGGACGATGAACGCGTCCAGCAGCACGCCAACCGCCAGGGCGAAACCGAACGACTTCGCGGTCACGTCGGTCTCCAGCAGGAACGAGCCGAACACCGAGATCATGATGATCGCCGCCGAGGTCACCACGCGCGCGCCGTGGTGGTAGCCGGCGACCACCGCGTCCCTGGCCGACCTGCCGTGCACGAACTCCTCGCGCATCCGGGTCACCAGGAAGACCTGGTAGTCCATCGCGAGGCCGAACACCAAGCCGATCAGCATGATCGGCATGAAGCTGACCAGCGGATGCGGGTCCTCGATCAGGCCGAGCTTGCCCTCCTGGAAGATCAGCACGGTCGCGCCGAAGGTCGCGGCCATCGACAGCAGGAACCCGAGCGCCGCCGTGAGCGGCACCAGGATCGACCGGAACACCAGGATCAGCAGGACGAACGCCGCGCCCGCCACGATCGCCAGGTAGGGCACGATCTTGCTGAGCAGCACGTGGTCCACGTCGGCGAAGATCGCCGTGGTGCCGGTGATGCCGTACTCGATGCCGTACTCGGCCTTCAGCTGGCCCTCGGCCTCCCTGGCGTCGCGCACCAGATCCTTGGTGGCCTGGTTGTTGGGCCCGGACTTGGGCACGCCGTTCAGCAGCGCGCCCTGCTGGTCCTGGCTCCACTGCGGCTCGGTCACGTAGTCCATGTCGGGGTAGGACGCGAGCTTGTCGCGCAGCGCCTTCACCGCGGCGTCCCGGTTCTCGGCGGGGACGGCGCTCAGGTCGGCGGCCACGTTCAGCACGCCGTTGCTGCCCTCGCCGAAGCCTTCGGTCCGCAGCTCGTAGGCCTTCCGGATGGTGGAGGTCTTCGGCATGCTGTCCTCGCCGGGCAGGCCCAGGTTCAAGCCGGCCGCGGGGGCGGCGAGCGCGCCGAGCACCACGACGCTCAGGATCAGCGCGACCCACGGCGCGCGGCCGATCAGGCGGCCGAAACGCATGCCGTTGGTGACCGAGTTCTCGTCCTCGGGATCGTGCTGTGCGACCACCGGCAGCTTCGGCTTGAACAGGAACCGGCCGAACGCGCCGAGCAGCGCAGGCATCAGCGTGATCGCCGTGAGCACCGCGAAACCGGCGGCGATGGCCCCGCCCAGACCCATGAACGTCATGAACTCGACACCGACGATGCTCAGGCCCGCCAGCGCGATGATGACGGTCAGACCGGCGAACACGACGGCGGAACCGGCCGTACCGAGCGCGGTGCCGGCGGCCTCTTCCGGCGAATCCTGCACCGCGAGTTCATGCTTGTACCTGGACACGATGAACAGCGCGTAGTCGATGGACAGCGCGATGCCGATCATCGAGGCGAGGAAGGTGGTGAAGCTGGGGATCTCGATCACCGAGGTGCCGAGCATGATCAGCGAGGTGGCCGCGCCGAGGCCGATGATCGCGGTGACGATCGGCACGAACGCCGCGACGATGGCGCCGAACGCCACGACCATCACGACCAGCGCGACGGCCATGCCGATCATCTCGGACTTGCCGCTGGGCGCTTCCTGCTTCTGCGCGATCGAGCCGCTCATCTCGACCGTCAGCCCGGCGTTGCGCGCGTCGGCGGCCACGTCGTAGGCCGTTTCCCGCTGGGCGTCGGTCACGTCGGTGACCTTCGCGATCGTGAACGGGACATTGATCACAGCCACGGTCGCGGGCGCGGTCTTGCTCAGCACGTTCAGCGGGGCGGCGCTGCACTGCGCGGGATCGGGATTGCTCAGGCAGCCCATCTTCTCGGTCGCCTCGACCGGGTTGGTGATGGGTTTGCCGTGGTCGACGATGTCGAGCCGGCCGAGTTTGGCGATGAACGCGTCCAGCGCCGCACGGTTCGCCGGATCGGTCAGCGTCTGACCCTCCGGCGCGGCGGCGACGTAGGTGCCGGTGACCGCGTCGAACTTGTACGCGGCGGAGGCGCCGGGGAAGTGTTTGTCGAGGATTTCGTTGGCACGCTCCGAGGGCAGGTTGGGCATGCTGAAGTCGTTGCTCATCGGCTTGCTGAGCTGCGCGCCCAAGCCACCGAGGAGCACGAACAAGACGAGCCAGACGGGAAGCACTATCCATTTCCGGCGGAAGGCGAACTTCCCCCATCTGTACAGGTAAACGGACACGACTGGTTACTCCTAGCGATGACTGGGATCGTGCTGGTTCTGCGTGTAGACAGCACTCGCGGAGGTGCCCTGCCTGCCTCCGCCTCCACTGACGCTTTCTGCCTACCGTGCGGTAGGTAGACTACCCAGGAGCTAAGCGGAGGTACAACCTCAATTTTACGGGTGATCTTCGCTCGATGCGAAGGTGATGAGAGGATCGTCGAATGGCCGTGCGTGACGCACCCGGCGCTGTCGCCGCAGGTGGAAGCACTAAAATCGCGATTCGGGACGCCGCGGTAAAGCTGTTCGGAGCCAAAGGATTCGAGCAGACGAGCCTGCGCGAGGTCGCGGATGCGGTAGGAATCACAAAGGCGTCGCTCTACTATCACTACGCGTCGAAGCTCGATCTGCTACTGGCGATCATCGATCCGATCGTCGATCTCATGCGTTCGGTGGTGGACGATCTCGACCGGGTGCCGCACGATGCCGAAGGCATCCGCCAGGTGCTGCGGACGTATCTGCGCGGTCTGATCCATCACCGTGACGCCGGGGCGCTGGTCGTGCGCGACACGGTCGCGATCATCAACGCCATGGCCGACCGCTACCCCGATCTGATGAACACCAGCAAGGCGCTGCGCGAGTGGCTGGCCGGACCGGACGCCACCGAGGAGGCGCACCTGCGCGCCTGCGCCGCGCTCGAGGTGATCGGTGTTGCGCTGGTGTCCAAGGAACTCGTGCCTGGTGCGGACGACTCGCTGGTGGAATCGTCACTGCTGGACGCCGCGACCTGTGTGCTCGCGGGCGGCGGCGCCGCGTAGATTCGAGCCATCCCCTCGACGCCAGGAGTCGCTGCTGTGCACATCACCGCGAAGGTCGATTACGCGGTGCGAACGCTGCTCGAGATCGCCAGTGCGCCGCGGCTGGACCAGTCGGCGGTCGGACTCGGCGCACCCCTTGTGCAGGCCGCGCCGGTGGTCAAGGCCGAAGCGATCGCCACCGCCCAGCGGATTCCGCCCAAGGTGCTCGAGTCCGTGCTCGGCGAACTGCGCCGCGCGGAACTCGTGATCAGCAGGCGCGGCCCGGACGGCGGCTACTGGCTGGCCAGGCCGGCCGCCGACATCTCCATCGCCGACGTGATCCGCGCGATCGAGGGCCCGCTCGCGTCGGTGCGCGGCGCGCGGCCGGAGGACGTCCGCTATGCCGGTGCGGCCGAGCCGTTGCAGCGGGTGTGGATCGCGCTGCGGGTCAATATTCGCGCGGTGCTGGAGAACGTCACCATCGCCGACATCGCCAGCAACCGGCTGCCCGGATTCGTCGAAACGCTCACCGAAGACCCAGGCGCCTGGGCGCGCCGCTAGCTCCGCAGACCCCGACGGGAGAGCATTCATGCAGGTCAGAAATCTTCACGACGTATCGCGCCGACAGCCGGTAGCCTGCGATTCATCATGCTGACCCAACTGCTCCGCACGCATCTGTACCCCTACCGCACCCAGCTCGCGGGGGTCGTTGTGCTTCAGCTGATTTCCGTGATCGCGATGCTGTATCTGCCGAGCCTCAACGCGAACCTGATCGACAACGGCGTCACCAAAGGTGATCTCGGCTACATTTGGAGCACCGGCTTGTGGATGCTCGCGGTCACGGGCGTGCAGATTGTCGCGTCGGCCGCTTCGGTCTATCTCGGCGCGCAGGCGGCCATGGGCGCGGGCCGCGATCTGCGTGGCGCGCTGCTGCACCGCGTCGGCACCTTCTCCGCGCGCGAAGTGGGCATGTTCGGCGCACCCTCGCTTATCACCCGCAATACCAACGACATTCAGCAGGTTCAGCTGCTCATCGTGATGTCGGCGACCATCCTGGTGATGGCGCCGATCATGTGCGTCGGCGGCATCATCATGGCGTTGCGCGAGGATCTCGGCCTGTCCTGGCTGCTGCTGATCGCGGTGCCCGCGCTCGGCCTGTCCATGGCCGTGCTGATCTCCAAGATGGTGCCCGGCTTCCGCGACATGCAGGCCAGGATCGATGAGGTGAACCGGGTACTGCGCGAGCAGATCACCGGTATTCGCGTGGTGCGGGCCTTCGTGCGGGAACGGCAGGAGACCTGGCGGTTCGGCCTGGCCAACACCGAACTCACCGACACCGCGCTGCGGGTCGGCCGGTTGATGGCGCTGATGTTCCCCACGGTCATGCTGATCAGCAACGTCACCGCGGTCGCGGTGATCTGGTTCGGCGGGCACGCGATCGACGCCGGGCACATGCAGATCGGTTCGCTCACCGCGATGCTGTCCTACATCATGCAGATCCTGATGGCCGTGATGATGGCCTCGTTCCTGGCCATGATGGCGCCGCGCGCCGCGGTGTCGGCCGACCGGATCGGTGAAGTGCTCGACACCGAGTCCTCGGTGCACCCGCCGCGCCTGCCGCAGCCGTTCACCGACGACCCGGCTGTCGTGGATTTCCGGTTCGCCGAGTTCGCCTTCCCCGGCGCGGAGAAGCCGGTGCTGAAAGCCATCCGATTCGAGGTGCGCCCCGGCACCACCACCGCGATCGTCGGGTCCACCGGCGCGGGCAAAACCACGCTGATCAACCTCATACCCCGGCTGATGGACGTCACCGACGGCGCGGTCTATATCGGCGGCACCGACGTGCGCCACATCGACCTGGAGGTGTTGCGCTCGCAGATCGGCCTGGTGCCGCAGAAGGCGTACCTCTTCTCCGGCACGGTCGCGAGCAACCTGCGCTACGGCAATCCGCACGCCACCGACGAGGAGCTGTGGCGCGCGCTGGAGATCGCGCAGGCCGCCGACTTCGTCCGCGAGATGCCGGAGGGTCTGCAGACCCCCGTCGCGCAGGGCGGCACCACCGTTTCCGGAGGCCAGCGTCAACGGTTGGCCATCGCCCGAGCGCTGGTGAAGAAGCCCCGGGTTTATCTGTTCGACGACTCGTTCTCCGCGCTGGACGTGGCGACCGACGCCAGGCTGCGGGAGGCGCTGAAGCCGGAGACCGCGGACGCCTCGGTTGTCATCGTCGCGCAGCGCATCGCGACCATCCGGGACGCGGATCAGATCGTGGTGCTCGAAGACGGCGCGATAGCGGGCATCGGCACGCACGAGCAGCTCCTGCGGGAGTGCTCGGAGTACCGGGAGATCGTCGAGTCGCAACTGAGTGCCGAGGAGGCGCGATGAGACCCGGAATGCCAACGCCCGGTGCGCCGGGAACCAAGGCGAAATCGTTCGTGCCCTCGCTGAAACGACTGTTGCGCAGGCTCGCGCCGGAGCGGTTACAGGTCGCGCTGATCATCGCGCTCGTCATCGTCTCGGTGGTGCTGAACACCGTCGGCCCCTACATCCTCGGCAAGGCGACCAACCTGGTCTTCGACGGCGTGGTCGGCAAACAGCTGCCGCCCGGCGTGTCCAAGGACCAGGCGATCGAAGCCCTGCGAGCCAAGGGCGACAACACTTTCGCCGACATGCTCAGCGCCATGGACGTGGTGCCAGGGGTGGGGGTCGACTTCGGCGCGGTCGGGCGGGTCCTCGCCTTGGTGCTGGCGCTGTACATCGGTGCGGCCGTCTTCGGGTGGTTGCAGGGGTACCTGCTCAACATCGTGATCAACCGGACCGTGAAGCGGCTGCGCAGCGAGGTCGAGGACAAGATCCATCGACTTCCGTTGCGCTACTTCGACTCCGCGCCGCGCGGTGACGTGCTCAGCCGGGTCACCAACGACGTCGACAACGTCTCGCAGAGCCTGCAACAGACCATGAGCCAGCTGCTCATCTCGGTGTTCTCGGTGCTCGGCATCCTGGTCATGATGTTCTGGATCTCCTGGCAGCTCGCGGTGATCGCCTTGCTCACCGTGCCCGCCGCCATCGTGGTCACCGCGCAGATCGCGAAACGGTCCAAGCCGCACTTCGTCGACCAGTGGAAGTACACCGGCCTGGTCAACGCCCAGGTCGAGGAGGCGTACACCGGGCACGAGGTGGTCACCGCGTTCGGCCGCAACCGCGAGGTCGGCAAGGCATTCGATGAGCGCAACGAACAGCTGTATCAGGCGAGCTTCAAAGCGCAATTCATCTCTGGCCTGATCATGCCCTCGATCATGTTCCTGGGGAACGTGAACTTCGTGCTGGTCGCGCTCGTCGGCGGGTTGAAGGTGGCCACGGGCAGCCTCTCGCTCGGCGAGGTGCAGGCGTTCATCCAGTACTCCCGCCAGTTCAGCCAGCCGCTGACCCAGCTCGGTGCGATGGCCAACCTGCTGCAGTCCGGCGTCGCCTCGGCCGAGCGGATCTTCGAGATCCTGGACGCCGAGGAGCAGAGCCCGGACCCGGTGATGGCCGACGCGCGCCCGGTCGACCGCGGCCGGGTGGAGTTCGAGGCCGTCTCGTTCCGGTACGAACCCGACAAGCCGGTGATCGAGCGGCTGTCGCTGGTGGCGGAGCCCGGGCACGTGGTCGCGATCGTCGGCCCCACCGGCGCGGGCAAGACCACGCTGGTGAACTTGCTCATGCGGTTCTACGAACTGGACGCCGGCACCATCACCATCGACGACGTCGACATCACCGAGATCACCCGCGACAACCTGCGCTCGCGCATCGGCATGGTGTTGCAGGACACCTGGCTGTTCAAGGGCACCATCCGGGAGAACATCGCCTACGGCAACCCGAACGCGAGCGAAGAGGAGATCCTCGCCGCGGCGCGCGCCGCCTATGTCGACCGCTTCGTGCACGCGCTGCCCGACGGCTACGACACGATCATCGACGAGGAGGGCTCCGGCGTCAGCGCCGGCGAGAAACAGCTGATCACCATCGCGCGCGCGTTCCTCGCCAAACCCTCCATCCTCATCCTCGACGAGGCGACCAGCTCGGTGGACACCCGCACCGAACTGCTCGTGCAGCACGCCACCGCCGCCCTGCGCCGCGACCGGACCAGTTTCGTCATCGCCCACCGCCTGTCCACCATCCGCGACGCCGACCTGATCGTCGTCATGGAAGCGGGCCGGATCGTGGAACACGGCTCGCACGAACGCTTGCTCGACGAGCGCGGGGCGTACTACCGCCTGTACAACGCCCAGTTCGCAGGCGCTGTGTAGTTTGGCCGCGCCTTCGGCGCGGCTGTGTTGGTTTTCCAGCGCCTGCGGCGCTGGGTGTTCGCGGCCCTCTTATGGCTCGCGTCCGAGCGACCACCGCTGGCGACTTCGTCGCGGACGC